>DAOUFU010000212.1:0-1619 GCA_034429275.1 Anaerolineae bacterium | reverse complement strand
CCGATCCATTTTCCAAAGTGCTTAAGCATCCGCGGATGCTCTGCATCCGCGGATGCAGGGCGTGAACTCATCTGAAATGCACCTTGCCCCCGCAGGGGGAAACCGGCTCATGGCACGGGCAGCAGGGTGGGTACGCTCTGGCCCTGGCTGTTGCGCACGGTATCCACTACCCAGCCGGTGAGACGCTCGGCGGTCTGGACCTGCCACCAGGTCACGCCGTCGATCACGCGCGGGCCGTCGCGCACGGTGACCACGACGCCGCCGTTCAGCGCAGCGATCACCGCGCCGTTGGGGGTGCCCCGCAGGTTGAGCGGTTCACCGCTCTGGACGCGGGCGCGGTCGCCCACTTTGAACAGCGGTGCCCATTGGGGCGCGGCGATGGGGCCGTTGGTGAGCGCGCTCAGGTCGCGGCGGATGCTGCCGGAATCGCGGAGGGTCGGTTCGCCGAAGACCGGCGCGCCCGGCTCTGCCGCCCCAGGTGCGATCACGATGACGGCCTGGGTGCCGGACGAATCCCAGACGGCTTCGATGGTGCCCGGCGAGGCTCCGGCGGGGATCAGGCCGTCGGTCTGGGCGGTGGGCGCGCCCTGGCCGGGGAACAGGGCATAAAGCTGGACGGGGCCCCCCTCGCGCTGGCCGGTGAAGACGATCGCGCCGTCGGCGCGCGGCTGGGCGGCGCTGGGGGAATAGCCTGCCGAACGGTCGAGCAGCACCTGGGCGCTGAGCGGGGACGGGGTGACTCGCAGCAGGCGGCCCGCGCCGCTGGCAATGACGGACGCGCCATCAGCAGCCCAGAAGGCATCGGTGAACGCGCCCGGCGTCAGGGTGGAGTCGTTCCAGAGCGGGATCAGGCCGCCGCCGGTGATGGAGATGACGCTCCAGCGCGGCTCGGACTGGGCCGACAGGTCGCGCACCAGGACGGCGGCGCTGTCGGGCCGCCAGCGCAGCGGACCGGTGAAGGCGCGCCACGACTCCGGGCTGTAATCGTTGGCGGCGAGGCGGACGAGGCTGCCGTCGGCGCTGCGCAGCCAGACGCCATCGACCGGGTGTGAGCCGGGCGTTTGATCTGCGCCGGGGGTCTGCACGGTGAAGACCAGCCAGCCGCCGAGCGGTGCCCAGGCCAGCGCGGTCGCCTGGGGCAGGGTGGGCAGATTCTCGGTGGGCGGCAGCACAGGGATGCCGCTGGCGAGCAGCAGGCCCTGGGGCGTGATGTAGGCCAGCGCGCCGTCGGGCGCGAGATCGTAGGCGATGACGCCGGTAGCGCTGAGCGTGACCTGATCGGGCGAGGGCAGGCCCGCGCGCAGGCGGAACACCTGGCTGACTCCGCCCGCATCGGGCGCGAGGAAATAGAGTGACTGCGGCAGCACAACAGGGCCGCCGGTCACGGCGGACTGACCGCCGCCGCTGGTGCCGGCAATCAGTCGCCCGCTGCCGTCATCGAGCGGCAGGACAACGGCGGCGGTGCGGGTGGGCGCGAGGGTCGGCAGCGGTGACGGGGTCACCGGCGGTGTCGGGGTCACCGGCGGTGTCGGGGTCACCGATGGCGGCGGCGTGGCTGATGGGATGAGAGTCACCGGCAGGGTGGGGGGAACCAGGGTGATCAGCGGGGCGGGGGAAGT
>DAOUFU010000211.1:0-19254 GCA_034429275.1 Anaerolineae bacterium | reverse complement strand
GCGTGAGCCGTACCACATCGACGGTTGGCGGATCGATGTGGGCAATATGCTGGGCCGCCAGGATGAGGTTCAGCAACTGAATGCCGAAGTCGCGCGCGGAATCCGGCAGGCGGTCAAAACCACGCGCCCGGCCGCTTCCCTGATCGCCGAAAACTTCTACGACGCGAGTCCCCAGTTGCAGGGCGACCAATGGGACGGCGTGATGAATTACCTGGGGCTGACTCTGCCGCTGTGGCACTGGCTGCGCGGCTATGTCACCGGCGCGATCGGGCTGGATGAGCAGGTGCGTTCGCCGGTTCCCTATCCCACCGCCGCGCTGGAAACGACCTGGCGACTGCACCGCGCCGCGATCCCGTGGATCACCACGCTCCAGCAGTACAACCTGCTCGACAGCCACGATACCTGGCGCATCCGGTCGATTGTCGGCGGCAGCGATGCACTGCACCGGCTGGCCGTCGTGATCCAGATGACGCTACCCGGCGTGCCAGGAATCTACTATGGGGATGAGATCGGCATGATGAATGTGCCGCGCCCGCATGACGGCGCGCGCGGGGCGATGATCTGGGACGAGGAACGACAGGATCGCGACCTGTGGACGTTCTACCGCCAGATCATCGCGCTGCGCAAGGAATCGCGCGTGCTTCAGCGCGGCGGGCTGCAGGTCCTGGCCGTCGAGCCGGACCTGTTGGCTTACCAGCGTGAGGGGGCGGACGGTCGCGCACTGGTGATCGCGCAGCGCAGCGCCGATCCGCGCCCGGCTTCGCCGCTGGCGGTGGCCCATGGCGGCATCGCCGACGGCACCTGCTTCCGCGAAGTGTTCAGCGGGCAGCGGGTCGAGGTGACCGGTGGCATGTTCCCGCTGCCGGAGCTGCCCCAGGGTGCGACATTGTGGATGAGCGAAACATGAGGTGATCCATGACCCGACTATTCATCGCCGGGGATGTCACGTTTAACGGCATGATCGCGCTCGACGAGTTCCCGGCCCCGCAGCCGGGGACCCTCTTCAGCCGGGGATTTTATGAGACGGTGGGCGGCACGGCGGCGGGCAAGGCGCTCAATCTCAACCGGCTGGGCTATAATGTCACGCTGCACGGGCTGATCGGAGACGATGCGCCCGGCGCGGCGGTGCGCGCCTGCTTCGAACGAGAGGCGCTCGATTTTCAGTACGACCTGGATCCGCAAGGCACCCAGCGCCATATCAACCTGATGGATCGGTATGGGCGGCGCATCTCGATCTATGTCGCCTATGCCACCTTCGAGCCGGTGCTCGACCTGGCGCGACTGGAAGCGTTGATCGCGGCCAGCGACCTGGCCGTGCTCAACCTGAGCAACTACTGCCGCCGGCTGATCCCGCTTGCACGGCGGCAGGGTAAGCCGGTGTGGTGCGACATCCACGACTACGACGGCCAGAACCCCTATCACCGGGATTTCATCGAAGGGGCCGATGTGCTGACCATGAGTTCCGATGCCATGCCCGGCTACCGCGCTTTTATGGAACAGCAGATCGCCGCCGGAAAGGCCCTGATCGTCTGCACGCACGGGGCGCAAGGCGCGACCGCCCTGGACTCGCGCGGCGAGTGGGTGGAAGTCCCCGCGCTGACCGATTACCCGCTGGTGGATTCAAACGGCGCGGGCGATGCGTTCTTTGCCGGGCTGCTGCATGGGTACCTGCGGGGAGATGACCTGGTGCGCAGTCTGCGGCTGGGCGCGACGATGGGTGGGCTGTGCGTCACCTCGCGCGATCTGTTTCACCCCGATCTGAGCGCGGCCCTGCTCGATGCCGAATATGCCCGGCACTTTGGCGGCTGATCGGCGCTTCGGCGAGAGACTATTTCCTGCCCAGGCGTTGGCGGAGCAGGTCGCGCATCCAGCGCCATTCGTCCAGCGCCAGCCACGATGCCAGGGCCGCAAAGCTGGCCAGCCCCACACCGCCCGCGCCGACTACCACGATCAGCCGGGCGATCACGCCCAGGCCAGGGGGCAGCACAGCTTCGAGCAGCAGCGCCGCAAGAAAGGTCGCCAGGCCCATGCCCGCTGACGCCAACACGGTGCGCGCCAGGGTGCTGGTCAGGCGTTGGCCACCGAAGCCATTGATCCCCCGCCCAAGCAGGTAAGCTGAGACGGCAGTGTGTATGAGATGCTTGACCGAATCGGCCACCATCAGCGCAAAAAACGAATACCAGCGCACCAGCCCCAACGCCACCGCCATATAAGCCACCAGGCTCAACAGGCCCACGGCGGCAGGAGTCAGCGTATTCTGGCGCGCATAGAAGGCGAAGACCAGCAGCAGATCAAGCGCGGCGAACGGCAGGCCGATCACATAGAGGCGCAGGGCCAGCGCGGTGTGGGCGGTATCGACCGCGTCGAATTTGCCATGCTCAAACAGCAGGCTGACGACCGGCCCGGCCAGCACAAATAGCCCCACCGCCGCGGGGATGATCAGTACAATCGTCAGGCGCAAGCCCTGCCCCAGCGTGGTCTTGAAATCGCGCAAGGCCGGTTCGTTGGCCTGAACTGCCTGGCGGGAGAGAGTGGGCAGAATGGCGACCGAAATCGCGATGGCCACCAATCCCTGCGGGAACTGGAGCAACGTTGTCGCCCAGTTCATGTACGAAATGCTGCCTTCGCCGGTGCCCGACGCGAGGTTGTAGCTAAACGGGCGGTTGACCAGCACATCCAGCACCAGCGAGGCCATCACCGGGGCATAGAGCAGCGCGATTTTGCGCACGCCGGGATGTGACAGTGCGCCGCGCACCCGGATTCGCAGGTGAGCATCGCGCAGGCCGGGCGCTTGCAGCGCCAGCTGGACTACCGCGCCCACCAGCCATCCAACGGCGGCGGCGGTGATGCCCAACTGGCGGTAGAGCACCAGCGTGACGATGACGATCGTGCCGTTGAAGACGGTCGAGGCGAAGGCCGGCCACGTGAACCGCCGCAGCGCATAGAGCAGCCCCGACAGCACCGCGAACAGGCTGAGGAACATCAGGGCGGGGGCAGTCACGCGCAGCAGATCGGTGGCCTGGGCGACCACCTGGGGCGTGGCATCGCGGCTCGCCACCAGGGCAATCACCTGGGGAGCGAACACTTCCAGCACCAGGATCAGCACCGCCAGCGCGATGACCACCAGACCCAGCAGCGCGCTCACCAGGCCCCACAGCGCGTCACGGTCTTTGCGCGCGGCATACTCGCTGAGCACGGGAACCAGCGCCGAATTGACATGCCCACCGATCAGCAAATCGTACAGGCCGCGCGGCACAATGATCGCCAGGTTGAAGGCATCGACCGCTGCGCCCGCCCCAAACAGCGCCGAGAGCAGCATCTCACGGGCCAGGCCCAGCACCCGGCTGGCGACATTGCCCAACGCGATCACGCCGGTCGCGCGCGCCATGCTTTCGGGCGGGGCAAATTCGTGCGCAGACGGCGCGCGATCGGCGAGGGGAGCTTCGGCGGCAGGAATACTCATGCGACGTCCTGGGGTCACTTCTCGATCAGGCACAGACTACGGATCACAGGGGCGCAGCAGCGCCAGCACGTTACTCTACCGGACCGCTTGCAAAAACACCACAACTGATTGTCCCGCGCGCGCCTGACGAGGGTATAGTTATAGGCAGACATGCAGAGAGGATGCCCACCCAACACACACTGACTCATCATGTTATGGGATGAGATTGACTTTCGACCACCTGACCTTTATGCCCTGGTGATTCTGACCCTGGCCGGGGATGCGAGCACACCGCCGCCGCTGCTGGCCGATCCGCTGCTGGTGCGGGCGGTTGCGCGCGAAATGGACGCCTGCGCAGGTGACGCGCCGGGGCGGTTGTGGGGGTATATCGTGCTGCCGGATTCGCTGCGGCTGGTGGTGGGGCCGTCCCATGAGCAGGCGCTGGATGCGTATATCGCGCAGGTGAAGCAGCGCACGACGGAGCGCATCTGCGCAGTGCTGGCCCGCCGAGATGCCGACACGCTCGACCGTGTGCTGCGCTATAACCCGGTGCGTGGCGGAGTCACCTGCCGGGTGTGGCAGGCAGGAATGCACCGCAGCCTGTTCGGCACAGAATACAAGTTGAGCAACGCGCTGTACAGTCTGCGGCAGCGCCTGGTCGCTGCGGGCCTGGCAGAAAGCGGCGACTCATAGTCGCTTCCGGGGGAACGCAGGGCTGAACGATACAGTCCCCTGGCCCGGTTCAATGCTCACTCGCCGGCTCAGCCCCATTTGCAGGCAGCATCACCGTGAATGTGGTGCCCTGCCCCACCCGGCTGTCCACCCAGATACGCCCGCCGTGCTGATCGACGATCCCCTTGACAATCGACAGGCCCAGACCCGTCCCTTCATATTGATCAATCGCTACATCGGAGCGGTAAAACTTGTCGAAGATATAGGGCTGGTCCTTCTGCGGGATGCCGATCCCGGTATCGGTCACGCGCAGCACCAGGAAGTCGCTCTCCGATTCCAGGCTGATAGCGATGGACCCCCCTTCGGGAGTGTACTTGATGGCATTTTCCAGCAGGTTATTCACCAACTGGCGCAAACGCTGCGGATGTCCCATCACCATCGGCAGGTCCTCTGCCATCTGCACATCCAGCACCTGGTGCTTGGTTTCCCAAGAGTGGCGCTGCCCTTCGACCGCATACTGGACGATGAGCCGCATCGAGACGGCCTCGCGGTCATGATCGAACCCGGCCTCGATCTTGCCCAATTCCAGCAGATCGGTCAGCAGGGCAGTGATCGACTGCACACTAAATACAATGCGCTCGACAAACTGGCTCTGGTTGGCATTCAACGGCCCGGAACGGCTGAGCAGTTCGATATAGCCGAGAATGGCCGTCAGAGGTGAGCGGAGATCGTGAGAGACGGTCGTCACGAAGTCGCTTTTGATGCGGTCCAGTTCCTTCAGGTGGGTGATATCCTGCATCACCACTACGCGCCCGACATCTTCTACCACCGTCAGGTGACCATTCAGTACACGCTTGCCATCGGACAGCCGGATTTCTGCGGCACGGCTCTGGCCAAGCTGGGCTTCTTTTTCGAGCAGATCGAGCAGGTCGTCATTCGCAAAGACGTTGCGCACCAACTGCCCCTGGCAGGCGGGAAAATTCACCTGGAAATAGTCGCACGCCGCCGGGTTGCAGAACAGGATGGCCCCGACTGTATCAACGATGATGATGGCGTCTTCGGTGTGGTTGAGCACCGCGTCGAGCTTGCGGCGTTCCTGTTCAGTGATGGTGTACAGGCGCGCATTCTCTATTGCGATCGCCGAAAAGTCAGCCAGCACGGTCAGCATTCGCAGTGTGGCTTCGTCGAAGTTGCCCACCGTCTCGCGGTTAGAGACCCCCAACACGCCGATGACGTTATCTTGAACTTTGAGCGGGATATAGGCGAGGTTGCGGAAATAATAGTGGGTCTTGATGCGCTGCAGCTCTTCGCCCGTGATCACCAGCGGGCGGCCCGTCTGCACCACCTGCCCGGCCAGGCTGTCGGACACCGGCAGCCGGAACGTGCCATCGACTGCTGCCGGGTTGTTGGACGACGCCAGCAGGTACAGATCGCCGGTGGGCGGATCGGTCAGCAGCAGCGTGCCTTCTTCGGCACCAGCCAGGCGCACTGCCGCTTCAACCACCTGGGTCAGCACATAGCCCAGATCAAGCCGCGAGGTGACCCGTTTGCCCACTTTGACCAGTGTTTCCAGGTCGCGCAGGCGCTCTTCCAGGCGGCGGTTAGTCTCCAGCAGTTGCGCCGGAGCCGCCTCTGAGATGGTCATGGTCCAGTAGTGCGTCAGGACCCGGTCTACCGATTCAAGCACCTGTTCGCGCGTGCAGGGCAACATCAGGTAATCGGAGACCCCGGCGCGCAGTGCCTCGACGGCATACTGTTCGGACCCATCGCGAACCAGCAGGATGATGGGGACATGGGCGTTCTTTGTGCGGACAGTACGCAGCAGGTCGAGTCCGCTCAGCCCTGGCAGGTTGCTGCCCGCCAGGATCACATCTGGATCGAGGTCCTGGATCAGCGTAACCGCTTCGAGGCCGTCGGTGCCCGCCAGCACGTCATATCCGGCAGGGCGCAGCACGCTTTCGACTATAAAGCGTCTGTCATCCGCCGATTGTTCGATGACCAGAATTCGCTCTCTAGCCACCTGATCACCCCCATAGATTTGTACCACCTCAACCGCTCCAGAAGTTTATTATAGCCCAGAATGCGGTGAGGGATTCCGCCCTGGCACAGCAACAAAAACGCCAGGCCTATGCCCGGCGCTTGTACTTTTCGTCAAGGGTGCGTGCGGGTTGCGGTCAGGACTCCATGACGCGCGAGCGGAGTACGCGGCTCTTGAGCGCCTCCAGGTCGGCAAAGGGGCCGTCGCTATGATTGACCTGCCCGATCACCAACTTGAGCCGGTTTTCCTGCATCGCCAGGCGAGCTTTGTCCCGATCTTTGAGCGGGTAAAAATACTCCATCGACTGCTTGAGCCGCGCCTCAATCCGTTCGCGGATGGCGGCCAGGTGTTCGGCATCGGAGATGATGACGAAGTCGTGCGGAGCCAGGTGACCGATAAAATCGCTTTCCTGACCCACCTCACGAACCGCGTTGCTCATCATCAGGCTGACCGCGCGCAGCACATCATCGGAGGCCACAAAGCCGTACAGCTCGCGGAAGTTATCCAACCCCATGATGGTCATCAACATCACAGACCAGCCAGAGTCGCTGATCAAAACTGCCGCGAGCTTTTCATCAACCAGTTCACCTTCTGGCAGACCGGTGACAGGATTCATCAGCGAGGTCTGCTCGGCACGCCGAAGCGCGTTACGCACCCGCAGCCGCAGTTCCTGGATGTCGAACGGCTTGGTGATATAGTCTACCACGCCCAGTTCCAGCCCGACCAGCTTATCGACTCGATCGCGCTTCTCGGTCAGAAAGAGGATCGGCACCACCTGTGTCCGGCGGTGCGATCGCAGGCGGCGGCAGACTTCATAACCATCAATATCGGGCAGGCGAATGTCCAGCACGACCAGATCGGGCGGATTTTCGAGGCTGAGTCGGACCGCTTCTTCGCCCCAGGCGGCAGTGGACACTTCGTATCCTTGCACGCGGAAGTAAGCTCCCAGCATTTCGGAGAGATCGAGATCATCTTCGACGATCAAAATCCGGGACTTGTCAGTCACCGTGCCCCCTTTGTGGGTTGGTTGTGTGCAGAACTATGTACACGCGCCCTTTAGTGACGGGCTGCGAACAACAATCACCGCGCCGCCAACGGAGCCGGACGCGGTTGGTCTGTTTCGGACGGATAAAGGCAGCTTTGGGACGACTGTGCTGGCTAGACCAGAGCTTCGAGTTCCTTGACCGCGCGCGACATATCCAGGAAGATCAGGCCCAGCTTGGCCTGCTCGCGCGCGAGGACCGTCAGCACCGCCGCATCGCCGATGCTCATCAGGATCACATAGCCGTGCTCGCCCTTGATATACACCTGATCCAGGCTGCCGCGTCCCAATTCGCTGGCAATGCGCTCACCCAGCGAGAGCATGGCTGCCGACATCGCCGACACGCGGTCTTCCTCGATATTGGCCGGCAGCGACGACGCCATGCTCAACCCATCCACGCTGACGATCACCGCCGCTTCGATGTTGGGAGAGGTAATCTGCAAATCGCGCAGCCGTTCGACAAGCTGATCATTGCGTGATTTCGCCAACGTAATTCTCCTGATTCCTGGGATCGATCGACCAACACAAGCGCCGCATTCCGGCGGGGCTGCCGGGCGCGGCCAGGCGAACAAACTGGTTCAGTGAGCCGTACTGTAGCACAGCGCCGATCCCTTGTCAAGCGACCTCAAGCCTTGTACAGCGGCACCCGCCAGGCAACAAAAAAGCGATCCGTTGAAGGAAGGATCGCTGGGCGGTCAGGCTGGGGAGGCAGGATTCGAACCTGCGTGTGGCGGCTCCAAAGGCCGCTGCCTTAGGCCACTTGGCGACTCCCCACTGCGCCTGCGATTATACCATAGCCGTCACACGCGCGACAAGGATGAGGCGCCGGGCGCACCTGTTCCGCCGGCCCATCAATCGCAGGTGGCAGAGTTGGCCCAGGCTATGTAGACTCGACGCCAGATCAGACCGGCATTTCCCGACGAATGAGGATCACAGTGATGACTGACAAGGGCCGCGACACAGACAAGGGCCGTGACAAAGCGCTCGAATCAACCCTGGCCAACCTGACCAAGCGCTTTGGGGATGGGACGATTGTCCGCCTGGGCGACGCGACCCATCTTCAGGTGGAGGCGATTCCCACCGGGTCGCTGGCAGTGGATATCGCGCTGGGGGTGGGCGGCATCCCACGCGGACGAGTGATCGAAATCTATGGGCCGGAAAGCTCCGGAAAGACCACGATGTGCCTGCATACCATCGCCGAAGCCCAGCGCCGCGACGGCATCTGCGCGTTTATCGACATGGAGCACGCGCTCGACCCGGCTTACGCGGTGCGCATCGGCGTTGATGTGAACAACCTCTACGTCTCGCAACCCGATACCGCCGAGCAGGCGCTCGACATCGCCGAGACGCTCATCCGCAGTGGGGCGCTGGATGTGATCGTGCTGGACAGCGTGGCAGCGCTGGTGCCGCGCGCCGAGTTGGAGGGCGAGATGGGCGATTCGCACGTGGGCCTGCAAGCGCGCCTGATGTCGCAGGCGCTGCGCAAGCTCTCCGGCGTGATTAAACAGACCAATACCGCCATGATCTTCACCAACCAGCTGCGCGACAAGATCGGCATGATGTATGGCAACCCCGAAACCACCACCGGCGGGCGGGCGCTCAAATTTTACGCCAGTGTGCGGCTCGACATTCGCCGCTTGCAGGCGATCAAAGCCGGGGGCGAGACGATCGGCAGCCGCACGCGCGTGCGCGTCACCAAAAACAAGGTCGCGCCGCCCTTCCGCGAAGCCGAATTCGATATCATGTTCAATGAAGGCATCAGCAAAGCGGGGGACCTGCTCGACATTGGGACCGAACTCAACGTCATCGAAAAGAAAGGCGCGTTCTTCCGCTACCAGGGCGAGCCGATAGGCCAGGGTCGTGAGGCGGCCAAACAGTTCCTGCGCGACAACCCGGCTGTCGCGCTGGAGATCGAGAATGTGATCCGCCAGGAATACGGTCTGCCCCCGCTCTAGCGACAGGCCGAGCGAGAGCCAGCCCGGCCCCCTGTGCACAAATGAGACGCGCACGCTATACTTTGGCCTGCGCGTCCCTGTTCATCCACGCACGGAGCCAATAGTGAACCGTCTCAGGTTTCTTCTTATGCTGGCTGTCGTGTTCTGCGCACCGGCAGCGGCTCATTCTATGGCACACGCTCAGGAACCGGTCACCGGAGCGATCTGCACGGCGGCCTTCGCCGACGCCAACGGCAATGGCCTGCGCGAACCCACCGAACTCCCGTTGGGCGGCGTGAACATCAACCTGAGCACGGGCGGCGCGATTATTGCGAACACCATCACGCGCGATGATGAACCCCAGCACTGTTTTGATCGCCTGTTGCCCGGCATTTATACCCTTACCTTCACCGAAAACCCCCTCTATCGCCCTACCACCGCCAGCGAAGGGATGGTTCAGCTTGAGGCCGGGCAGCGGCTGATTCTCAACGATTTTGGAGCCGTGCCGACAAGCATGAGCGGCCTGCGTGCGCAGATCGCTGCCGCAAACGCCACGGAGGACGAGCCGCTCGAACGCTCCACCCGGCTGCTGCTGGCCACCGGCGGATCGATGATGGTCATGTTATTTATGGTAGGGGTGGGCGCGGTGATCCTCGGAGTCATCAGTGGACGGCAGGGGCGGCGGCGGAGAAGGCCAGCCCGGCCCGATGTCCCGGCCCCGGATGAGATCGCGCCGCCGGGCATCTCGCGGCTGTTCTGATCCGCTCACCCAGTCAGGGCTGCGCCAGCGCGCGCAGCAGGGTATCGCGCAGGGCTTGAGGATCCACTCCATACGCGCGGAGCAGTTGCGCCCCATAACTGTGCAGAGTCAGCGCAAGCAGCATGTGATCGGTGCCGGTATAGTGCATGCCCAGCCGGTCGGCGTGGTTAACGGCACTGTCGATCACATCTTCCAGCAGGGCAGCCTGGATCGCCGCCTCGGTGCCGCTGACACGGCTGACGCTGGCCTCCAGCGCCTCCAGGTCCAGCCCGGCTTCGCACAGCCAACGGCTTGCCATGCTGCGCTGTTCGCGGGCCAAGACCAGCAGCAGGTGGGGAAGCCCGGCGACCTGCCCATCCGTCTGGGCGGCCAACTGCTGGGCGGCATTGAGTGCCCGCCGCGACAGTTCACTGAGCCGGGCGACACGCTTGGCGGCCTCCAGGCTCATCTCGGTGACGCCGTCGTTCAGCAGCAGGCGGACTCGCCGTCGAATCTGGTCCGCGCTGATCTTGAGTGTGCGCAGCACCTCCAGCGCCCCACCTTCGCGGCTGCGCGCCAGGGCCAGCAGCAGATGTTCGGTGCCCACATAGGGCATCTTGAACCACGCCGCCTCGTCCTGGGCAATCAACAGGGTCCGGCGCAGGGCGCTGCTCAGGTCGAGCGGGGCCGCCGGAGAATAGGCCGGAACGCGCTGATCATCGGTCATTACTGCGCGCGTATGCAGCACGCGCACCTCCAGCTCGGCGCGCCGTTCATCGACCCCCAGGTCGAGCAGCACCCGGCAGCCCAGGCTGTCCGTGGCGCGCAGAATGCCCACCAGCAGGTGATCGGTATCCACTTCCGAATGCCGGCAGTCGTGCGCCAGCAGGCGCGCCTGGACCAGTGCCCGGCCTGCGTGCTGGCTCAGGCGGCTGCTCAAGGGCTGGGGGGATGATGGTGGATCACTCATAACGGCTCACCGGGCTTTGAGGCGAGTCTCGCGCATCCTTTCAGTCGCCCGCCTCTATTCGAATCCTACCGGGATCATCCGGCTGGCACAAGCCGCCCGCTGGTCCTGCCCCTTCTATAAAACAGCCCCGGACGACTGCCGGGGCTGCTGGTGTTGGTCGATGTCGTGGCCGGAAAAATCAGCCGGTGACCGGGATCGCCGCCAGGTTGATGCCGGGCTGCACATTGACGTAGGTGCTGATCACCCAGCCGGTCACCACGCCATAGCGCACCTGCCACCAACTGTTGGTCGCCGTGCGCCCCACGATTCCCGCCTGCTGTTGATAGGGCAGCAGGCCCACGATGGCTGCGCTGCTGTTGGGGAAGGCGCGAATATTCACATTTTCAAAGGCGGTCACAAAGTAGCCGGTAGCTACCGGAGCCTGAAGTACGGCAGGCGTCGCGGTGGGAGCGACCGTCGGCACAATCGGCGCGGCAGTCGCGTTGGTGGTGATGCGCACCCACCGCGCGCTCACCCACCCGATCGTGCCGTTCACATTGATCTGCCACCAGCTCTGATCGGGAATAGCCCCAACTACCGGATACGTCTGGTTTCGATCGATGCGGGTCAGGATGTTGCCGGTAGTGTTGGGAGCGTCACGCACGTTCAGACGCCAGGCCAGCACGGTCGCGGTCGTGCCGGTCGAGACAGCGCTGGAAGCGGGCGTACTCGAAGCTGCGGCCACATCTGCCGGGACACCCACTCGGAATGAGACAAACGCCGGGCCGGTTGCGTCGTAATACTCCACCGTGAAGGTGACATCGCCGCCTGCATGGGCGAACCGCGCGGTATAGGTTGCCCCCGATGCCCCGTGCCATTCATTGATCAGAAGCTGGCCGTTCAGCAGGACGCGGATTCCGTCATCGGCCTGGGCGACGATCTCGTAGGTGCCGGGGTCCAGGCGTTGGAAGCTGACGTAACGCGCCGAGAAGTTATCGGCGGGCACGCCACCAGCAGGTGCAGCATCGCCCCAGTTGGCATTCGGCCCCTGCGCTTCAGTCTGCGCCAGGACCGGTGCACCGCTCAGCGCGGGGTTGTTGAAGTACTGCACCGTCCAGGGGTTGGCCAGGTTCACCCGCACCGGGATCGGAAAAGACGGGGCCGCCGCACCACCCGCCAGGTTAATCCACTCGAAATACACATAGGCTTCACTTGTGCGCTCGCGGTAATCGATCTGGATATGGTGCACACCGGCTTCGAGGGCCAGGTCAAAGCTGAGCCGCTGCCCAACCTTGGACGTATCGTCAAAGGTATTGATTTGCTCCGGGAGCCAGGGCACCGAGCCGACTTTGACTTTTACCTCATCATCGGCCTGCACAAAGAACCGGTATGTCCCCGCCGCGAAATAGGGGTCTGCGCCCAAACGAGCCGAGAAGTTATCCACCGGGATCGCCGAATTGGGTGACGAACTACCCCAATAGAGATGCAGACCGGTGAAGGTGGTCTTGAATTTCGGCTCCCCCATGAGGTAGTTATTATCGAAAAATTCCGCCGACCAGGTCACCGTATTGGCAGGCTGCGCGACCGCCTCGCGCACCGGGAGATCGTTCACCGCAGCCGATGCAGATCGCAGCACCCCACCTGGCAGCACCGCCGCCAGCGCCAGCGTCAGCATCACCATCATTACCCTATGCCACTTACGAATCATGATCTTTCCATCCTTCTGGCTCATCGAACCGTCGAAAGCCCCTGGTGCAAGACCGCCGCGGCTGGTGAGATTGCCCCCTTGTTGAGCAAGCCCACGGCCAGTGGCTCACGACTATTTGCCTATCACCGTGTCGTTCTCTTTCATTATACCGGATATAAAGGACAAACATTTCTCCATTAATCTGACGTTTACTCACCGATCAGGCGGCTGCACGGATACGCAGGCACTGATCATCCCCTGGTGTATCTGTTATAATTCCGGTCATGCGTATTCACATTGGCCTTAACGCTCACTTGCTCACCGGGAACGCAGGCTATCGCAGCGCGGGAATCCATGGATATATTAGCAATTTGTTGGCCGCACTGCCTGCTGCCGACCCGGAGATCGCCTACACGGTCCTCACCGGCAGCCAGGGCAATCCGCCGCTCCATGCCCGCATGACCGTGCGCCGCACACCCTGGAACACCGAACACCCGGTGCGCCGTATCCTGTGGGAACAGGTTGTACAGCCGGTCGCTTTGGCGCGGCTCCAGGTCGATCTCGCGCACGCGCTGGCGTTTGTCGCCCCGGTGATGTCGCGGGTGCCATCGGTGGTGACGGTGTACGACCTGAGCTTCGTGCACTATCCAGAAGTGCTGCCCGCCGCGCGGCGGCTGTATCTGCGCCTTCTGACGCGCCTGTCGTGTGCTCGCGCCCGGCGTGTGATCGCCATCTCGCGCAGCACCGCCCGCGACCTGGTGGCAGTCTTTGGCCTGCCCGCCGACCGGATCGATGTGGCTGCGCCCGGCGTGGGGCCGCAGTTCGCGCCGCTGCCCGCCGGTGAGGTGGCCGAATTCCGCCGGGCCAAGGGGCTGCCGGAACGGTTCTTGCTCTTCCTGGGCACCCTGGAGCCGCGCAAAAATCTGCCGGTCCTGCTGCGCGCCTATGCGCGCCTGCCCCAGGCAGATCGTGCGGCTGTCGCGCTGGTGCTGGCCGGTGGGCGCGGATGGATGACGGACGAGATCTTCGCCACAATAGAGGCGTGCGGGCTGAGGGGATCGGTGCTGCTGCCGGGGTATGTTCCCGCTGCCGAGCTGCCCTTGTGGTACAATGCTGCCGACGTGCTGGTCTATCCTTCTGTGTATGAGGGGTTTGGCCTGCCGGTCGTCGAGGCGCTGGCCTGTGGCACGCCGGCTCTGGTATCGGATGCGTCTTCGCTGCCCGAAGCCGCCGGAGATGTGCGCCTGTGCCTGCCGCCCGGCGATGAAGCGGCCTGGACCGAGGCGCTGCGGCGCGCCATCCACGACTCGGCATGGCGCTCGGAGATGGGTGAGCGGGGGCGCATTCACGCTGCGCGCTTCACCTGGGCGAATACTGCCGCGCAGACGGTACACTGTTACCGGCGCGCATTGGGCGGCGAGGCCGCCCCAACAGAAATCTGGTAAAGGAACGCTTGGTATGAATGACTCAACGGGCAAGTGGCCGCGCTGGCTGGTCCCCACCGTCGATACGGTGCTGGTGATGGTCGCCTTTGTGGTGTCCTATATCCTGCGCTATGAACTGCAATTTCTCCAACCAGTCGATGAAGCCTATGATGCGCCGTTTCGCCCTTATATCCCCTATGCGTTGATTTCGGGCGTGCTGATGCTGCTCTTCAACCACAATGCCGGGCTTTACCGCGAAGTGCGCGGTCGGACGTGGTGGGATGAGGTCTTCAGCATCGGCAACAGCGCGACGACAACCGCCGTCGTAGTCATGGCGATCAGCTTCTTGCTGCGCCCGCTCGTCTTTTCGCGTCTGCTGATCGTGCAGGCTACCCTGCTCGCCATCCTGCTGCAAGCGATGTGGCGCGCGATTCTGCGGGCGATCCGCAGCGCACTGCGACGGCGAGGGAGTGGCATCGAGCGCGTGCTGGTGGTTGGGGCTGGATCGGTGGGGCTGTCCGTGCTGCAAACGATGGTCGCCCGGCCCGACCTGGGCTACAAAGTGGTCGGCTTTGTGGACGACGACCCGGAACGCGGCTCGACCGACATCGGTCGGGTGACGGCCCTGGGCATGGTGGACAACCTGCCACGCCTGATTGATCGCTACAAAGTGGACCTGGTGATCATCACGCTGCCCTGGCATGTTCAGCGAAAAATCCTGGGCATTGTGCGCGAATGCGAGCGGCAGCATGTCAAGGTGCGCACCGTGCCGGATATTTTTGAACTGAGCATCAACCAGGTTCAGGTCGAGATGCTGGGCGGCATCCCGCTGCTGGGGCTGAGCAACGAGGCGCGCATGAGCCGGAGCAACATGCTGGCGAAGCGCACGCTCGACCTGGTGATCAGCCTGCTGGCGCTGCCGGTGGTGGCCCTGGTGACGTTATTCGTCGCCATCGCCATCCGCCTGGATTCACCGGGGCCGATCTTTTTTACCCACGAGCGCGTCGGGCTGAACGGCAAGCACTTCAAAGTATACAAATTCCGCTCGATGGTGGAGAACGCCGAAGCCCTGCACGAGCGCCTGATGCGAGACACGGGCGAAGACCTGCGCCACCCCAAGCTCATCAACGATCCGCGAATCACGCGCGTCGGGCGCTGGATACGCCGGTACAGCATCGATGAGCTTCCCCAGGTGTGGAACATCATTCGGGGCGAGATGAGTTGGGTGGGGCCTCGCCCGGCCACGCCCAACGAAGTCGAGCTTTATGAAGAATGGCACAAACAGCGCTTTCGCACGCTGCCGGGCCTGACCGGGTTGTGGCAGGTGAGCGGGCGCAGCGAGGTTCCTTTCGAGGAAATGTGCCTGCTCGATATCTACTACATCGACAACTGGTCGCTGGGGATGGATTTGCAGATCATGTTGCGGACGGTGCCGCTGGTGCTGCTGGCACGCGGTGCGCACTGATGTACGCGGCGCGCACTAATGCACGCGGCGCGCATTACCCCCGCGCGGTGGACCGGTCACCCGCCGTTGTAATACCGCAGCAGGGCATCACCGATCACTGGCAGGCAAGGTGTCACATCGACCCAGGGCAGATCGGGCGGCCCGCCCAGGCTCCACAAATGAATGCCGCGCACAAAACCGTCCTGCTGCACCTGCTGGGTATACTGCACCATATCGCGCGCGATCTCCTCACACGAGAACTGTACGCGGCCATCTCCCGGCCCGGCCTCGGTGAAATAGACCGGCAGGCGCGACGCCCTGGGCAGATAGGGCAAAATTTCGGCGTAATAGCGCCGGTAGCGATAGCCCCACCACGAGTCGGACTCTGAGAGCAGCTTATGCGGCCCCCCGCCTGCGACGTGCAGCGCGATGCCGTGATGGCGTCCGGGCTGGCAGGGGTGATCCAGCGCGTATTGGAAAACGGGCAGCAGCTTGGGGAACTCTGAAGGCTGTGGACTGCCGCCATCAAACGACAGGGCCAGCACGCATTTATTACGCTCGGCAGCCAGGCGCATCACTTCGATGGTGAAGGGGGCCAGCCATTCAAACGGGGGCAGGCACTCGTTCATGAACTCGTAGTAATCGGCGTCCACCTGGCTCCACGCGGGCCACAGCCCGGCCATCCACGCGTTGGCCTCGGCGACCGGATCAGCCTGCGCGTTGGGGCAGTCCACCATGCCGCGGTCCTGGGTCACCAGTGCGCGATAGACGATGACCGTTTTGGGCGATGCCGCTTTGACCTGGGCCAGCAGAGTCTCGGTGCCGGTCGGCCCTTTCACCGTGCCGACCGGCCACCCTGCCGCCTGCATCCGTTGCACAAAGTCGAGCACCGGTCCTTCGTTGGCTCCCACAATCAGGTGAAGCCCCCACAGCGTGCGCGGACCTTGCTCCAGCACAAAATCCGCAAATTCAGGCGGCACGGGGCGAAAGATCACCGAAATATTGTCGATCTGGTAGAAGGCGGGAGAGAGCGCCTGTTGACTCAGCGTGCCGGTTTGCGAGCCGGGCGGCTCGCCAAGCTGAACGCCGGTCTGGACCCGCACCTGCAAGCGTACCATCTGGTTGCGGAAGCGGTCCAGGTTCACCGTGCGGCTTTCCCAGGAACTTTGGCCCGTCTCATCCGTCGGCGTCTTAACACCTGCCTGCCAATCCACCGGTATCCAGGTTGCGCCGCCGTCCACGCTCAGCCGGATCACGACCAGGTCGCTGGCGGGCAGTGAGCCGCGCTGCCAGAAGACGATTTGGGCGCTTTGCGTGCCGCTCAGATCGATGAACGGGGTATAGCGCAGCGTGCTGACGGTTTCGCGCAGGCTGCCATCGAGCAGCCAGCTTCCGCCGCCCAGGGTCGCCCCGCCATTGACCGTCTCAGCATTGACCGTCTCGGCGCTGCCGGAGCCGCCGCCATTGCCGAAGCCGCCACCGCTGCTTGCATCCGCCACGTACTGCCAGGCCCCATCCGGCTGCCAGTCCGACATAACGTTCGAGGTCTCGTTGAAAGGGACGCGCTGAACGGAAGCGCCTGCCGCTGCCGTCGGGACAGGGGTGGGTGTGGGGGTGGAGAAATCCGACACCTGCGCCGAAACTGCGCTCAGAGTCAGCAGAGCCGCGCCCAGGCCGGCCAACAGAATGAAAGCAGCAGATACCCCGATGATGCGATACAAGACGCGCATAAGCGACAACCCAGGGGCAAACTCTCCGTGGCGGTTTACAAAGCGATGGTTCGCAAAGCGACGGTTCGCGAAGCCAAGCTCGCAAGGCATAAGCTCACAGAGTCACCCCTGTACGAGGGGAAGTTTGCGAGAGCAGATGCGGATCATTATACTGTGCCGGGTGAAGTGGAGCAAAACAAGGCGAGGCAACTATGAACAGGCGGGACGATTTTTCGTGGTGGGCATTGATCGTGTTGATCGTCGTCTCGGTCGGCACCATGATCGCTTTTGATCGCCCGCTGATCCGGGGTGATGGAGTCGCCTATGCTGCCTGGCTGGATACCTTTGTGCGCGACCGCGACATCGACCTGGCGAACCAGTACGAGCGCTTCCAGCCGGTCAACACCTATCAGATCACCTGGGATGTCGAACTGGGCCGCTATGTAAACATCTTTCCTTTCGGGGTGGCCATCGTGCAGGCTCCAGCCTATGTGGCGGGTGCCCTGCTGACCCAGACGGGCATCGCGGATCAGAACCCCGGTTATTTCCTGGCCATGCAAGGGATCAACCAGGGCTACAGCGTCGCCATTATGGTGGGCGCAAATCTGATGATGCTGATCGCCATGGCGCTCACCTGGCGGCTAACCGTTCCGCTAGCGGGAAACTGGACCGCGGCCTTCCTGGTGTGGGTATTCTTCTGCTGCACGCCGCTGCTCTACTACACCAGCATCCTGCCATTGAACTCGCACAACCCCGGCGCATTCCTGATCGCCGTGCTGGTCTTTTTGGTGATAACCTTCATCCGCCCGCTCTCTCCCGCGCCGGAGGATGCGAGCCGGAGCGTGCCCTGGTGGGTATGGATCATCATTGGCACGTCGGCGGGGATGCTGGTGCTGGTGCGCTGGCAGTTGGCGGTGGTGGTAGCGCTGGCCTGGTTGCTGATGGCGGCTGAGCGCCGTCACTGGCGCGGATTGGCGGCGGCGACTGTCATCGCGGTCATTGTCATGCTGCCGCTGCCGGTGATCTGGAACGAGATGTTCGGCAAACCGTTCGTCGTGCCGTATAACGAGACCACCGGCCAGTCGTTCTTCCGCCTGCCGGTGAACGCTCATCGCGTCTTCTGGCACATGATCACGACCTCACCCATCGTGCTGCTGAGCCTGGCCGGTATCCCCTTCCTGTGGCGTATCGACCGGCGCTGGACTGCGCTGGGCGTGGCGGCCATCGTGGCCGAAATCCTGATCAACGGCTCAACGCGAGACTGGTACGCGGGCGACTCGTTCGGCTCGCGGCGCATGTCGGAACTGTACACGATCTACGTGCTGCTGGCAGCGGCGCTGGCCGGGAAGCTACGCCCGGTGCCCGGCTGGTGGCGGCAGACTCGCCCGGTCGTCGCGCGCGCGCTGACGGTGCTGCTGCTGGCGTATTCGGTATTGTTCCTGGCCGCGTTTATGGTCTTCACCTGGACCAACCCGGAATATCGCTTCTCTGATGATCCCGATGTCATGATCCGCTATTTCTTCGATCACCCGGACCCCATGGGCGTGATCGATGTGATCTTTGAGACCCATCTCGGCCCCTATGCGTGGGACAAGCCCGGCCCGTGACCGCCGGTCACGTCCAATGTGTGGCTAATATGCGCGCCCGTCTGGGAGTGCCCGGCAGAGCATCATCCGCCGCGCGTCATAGTCTCGAGGAATTCCTCGTTAGAATCGGTGTGGCGAAGCTGGTTGATCAGGGCTTCCGTCGCGCTGACAATGTCGTAGTTGGCCGGGGGCTGCGTCATCTGCACGAGCATCCGGCGCATTGTCCACACGCGCTGGAGAATATCCGGCCCCAACAGCATTTCTTCGCGCCGGGTCGAGGACTGCTGAATGTCGAAGGCCGGGAAGACGCGCCGCTCTTGCAGTTCGCGCGAGAGGTGCAGCTCCATATTGCCCGTGCCCTTGAACTCTTCGTAAATCACGTCATCCATGCGGCTACCGGTCTTGACCAGGCAGGTTGCCACAATGGTCAGGCTGCCGCCTTCTTCGACATTGCGGGCTGCGCCAAAAAAACGCTTGGGCGGGTACAGCGCCGAAGGATCGAGACCGCCCGTCAGCGTGCGACCGCTCGGCGGGACCACCAGGTTGTAGGCGCGCGCCAGCCGGGTGATGCTGTCGAGCAAGATGACG
>DAOUFU010000210.1:0-11841 GCA_034429275.1 Anaerolineae bacterium | reverse complement strand
TAAAGCTTGCCGCCCACGAAACCCTGCAAAGTGACATACACATACTCGTCGGAGTCGGCAGTCGCAGTGGCAGGCATCAGCCCCGCCAGCGTGACCAGCACCAGCACAATTGCTAACCATCGGCGCGTCATTTTCATCGCAAAAAAGACTCCTTATTTGCGTTTGCGCGCGTTGCAGCGCCTTGATTCTCTATGGCCCAGTGTATTCCACCTCGTCCCGGCGGCGCGCGCTGTTTCCCCAACGGTCACCTGACATACTAGAGTTGTAGAGTTCATTCCGAGGCTCTTCCGCCATTTAGACTGATCCCGGTTTAGCAGGCACGAGTCGTGTCATGGGTTTGCAGGTACTCAAAGCCCCTGACAAATGTCCCCAAAATTCACGACATATTCAGTTTCATTTATGAGCACAAAGAGGTATACTGACTGAATACAGTCTGTAACATGACAAAGTTATAGGATTTGTGCAGGTTAAATATGATCCCTCCGCGCAGATACTTCGCACAATCACAGCGGGAGATGTTTGCACCGTGACAGACCGCCATGTTGATGTTGTTGATGTTGCACACGCCGGAGAATCGCACACTATGTCCATTGACCTGAACACAACGCTTGAGCAGTGGCTTGCCGCAGGGGGCAGCGCCCTCCGGCGCAACATCGACGAGGAGATCGGCAACCGCGCCCAAAACTATCCTAAGCTCGGTGAGCTTCTGAGAGAGCGTCCCATTGACATCCCACAGTTCACTGAGCGAGCTAACCAATGCTGGCTGTTGTATCGCTTTTCCAAAATGCGTCTGGGGGTATTCTCACGTGATGAGAAAAATGCCCAAACGCGGATTACCCAATTGATCGACGAATTCCCCGAACGTTCGGACGAGGCTGTACAGCGCATTGACAAGTTCATTGAGTACGCAGTAGCAGGTGGGTTCACTGACCACCAAGGCCGTAGAGACTGGGCAGGCGCCGCAAAGCTCGCCAGCCTCATCCTGACTTCGCGTTATCCAGGAACCTTTGTTGACTACCCCTCAGATAAACGCTGGCGGGAATTCGCGCAGCGCCTGGGGTATGCCATGCCGCAGGTCGAAAGCTACGGCCAGCGGATAATATGGTGCACCGACTTCGCCCACGAGATCGCCGTCCAGCCTGTCTTCCGGCTTACCCTTTACAAGCCGGATGTCGAACCGTTGTGGGTGGTCAGCGCGTTATGTTGGGCCAGTGGTCGCGAGGGTGAAGCCGGTGATTCGCCGCCGCCCGATCCTGCGCCCATCTCCGAAGACGATTCCCTCCCCGTCGGACTGGCGAGACTGCCGCTCGACTCGCTGCGGCGTAAGGCGGTGGAAAAATCCTCGCTGAGCGCCACCGCTCAGGAACGCACGGCGAATTACTACGTGCGGAGCCACGCGATCCGGGCCTATGCGCTGCGGCGCGCGGACGGAGTCTGCGAGGGCTGCAGCGCTCGCGCGCCGTTCGAGAAGCCGTCCGGCGAGCCATTCTTGGAAGTGCACCACATCGACCGGCTAGCCGATGGCGGGCCGGATGCGCCGGACGCGGTCGCCGCGCTGTGCCCGAATTGCCATCGCCGCGCGCATTATGCGCACGATGCGGAGTCGTTCAACGCGGCCCTCAAGCGGCACGTTCAGCAGCTTGAGCGCGATCTAACTGAATAGGGACACTTGGCGGCAAGGACAGACAACAACAAGCACGATGATCAACTCCTTAGTAGCGCCAAAGGAGGGAAGGGCTGTGAGCAAGAAACACAAAATCCGAGGAAAAGAACTCGCTCAAGAGGTAGATCGCATACTGACCAGTCCTGAGACGGGCGATCCCAAATTGGTCACCGCTGCCCAAATGATCCAGGAAGGGGATTACAAAACAGCCCGCACGGTGCTCAAGAAAATAAAGGGTCGTGAAGGCAAAGCCTTATTGAAACTGTTGAAGCGAGAAAAAACCTGGTTTCAGTCAGGCATAAGCTGCCTAGCTTTTGTGACAGCAGTACTCATGCTGGTTGCCATTTATTCCTCTGATTCAGCCCGTAATGCCGGACAAGAGGCGACTCTTGGTCACACAAACACTGCGGGTCCAACAATCACTCCACAAATCATCACTACTTTCAGGGGAACTCTTCAGGTTCCTGGTGATGCCTTTATGGATGGCCGCGATCCGGAAGCGGACCCACCCCTGACCATCATGCAAATCAACGTCTGGAACAACGCATCGCGCAGTCGAGTCGTGTGCCGGTTAGCTCATGGAGCAGCCGTGGAAGTGCGCGAAGCCAGATGGTCCGATGACGAGAACCGTTATTACCTGAAAATCAAAGGTGAGAATTGCGAAGGCTGGGTATCCGATCCGTTTGTCAGCCCACAGCAGTTCGAACCTATAGGAGACCGGATGTAGCTGCATACGTCACTACAACGCGATACCTTTGCAAATTCCCAAAAGGCATGATTATGGCTAACGGTGTGCCAACGGTATCACAACTTGTCCAGAAGCTCAAGAACTATCGCAACGTGCTGCACGATGATGGCATGTCGCGTACCGGCCATGTGCCGAGCAGTTGACCTTCTTGCTGTTCTTTAAGATGGACCGCCAGCATCGCGTGATCGCTTACGAGATCGTGGGACATTTGCAGTCCACGCTGGAGCAGTTCGCAGAGATCGTTGGGAAATAGGGGACGAGTGAGCGGAAGTGAAGCGCCAGGAAGGCGCAAGTTGTGTTGCGCAGAGACCCGGCATGATTGAATGCGGGCATTACATCTACCATGACCCACCCGATTCTTATTGCCACGTTGGGCGCTGAACCCCAGGTCGTTACTCTGGCCCTGGACCAGCTACTCCACAAGAAAATCGCCATCTCCCGCGTGATTGTCGCGCACACCCGCCCCGACCACGAGCCGATTCGCTCGTCTCTGGCCGTCCTGCACGAGGAATTTGTCGCCCGGCAGCACTATGGCCCCCGCATTCTGTACCATCCGCACCTGTTGGCCGGGGAATCCGGCCCGCTCGATGACGTGGCGACCCAGGATGAGATCGATGGAGCCTTCCAGAGCTTCTATACCCTGCTCCGGCAGTTCAAATATGCGGGGGACCAGGTCCATCTGTGCATCGCGGGCGGGCGCAAGACAATGGCCCTGTTCGCCATGGCCGCGGCGCAAATCCTGTTTGGCGCGGGCGACCAGGTCTGGCACCTGGTGAGCGATCCCTCCCTCATCACGTCCAGACAGTTGCACGCGCCCGATCCCAGTGCAGTCAGCCTGATTCCGGTCCCGGTCGCGCAGTGGGGACGAATGCGCCCGGATGACGCTTCGCGCGTGCGCATGTTTATCGAAACGGTGCTGACTCCGGCGGAGCGCGAAGTCGCCGTTCTGCTCGTGCGCGAAGGGTTGTCCAATGCAGCCCTGGCCCAACGGTTGGGAAAGAGCGTCAAAACAATCGCCAACCAACTGTCGAGCATTTATGTCAAGCTGGGCGATTATTTCGGGCTTGAGAACACGCCCGATCGGGCGCTGCTGCTGGTGCTTTTAGGAACTTATTCCTAAGCCATTTGGGGAGGATGCCTCATTCACGATGACGCGAACGTGCCTACACTGAATGATAGTGCCTGCGTGAGAGGAGAATGTGTTATGGATCGGACCTATGCTGCGTTGGCCGGACTGCTGCACGATGTCGGCAAGTTCTGGCAGCGTGCCGACAAGAGGCCGCGCGCGCCGGGGTATGAGTCATGTGGCCCGGATGCCTACGGCGCTCACGGTGCGCACGCCACGTGGAGCGCCGCTTTTGTAGAGCGCTGTGTGCCCGCGTCGCTGCGCCAGGTGAGCTACGCCGTGCTCTATCACCATCACCCACAAGACGCGCTGAGTAAGGTCGTGGCGCTGGCGGACCGGTTGGCCTCCGGTGAACGCGCCGACGAGACCGAACAACAGCCGCGCAACCTGTTGTCGATCTTCTGCCAGGTGGGCCAGGACGAGAAACAACGACCGAAGTCGGCCTATCTGCCGCTGCGCCCGTTGGCGCTGAAGGCCGATACCCTCTTTCCGCTCGCCCAGGCTGCCGATGACCCCGCCGCCTATCGCGCGCTGTGGGAGAATTGCGCCCACGATGCCGCTACCCTGGGTGAAGACCAGAACTCTGACCCGGCGGCCTACCTGGAGAGTCTGCACCATCTGCTGTATCGCTATGCGTGGTGCGTCCCGTCGGCGTATTACCGCAGCACGCCGGATATCTCGTTGTACGATCACAGCCGCGTCACGGCGGCAGTGGCGGCCTGCCTGGTGGATCAGAGCGAGGACACGCTCGACCGTCTGCTGACCGCGCGCCAGCCAGACACCACGATCCCGCTGGCCTACCTGGTCGAAGGAGATATTTCTGGTGTGCAGCGCTTCATCTACACCATCACCTCCAGGGGCGCGGCGAAGGGTCTGCGTGGGCGCTCGTTCTATTTGCAGCTGCTCACCGAAGCGATTGCCCGCTACGTGCTGAACGTCATGGCGCTGCCCATCACCAACCTGATTTACGCCGGGGGCGGGCACTTTTACCTTTTGGCGGCTCCGAGCGAGATCGATCGCCTTCCGGCAATTCAGCAGGCGCTGGATCAGCTTATGCTCACCCATCACGACGGCGCGCTGTATGTGGCGCTGGGCTGCGCCGAACTTCGCGCCGCCGACTTCCAGGCCGAGGCATTCGGCGGCAAATGGCGCGAAGTCGCGCAAGATGTGGCCAGGGCCAAGCGCCGGCGTTTCGCCTATGCGCCCGACCTGTTTGATCCGCGCGGCCACGGGGGCAACGAGGAAAGTGAGTGCCAGGTCTGCCACGCCGAGCGAGCGGATGTCGTGCAGCGCAACCCGGACCGCGATGACCAACTCCCTGTGCGCAAATGCGACCTGTGTGTCTCCCTGGAGCAACTGGGACAGGTGCTGGGTCACTCCAACTATCTGCTGCTGGGCAGCATCGCGCCGCAGATGGACCTGCCGGGCGGCGATTGGCGGGATGTGCTGGCCGCGCTGGGGACGATTGTGGCGTTGTGGGATGAATCGCGCGGCAGGTGGGAGCCTGAACCGCCGACGCAGATGGACCGCGTCACGCTTTTGGGACTGCGCGATTATCCTGACACGAGCCTGGCTCAAGCAGTATCCGATCGGTTTCGCTGCCCGGTGGCGACTGGCATTCGCTTCACGGCCAATGCCACACCGCGCGTGGGACGTCACGAGATCGCCACTTTTGAAGATATGCAGGATGCCTCGCGTGGGCTGAAACGGCTCGGCGTGCTGCGCATGGACGTGGACGATCTGGGTTACCTGTTTGGCCAGGGATTCCGGCGACCCAACGGTAAGCACCTCTCCACGCTGGCGCGCGTCGCCAGCCTTAGCTCGATGCTGGCGCTGTACTTCGAGGGCTGGGTGGGGTATCTGTGCGAGCGGATCAACCGCGAGTCGGAAACCGGGCTGGTCTATTCCATCTATTCCGGTGGCGACGACCTGTTCATCGTGGGGGCGTGGGATGTGCTGCCGGGCCTGGCGGCAGACATCCAGCGCGACCTGGCCAGCTTCGCTGCGCACAACCCACTGATTCACGCCAGCGCGGGAATCACCCTGCACGGCGGCAAGTATCCGCTCTATCAGGCGGCCCACGAGGCAGAAGGCGCGCTCGATGCGTCCAAAGACTGGCCAGGGAAAAACGCCTTCACCTTCATGCAGCAAACCCTGCCCTGGTCGGAATACGACCGGCTGGCAGACTTGGTGAGGCGGCTGTTGGATATGGAGCAAGCGCCGGGTGTGGGCCGCAGCCTGTTCCAGGTGCTCGGTCAGCTTTCGGCGAGCTACCGCAGCGCTGCCCGGCAGACGACTCGCACCGGTGCGCCTCAGACGATCTACGGTCCCTGGCTGTGGCACGGAGCCTATCTGCTCACCCGGCTGGCGCAGCGCGCTAAGGGGCCAGTGAGCGACGACATTCTCGCGCTCAAAGACCGCCTGCTAGACGATATGCACCTGATCGGCCTGGCTGCACGATGGGCCGAAGCCTTAACCCGCAAAGAACACGACAAAGAGGAGGTTTTGAACTGATGGGACGAGGACAACAGTACAATCAACGAGCACCAGAACCGGCCAAGCCCAATCTGACCGCGATTATGACCGGTGATGATGTGGTCAGTGCGCAAGAGATCGTCAAGGCTGCGAAGGCGTGGGGGGAATACCTCAAAGATGAGAAACTCACCACCGCGCAAATCCGCAGCATCTTCGGCGAAGTCCGGCGGATTGAGATGGGGTGGCCGCCCAATACGGACAACCCATCGGCAGAGCGTGCGCTGATTCTGCTTAAGCCCAAACTGGCGTATCAAGCCCAAAGGGACGCAGAGAAAAACCGGTCGGAGCCGGTACGTAAATTAGCAGAAATTCTCCAGCCCGCTATTGACATGGTACAGGGCAACCGCGCACGGTTCCAGCGATTTGTGGACTTCTTCGAAGCAATTTTGGCCTATCACAAGGCAGCAGGAGGCAAATAGACAATGACACTGAAACTCCATGGCCGGGTGTTCATTACTGGCGATATTGTCGCGGTGACAGGACTGCACATTGGCGGATCGGGTGGCGCGTTTGCCATCGGCGGCGTGGATAACCCGGTGATCAAGAACCAGGTCAACGGCCAACCGTATATCCCAGGTTCATCCCTGCGCGGCAAAATGCGCTCCCTGACGGAAAAATACATGGGACAGGTCACCGGGCAGCGCATCAACAATGGCGAAATTCACAGGTGTCAAAACGGTAATGAATACCAATCCTGCGCCATCTGCAACATCTTCGGCATCACGGCTGAAGAATTCAACTGGCCGACCCGCCTGGTCGTGCGCGACATTCCCTTGACGCCGGAGTCGGTACAGATGTTGTCACAGGCCAAAACCAGCCTGCCCTTCACCGAGGTCAAAACCGAGGTCGCTATCGACCGGGTGACCTCACAGGCCAATCCGCGCGATATTGAGCGCGTGCCTGCCGGGGCCGTCTTTGGCCCGATGGAGCTGGTCTACAGCATCTATGACGCGCGCCAGGATGTCGAATGGTTGAGCGTCCTGCTCGACAGCATGGACCTGCTGCAAGACGACTACCTGGGCGGCAGCGGCTCGCGGGGCGGCGGCAAAGTGGTCTTCACCAATCTGTCTTTGTCGCTCAAACTGGCCTATGACTACCGTCACCCGGTGCCGCTGGGCGTCTACAACACCCTGGCGGAGCTATCCGACACCTTCGGCGAAGTGATGGAGCGTATCTGGAGCGCGCTGGGAAGTGAGGTCTGATATGACCCGCATCGCCTATCGACTGGTCCCCAAAGCGGGCGGCGGGTTTCACCTGGGCCGCGAGGGTCTCGACCAGGAAGCCAGCGCGGAGTCGTTCCCGTCGGATTCGCTGTTTGCGGCGCTGATGGCTACGCTGCGCAGCGTGGACGCCGACCGGTTCGAGGATTTCATCGCGCGGTGGATTGCTACACCTGCTCCGGCTGGCCCGCCCTTTCGCATATCGTCGCTGTTCCCAACGGCGGGCGGTCTGCCGCTGCTGCCGATCCCGCGCCTGCGCGTGAACCTGGGCAGCGATCCGCGCCCCGGCGTGGCGAAAACCCTCAAGCGGATCGCCTATGTGTCTCCGGCCATCCTGGAACGGCTGCTCAGCGGGGCCGCCATGGATCGCTGGCTGCCGGAGAGCGGCCAGCCGGGCGAGGGTCTCTTGCTTCAGGATGGCAAGGTGTGGATCAGTCGCGAAGAGCGTTCCGCCCTGCCGCCTGCGTGGCAATCGCTAGATGGGGCCCGGCTGCACGATGCCGCCATCTGGAAGGCCCAACCGGTGCCGCGAGTCACGGTGGACCGGGTCACCAACCGGGGATCGATCTTCCACGTGGGGCGCACCGTGTTCGCGGAAGGCTGCGGGTTGTGGCTGCTGGCAGATGTTCAGCATGAAGGCGAGCTACTGGATATGCTGCTGCACATCCTGGCAGACCAGGGAATCGGCGGGGAACGCAACGCCGGTTATGGTGCGTTTACGCTGGATGCATTCTCGCCGCCCACCCTGCCCTCAGCGGAACGGGCCGCGCGGGTCATGACGCTGGCACGCTATAACCCGGCCCCTGATGAATGGGAAGCCGGAGTGCTCGGCCCGAATGCCAGCTACGAACTGGTGGATGTGGGCGGATGGCTCGCTGCGCCGGGCGTTCGCGCCCAGCGCCGGAAGCGAGTCCGCATGATCGAGGTGGGATCGATCCTGGCGGCCCCGGTGCCGGTGATCGGGCGCATCGTGGACGTTTGCCCCGAATACGACCTGCCGGGCGCGCCCTCGCATCCCGTGTACCGCAGTGGCATCGCGCTGCCCATTGGAGTCCCAGGAGGCACAGATGGCTGATCTCCATACCACCTATCGCCTGACCATCACCACGCTGTCACCGCTGCATATCGGCACAGGGGAAATCTTGCGCCAGGGGTACGACTTTGTGACCCGACGGGGGCAAACCTGGGTGATCAATTCTGAGGTCCTGGCCGCGATGCTCTATGAACAGGACCCCGGCGACTTCGAGCGTATGGTCCAGGGCATACCGGCGCACCAACTGCTGCGTGACAGCGATTATGTGGCCGATAGTTCCCTGTTCCGCTACGTGATGCGCGGCGAGCCGCGTTCCACGCAGCAAGGGGCACAGGTCCAGGAACTGCTCAAAGACGCCTGGGATCGCCCGTATATCCCTGGATCGTCGCTCAAGGGAGCGCTGCGTACGGCCCTGGCCTATGTGGGCTGGGAGCAGCGCAGGCTAACCTTCCATCCCAACATGCTTGGAGACAGGGAAAAATACGCGGGGCAGCCCATGGAGCAAATGGTGCTGAATGCCACAAATCCGCCGCGCGGCAAAGAACCCAATCACGATCTGCTGCGCGCGGTGCAGGTCAGCGACTCGTCACCGGACGAGGAGCGGCGCATCCAACTGCTGAACGTGCAGGTCGCGGTCGGCGAAAAAGCCGGATCGCCCATCGAGCTTGAGGCCATCGCGCGCGATACCACCTTCACGGCGACGCTGACGCTCGACGGATTCCTGCGCCGACCAGAAGTCGCCGGGCAGCTTGGCTGGGGTGAGGACCAGCTTCAATGGATCAAGAGCATTCCACGTGTTGTGAATCACTTCTCGAACCAGCGGATTGCTGCTGAAATTGAACGATGGGATCGCCAGGGCGGGTCCATGCGATCGTTCTATGCTACCCTAAGCCGGCTGGCCACAAGCGAAATCGACCCACGACGTGAATTCCTGCTCCAGTTGGGCTGGGGCGGCGGCTGGGATAGCAAGACGTTCGGTGACATCCTGACCGGAAATCCGCAAGCGTTCGCCCAGGTAGTCAAGAAATATGGCAGGACGCTGGTCCGCCAGGGCGAATACAAGCCCGGCAGCCTCTTCCCCAAGAGCCGCCGGGTGGTCGTGAAGCGTGACGACCGGCAGGCGCAGCCGCTGACTCCCCTGGGCTGGATTCGCGTACGAATGGAGCGTGTGTGATGACTGTGATCTTCGTTGCCAATGTAGGCAATCGTGATGTTCAGGTAACGGGCGAACACACACTGCCCACCAAAGCACGACTGTTAGGTCAGATGATCCTGGATGATTGGGCGACCTATGCCGACCGGGTGGAACTGCCGATTCTGGGTAAGGCGCTCGATTGGGTCACCCGCCCCAGTGCTCCACTGGCGCAGATTGTCCTGATTGCGTCCGATCAGGCGGACGTGACCTACCGCGACAGTGACACGATCCTGCTCGCCGAAATCGTCCGGCGCGTGCTGACTGAGCGCGAAAGCTGGCGCAAGCGTGTAAAGCCCGAGAGCATCCGTATCCATCGGGTGGACGGCAATCCGGCAGATTATGACTTCATGATGCACTATTACGAGAACCTCATGAGCGATCTCGCCGCCGAGCCAGCCGAGACAGTGTACCTGGCGATTTCTGGCGGAACGCCCGCGATGGCCTCGATGTTGATGCTCAAAGGCGTGATGGCGTTTGGTGAGCGGGCCTATCCGCTCTACGTCACTCCGTCACGCGCCATGCCGATGAGCCTGGATATCGGGCGACAGCTGACGGTAGACGCCACTCAAAACGATTTCCAACGCAGCCTGAACGTGTTCCAGTATCACGCGGCGTTGGCACTGCTCGACTCACGCGCTGAACTACTACGTCAAGCGTGGCCTGCCTTTTCAGCCCTGCGCGCGGTCGTGGATTATGCGCGGCAACGTCTCAACTTCGATTTTGAAGGCGCACAGAGGGCAATCTTCGGCGCGGAACGCGGCCTGCCCGACTCGCTGGCGAACCGGATTTATGCCCTGGCCGATGAGGTCCACGCTGATCACCGCACCACCGAATGGCTGCTGCGCGAAGTCCTGCACACGGCGGAAATCAGCTTCAAGACCGGCGCTTACGCCGACTTCCTGGGACGCGCGTTCCGGCTGAGCGAAGGACTGACCGACTGCGCGTTGGAACGATGGACTGACGAGCAGGTATTTGTAGTGCGGGAAGAACGCACTCCAGATGGCGATGTCATCTCCAAAAGGGCCATCTCCGAAAAATGGCTTGATGAACACGTCGCGGCGTGGGAATTCCTGGAAAGCAAGGAGATCAAACTGGGACTGGGCGTCACCCGCAAAACGCTGTTGGCACTGGCGGAATACTTTGCGGGTAGCAACAACACGCGCCGACAGGTCGTCAAATATCTCAACCGGCTGGATGCGTTGGGCAGCTATCGTAACCAGATGCCCTTCGCACACGGTTACGCGGGGGTATCGCTGGAAAGCCTGAAGGCGCGCTACAAGACCGAACGCGAAGACGAGATACTGCGCAACCTCAAATGGCTGGTGGAGACGGTGACGGCTCAACCGCCCGGCGACAACCCCTACACTGCCATCAACGCCCTGATCCTCGACCTGATGCGGGAGTCTGAATGACCGACCTCGTCTCGCTGGTGATCCTCGTTCGCCCGGCGGAACCCGTCACGGTGCCCGGTCACCTGGGACGCGCCGCCCATGCCCTGCTGCTGCGCTGGATCGACGAGCGCGATCCGGCGCTGGCCCGGCAGTGGCACGACGCGGACGGGCCGAAACCGTTCACCTGTTCCTCGCTGAACGGGACCGGCAGAATGTCCGCCGACCGCTCGCGCGCGCTCTCGCCGGAGCGCACCTGCTGGCTGCGGCTGACCTCGCTCGACCCGGCGGTCTCGGCGATCCTGCTGGAGCGCCGTGATTCACCGCCGCCGGAGATCGAGCTGGACGGCGTGCGGCTGCGTGTCGAACAGGTGACCGCCGACCCAACCGTGCATCCCTGGGCGGGCACAGCCAGCTACGAGCAGATCGCCGCGCCCTACCTGCTGGCGCGCCAGGAACCTCCGCGCCGCCTGGGGATACGCTTTGCCTCGCCGGTGGCCTTCCGTCAGCGCGAGATGAACATGCCGCTGCCGCTGCCCGACCTGGTCTTCGGCGGGCTGGCCGACCGCTGGAACGCCTTCAGCCCCATCGCCATCAGCCCGGAAGTGCGCCGCTACTGCGAGAGCGGCGTGGGCATGAGCGGCTTCGCCCTCCGCTCGCGGGCCGTGCCGCAGAAGGACGGCGGCTTGCAGGTGGGCGCGGTGGGCACCGCCCGCTATGTCGCGGTGCGCTACGACCGCTACTGGATGGGCGTGTTGGGGCTGCTGGCCGACTATGCCTTTTATGCCGGGGTGGGACGGCTGACCACGTCCGGCCTGGGACAGGCGCGCCGCGCCGACCGTTAGCGCCGCGCGCGGAATGTGGGCGCACGGCCTGGCACCTTAACAACCGCATCATCTTTTCTGTGGCAAAGGCAGCCCATGGGGGGGGGGG
>DAOUFU010000209.1:0-3075 GCA_034429275.1 Anaerolineae bacterium | reverse complement strand
TGACGACACCGAGCGCCTTCGGCTGCCCGCTCCAAACCGCGCCACCGACGCCACCCCGTCGGACCTGGTGATCCCGCCCACCGCCAAGGTGGACCCCAAGCCCGGCGTCTCCAACGACCTGCCCGCCCTCCATCAGGGCCCCAAAAACGTGTTCACGGCCCACTCATCGCTCATTCTGCGCTTTCACAACACCGGCAGGGTGATCAGCCTGCGCATCCCTCATTCGGTCGTGCTGGGCCGGGGCACCGTCTACGATATGGGCGACAAACTGGACCTCACCGAGTTCAACGGCTACCAACTGGGAGTCTCGCGCCAGCACTGCCAGCTGCGCCGCGACAAACTCTCGCTCTACATCACCGATCTTGGCAGCGCCAACGGCACCTTTCTCAACGGCACACGCCTGCTGCCCCACACCGGCCACATCGTCCAGCATGGTGATACGCTGCGGCTGGGGTCGCTGGAAATCACCATCCTGTTCAGCACCCCCAACCCGACTTCGTAGGCCGCACGACGAGACCAGGCCGAAACCAGGGCCTGGAGCGGGACGCGAAATCCGCCCCGCCCCATCGCTGCCCGTGCCCGATCCCCTACACGGTGATGTTGTACAGCACGCTCGCCACTTCGGTATCCAGCGGCGCAAAAGCCAGTCGGACCGTCGCCACCATCTGATAAGCGTCGTAGTAGGGCAGATAGTCCATCGTCGCGGCCACACGCCGCCGGTAGCCCACCACCCAGCCGGGCCGGTAGACGCACACCGCCTGCCCCTTGGTGTTCCCCGACACATTCGCCTTACCATCCGCCTGGGTAAGCGGCATCTCCGGGCTGACCAGCACCGGTACACCATCCACCTTGGCGATCTCGCCGGTCAGCACGGTGGCATACGGCCCGAACTTGTCCACTGTCGCCACGTCGCTCAGGCTCAGCAGCTTGGCGTAGGTGCTGCCGTCCACAATCCACGCCAGTTGGTTGGGGCGCAGCGCGTAACGCGGCGGCATCAAAAAGCGCGCGGTGCGCAGCAGTGCCACCGTCGGCGCGCCGTTAGCGTCGAGCGCATTGGCGGAATTGGTCACCAGCGCCAGTTTGCGCAGTCCATCAAACGCCATGTAATTCGAGGTGCTGGCGGGCAGCGCATCGTCGCTGTTGATGTTGCCCGTCGCGGTGGCGGTGACATCGCCGTTGAGCAGCACCTGGTCGATGGCATCGGCCATCACGCGCAGCGCCTGCTCGCGGTAGAGCGCGATCAACGGAATCGCCGCGTCCTCGACCATCTCCGACGAGAACCCCACCCGCAGCGCCAGCTTTTTGGCCGTCAGGGTGACTTTGCCGCTGCCCATCCGGCTGTCGGGGATGGGATTGGCCGCGCCCAGCGTCAGGTCGGCTTCGTCCTGCGTCTCCGGCACGTAATACACCGTCGGGTCGGCCCCGGAGATCGGCAGTTCGAACGGGTTAGCCGGCATCTCCACCACGCGGAACAACGGCAGGATCACGTTCTCCGTGCGCGCCTTGCGCCACAGCTCGCTGGACCACACATCCGGCACCCACTGCGAGCCGTAGCCATCGTTGCCGGTGTGCATCAGCTCATCGGCCTTGACCGGCAGATCGCGCAGCGCGCCCGCGTCCAGTTCGCCGCGCTCGATCATGCGGAATGCCTTGTGCGCCAGTTCGCGCATGAAGGCCGTTGTCGGCTGCCACTGCCCGGTGCGGCTCAACCAGGTGTGCATGAAGGCCATGTCCACCGCGCTCAGTTCGGCATATTTGCTGCGCACCTCGACCGGCACGCTGCTGGCCGGAGTCCGCGCGGCTTCTGCCGCAGGCAACCGCTTGATCGCGCCCGTGTTGAGTGTGCCCGACGCACCCTGTCCCAGATCGTTCCCCATGCTGCCCTCCCCTTGAATCCCCTCACCCGATAACCGTTCCACCGGCAGGCCCAGCGCCTCGAACGCCGCCTTGACCGCCACCACATCGGTGTAGCGCGGTTCGGCGGGCGTAGGCGTCAGGCTGCCCTCCACAATCGGCCAGCGCCGGATGCCCCCGTTCGCTGCCACTTCGACCAGGTGCGGCAGGCTGCCGCTGCTCCATCCCAGCGCCCCCTGCTCGATCAGGTCGAGCACCGCCCTCGCCCAGCGGTGACGCAGGTCTAGCTGCGCCTCCACCCACAGCCCGACTTCGTCCGTCCACATTTGCTCGATCTGCCCGATCAGCGACGGGCCGAGCGTCTTATCCAGCCCATGCTGATAGAGCACCGGGCGGCGCGGGAACCAGTCGAGACCCAGGTCGGTCTGGGGCGTGAAGAATTCGCCGTGCAGGTCGCGCCGGTCAGCGTCGCCCCACACCACCAGGTAGCCGCCGATGCGCCCCGCCCCGTCCAGCCTCTTGACCGCCGTCGGGCTGCGCTGCGGCGGTACGCTGTGCTGCGGCGCGCCATACCGCGGCACACCATGCCGCGGCACGCTGTGCCGCGCTGTCGTTGCATCCATACCCATTCCCGCTCCTTTGATCCACGGCCAGGTACTTCCCATTATAGGACAGATGTTCTGTTTCCAATGCCCTGTAATCGCTCAAAATGAGGGGTCAAAACGAGGAGTCAAAATGAGGGGCCACAACGAACTATCACTGTGGAGAATGAAAACGGAGCCTGCACTGATGAACCGGCCCTCCGTGAATCACAACCGCCGCGCCGGGAGCCTGATGTCTGCCCCTCAGCGCGGCGGTTGGATGGCGGGCCGCTAACCGCATCGGCGTCGCTGCCGCCGCATGGTGCGGCGGAAGACGCGCCGCGCCCTCAACCAGGCCCAGAATCCAGCCATTCGCCTCATCCCCGAACTCCATTCTGTATCATGAACAGCGTGCTGCCCTACGAGATCACTATTATAGTACATCCGGTTCCGGCAATCTGCTCGGATGAGAGCCGCTACCGGGCAAACGCATCAGAAAACTGTTTCCGTTGGAGCGCATCGCCTGCCCCTGATGCACTTGGGCCATGAGATCGGATATGAGGGCGGCGAATGGCTGGCCTCCCCCCCGCGCGGCCAAAACCGGGCCGCTCCGCCCCCTCACCCCAAATTTTTTATAGAC
>DAOUFU010000208.1:0-5654 GCA_034429275.1 Anaerolineae bacterium | reverse complement strand
CTGCCCCCTCTCCGAAAATTTTCGGAGAGGGGGCGAAGCGGCCCGGTTTTGGCCGCGCGGGGGTGAGGCCAGCCATTCGCCGCCCTCATATCCGATCGCATGGCCAAAGTGCATCAGGGGCAGGCGATGCGCATCAACCGAAACAGTTTTTTTGTCGCGTTTGCCCTGGGGGAACAGGCGGGCGGCGGTGGGCCGGAGCAGTCACTCGTGCTAAGATTAGGGGGACAATGGTCCCTCACCCATGCCAGGAGATCGCTGTGTCCCACACTGAGCCGCCCGTTTCCACCGACCGAACCGCGCTCCGCCGCAAGGATCGCGGGGTGACCGACGAAGCATGGATTCGCGCCTTTTTGCAGCGCGCGCCGGTCGGGGTGATGGCACTCGCCGCCGGTGAGCAGCCCTATACGCACATGAATTTGTTCTATTATGACGAGGCGGCGCATGCGATCTATTTTCACATGGCGTTGCACGGGCGGACGCGCGAGCTGATCGAGGCGAACCCGCGCGTGTGCTTCAGCGTGATGGAGATGGGGCGGCTGCTGCCTGCCTCAACGGCGCTGGAATTCAGCGTGGAATATGCCAGCGTAACGGCATTTGGGCGGGCGCGCGTGGTGACTGAGCGGGTCGAAGCGGAGCGGGCGCTTCAATGGCTGCTCGATAAATATGCGCCGCACCTGACGCCCGGCGTAGACTATCGCCCGCCGGTCGAATCGGAGATCGCGCGGACGACGGCGATCGCCATCCACATTGAAGAATGGATCGGCAAAAAGAAAGAGGTTGGGGCAGATTTCCCCGGCGCGTACTGGTACGCAGCTCCACCGATGCTGGCCTCGCTGGGCGGGCAGCGTGTGCCGGGTAGGGCCGGGGAAGGGCCGGACCTGGGGAGGAGTGACGGTAGTGAAACGGATTCTGTATATTGAGGACAACCCGAACATTCAGCGCATCGTCAAAAAAGTGCTGGACAAGTATGAATACAGCCTTGAGATCGCTGTAGATGGCGAGCAGGGCCTCGCGCTGGCGGAAAGCGATCCGCCTCCGGACCTGATCCTGGTCGATATGCAGCTGCCGGGGCTGGACGGGTTGGAGACGGTGCGCCGTCTGCGCCAGAACGCGCGGCTGACCGAGACCCCCATCATCGCGCTGACCGCCTACCTGGAGCAGCACCGGCGCGAGGAATACCTGGAGGCGGGGTTCACCGAATATCGGGAGAAGCAGGCCGGCATCGCGCCGCTGCTGGCCCTGGTGCAGCATTACCTGGGCTGAGGGGCACCCGTGCTGAAAGCAGGCGGAGTCTTCGCCGAACAACGTGCAACGTCCTCTCCTAGCGTGGGTGGAGAGGACGTTTGCACAAGGAGGAGACACACCATGAAACAAGCGCTTGATGATGACAGGATTGTGAAGGCTTGTGTCTTTAATTCTGTCTTTATGGTAGCACAATAATTTGGGTTTGTAAAGAGGGGGTCGCCAATTCATCCTGGAAGGACGGGAACCTATGCCAGCACGCGATAAGATCGTGGTGAAAGACCTGCTGCTGCGCGGCATCATCGGCATTAACGAAGTGGAGCGCGAGAAAAAGCAGGACATTCTGATCAACCTGACGCTGTTCACCGACATCCGCGCCGCCGGGCAGAACGACGATCACAACGCAATTCTCAACTATCGCACCATCACCAAGGCCATCATCGCCCTGGTGGAGAACTCGGCCTATTTCACGGTCGAAGGGCTGGCGACGGCCATCGCGCGGCGGTGCGTGGTGGATCACGACGCGGAGCGGGTGATTGTGTGCGTGGAGAAGCCCGGCGCGCTGCGTTTTGCGCGCTCGGTGGGCGTGGAGATCGAGCGGGAGCGGGCCGATTTTGAGTAAGCATCTCGACCGCACCTATCCGGCCCTGATCACGCTGGGGTCGAATATCGCACCGGAGGTCAACCTGCCGCGCGCGGTGGCGATGCTGCGCCAGAATCATCACCTGGTGGTGCGGGCCGTCTCGCGCGTGTACGAATCCGCGCCCATCAACGCGGCGGGCGCGGTGAATCCGGACCAGGCGGCGTTTCTCAACGCGGCGGCATGGATCGACACCGATTACTATGGACCGCTGGCGCTGAAATTTGTCATTCTGCGCTTTATCGAGCTGTGCCTGGGGCGCGAGCGCGGCCCGGACAAATACGCGCCGCGCCCGATCGACCTGGACCTGGCGCTGTATGGCGATCGCGTGCAGTCCGGGCCGGTGACGCTGCCGGACCCCGACATCCTGACGCGGGCACATGTCGCGCTGCCGCTGGCCGATGTCGCGCCGGAGTGGGTTCACCCGGTGACGGGCGAGCGGCTGGCGGCGATCGCCGCGCGCTTTGCCGATACGCCGGGGATCGTCGTGCGGGAGTCGGTGCGCCTGGCGTGAGGCTCAGCCGAGGGCCAGCAGCACCCACAGCGTGACCATGCCCGCGCCGATGGCGGCCAGCATCGAGCGCGCGCGCCACGCCACCACGATCGCCACCAGCCCGGCCAGCAGCCGCTCATTCCCCAGCGAGAGATCGAGCGAGCCGCCGGGCATCAGCAGCTCCGGCGCGATGATGGCGCTCAATGCGGCGGGCGGCACATAGCGCAGCGCGCGGTGCAGCCGATCCGGCAGTTCGCGCTGGCCCACCAGGGCGATCACTGACAGGCGCACGCTGTAAGTGACGGCCACCATCCCCGCAATAATCAGCCACAGGTGCATCAGATCATCTCACTTTCCGGCGCGGTCTTGACCGGGGCCGCCTCGCCAGCTGCTGCCTCGCCAGTGGGCGTGGGCTGGGCGGCGCGTGACTCGGCCTGCGGGGCGCGCGCTTCCGCCCACATCCCCGCAGCGATGCCCGCCACAATCGCCAGGATCAGCCACAGCTTGTAGGGCAGCGCATGAGTCACCAGCGCGGTGAGCGCGGCAGTCAGCGCGGCCAGGACCATCGGGCGCGTCTTGAGCAGCGGCATCACCAGGGCGATGAAGGTCAGCGCCAGGGTGAAATCGAGCGCCCAGCTTTCGGGCACCGAAGCGCCCAGCGCGATCCCGGCGGCGGTGCTGATCTGCCAGCACACCCACAGCGTCAGCCCGGCCCCCAGCGTGAACCAGTGCAGGCTGCTGCCGCGCGCGGCGGGGGCGTCGTCGGCCTGGTACGCGGTGATGGAGACGGCGTAAGCCTCATCGGTCAGCAGAAAGGCCAGGGCGTACTTCCATGCGCGCGAGAGATGCTTCAGGTGCGGGGCCATCGACGCGCTGTAGAGCATGTGGCGCAGGTTGACGACAAACGTGGTCATGATGATCACCAGGCCGGGCGTGCCGGTGGCGAACAGGTTGGTGGCGATGAACTGCGACGACCCGGCAAAGACGATCATCGACATGGCCATCGCCACGGCGGCGGGCAGCCCGGCTTCCATCGCCAGGATGCCGTAGATCAGGCCGAAGGGGGCCACGCCGAGCAGGATCGGCAGTTGGGCGCGCACGCCGCGCCAGAATTCCGATGAGGGTGAGCGCATGAGCGATCCGTCCGTCATGTTCACGACACGTGAGCGGTGGAGTATACCGCAGCCGGGCGCAGAAGGGGCGGGCGCTGATGTGGCAGATTTGCCCAACCGGCGCAGTGTGCGGGGCCGGGCGGCCTATGCTTTCATCGAGCCGATCAGGTGCTCGCCGCCGTCTACCGGGATCACCGCGCCGGTGATGTAGTCGTTCTGCGCCAGGAAGACGACCGTCTCGCCGACCTGGTCGGGGCTGCCGGTGCGGCGGAGCGGCACGCTGTCGCCGATGTGCCGCCAGGCGGGGTCGGTCTCGCTGAGGCCGGGCGGCGGCAGGACTGCGCCGGGGGCAACAGCGTTCACGCGGACGTGCGGCCCCAGTTCCAGCGCGCTGACGCGGGTCAGGTGGATCAGCCCGGCCTTGCTCAGCCCGTGCAGGCTGTAGCCGCGCCAGGGATACATTCCGCTCAGGTCGGCGATGTTGATGATGGCGGCGGGCTGATCGGGCGGGCGGGCGGTTTCGCGCATCAGGCGGGCGGCGCGCTGGCTGAGCAAAAATGGCGCGCGGAGGTTGGTCTGCATCACCGTCTGCCAGTCATCGACCGTCACGGCGTCGAAGGGCTTCTTCTGGAAGTTGGCGGCGCTGTTGACCAGCACATCGAGCTGGTTGACCTGGGCGCGCAGGGCTTTGAACAGGGTCTCGATCTGCCCCAGGTCGCGCAGATCGGCGGCGAGGGCGATGGCAGGACCCGCGCCGGTTTGCTCACCGATGGTATTGAGTTCGGCGAGCGTGGCGCGGGCCGCATCTTCGGAGGTGCCATAGTGGATGATGACGCGCATTCCGGCGCGTGCCAGGGCGAGCGCAATGGCGCGCCCGACCCGGTGAGCGCCGCCGGTGACCAGGGCCACCTTGTGTTCGAGGTTCATGGGCGGTCCTTTCGGGTGATGTGTACCCAGGCGGGGAGATGCCCCTGCACCCCGAACTCCCGTGTTCGCATCCCCCTGCGCGAACACGGGAGCAGGATGGGCGGGGCCGTGCCCCGCTTGGCGCAGCGCCGTAGACGCTAGCTGCGCTCGATCATGCGGTAGAACTCGTCCACCAGGCTGCGATCCTCGCGGAACGCGCCGCGCCTGGCCGTGGTGACCATGTTCACGCCGTGCTTCTTCACACCGCGCAAGGCCGCGCAGCTATGCTGTCCTTCGACCATCACCATCACGCCGAGCGGGTTCAGGGCGTTGTCGAGCGCGTCGGCGATCTCGTTGGTGAGGCGTTCCTGCACCTGCAAACGCCGCGCGAACATATCGACGATGCGCGGGATTTTGCTCAGGCCCACGACCTTGTCGCGCGGGATATAGGCCACGTGTGCGCGCCCGGTGAACGGCAGCATGTGATGCTCACACATGGAGTTATACTCGATGTTGGCCACGACCACCATCTCGCCCTCACCATATTCTACATCGAACATGGCGTTGTTGATGATGGTCTCCACGTCCTGGTTGTAGCCTTCCAGCAGTTCGCCGAACGCTTTGGCGACGCGGTGCGGCGTCTTGATCAGGCCATCGCGCGAGGGGTCCTCGCCCACATTGATCAGGATCAGGCGCACGGCCTCTTCGATGGCGCTTTTACGATCTGCCGCCTCATCCGCGGTGATCTGGGTTTCTTCGCGGCGCAGAGCTTCAAATTCCTGGGTGGCGAGACGCTCGGCCAGGTCTACCAGGCGAGAGTTACGCGGGCGATCTGTCGTGCTGCGGCGCAGGCTGCCGCCGTTCCCGTTGCCATTGTGGTTGTGAATAGGGTTGAACATGATCCCCGTCCTCTGTGTGCATGAAATGTACATGAAATGTACAGGTTTAGATGTACATGTGGTTTAAAAGATACATAAACAAGATTAAGAACATATTAAAGATAGCAAAGATGCTCGTGAACACCCAGTTTTCGGGCCAGTCTTCGGGCGGAAACGGCGGGTGGGTGCCCCTCAGGGCAAACGCATCAAAAAAACAGTTTCGGTTGAGGCGCATCGCCTGCCCCTGATGCACTGTGGCCACGTGATCGGATATGAGGGCGGCGAATGGCTGGCCTCACCCCCGCGCGGCCAAAACCGGGCCGCTTCGCCCCCTCTCCGAAAATTTTCGGAGAGGGGGCAACCGACAACGCGCCCGCAGGGCG
>DAOUFU010000207.1:0-14357 GCA_034429275.1 Anaerolineae bacterium | reverse complement strand
TATACCTCGCGCGGTGATTCGCGCGACCGTTAGCCGGATCGCTCCCGGCTAGCCCGTGATGGGCAGCGCGCCGGGATTCGTGCCGGGCGTGAAGCTCAGGTACGAGCCGTTCACCCAGCCGTAGATGCCGTTGTAGTAGATCTGGTACCAGTTCACCGTGCCGCTGCGCCCGATCACCTGCACCATCTGGTTGGCGGGCAGCCAACCCACGCGCGGATAGGCGACATTCGGGCCGGAGCGGATGTTCAGGTTGGCGATCGCGCCCGCCGTGACGACGGACGGCGGAGGCGAGGGCGTCACCACCGGCCCCACGTTGATCACCGGGATGGCGCTCAGGTTGGGTGCGGGGGTGATGGTCGTGTAGGTGCCGCTGATCCAGCCGGTCGTGTTGCCATAGGTGACATTCCACCACGTCCCGGCGGCGTTGCGCCCATTGACGCGTGCTTGCTGGTAGGCGGTGATCCAGCCCACCACGCCATATTCGGTGCCCGGCCCGGAGCGAATGTTCAGGTTCAGCGTGGGGATGGCCGTGTAGGTGCCCGGCGTGGGCACGCTTCCGCCATCGGTGATCGGCACCCCCTGCGTATTCACAGCGCTGATGTATTTGCCGTTCACCCACCCGACGACGCCGTTGACGTTGAGCTGCCACCAGGTGCCCGCCGCATTACGTCCGATGATGGGATAGGACTGGCCCCGGTAAATCTTGGTCAGCACCACGCCGGTGTAAGGATCGGGAATCTGGCGCACATTGAGCACATAGGCATTGGTCACCGTGCCGGTGGCCTAACCCGGATTCGGGACGGGCGTGGGGGCAGAGCCAGCCGGGGTCAGCGAAAAGTTCAGGAAGGCCACCCCACCGCCCTCGTAGTATTCCACCACGATGATGTGCTGGCCCGGCGCGGCATTGAACTGGTAGGTGTAGGTCAGGCCGCTGGATGGACCGAAGGCGTTGATCACGAGCTGGCCGTCCAGGTAGACGCGGCCGCCGTCATCGGCCCGGACCTGCATCAGGTACATGCCGGAGAGAGTCTGCAACCCGGTGTAGCGCATCGAGTAGTTGTCGGCGGGAACACCGGGCGCGGGCGGGTCCGCCGTCCAGTTGAAGCCGATACTGGCAGCCTGGGTTGTATAGACCGGGTACCCGCTCAGGTTCGTATTGTTGTAGTATTCGACGGTCCACAGCGTGCTCTGGGCCGGTTGGTCGGCATGAGCCGCCGGCAGAGGGACGACCAGCGCGACCAGGCTGAGAGCCAGCGCGGTCACGACGATCAGCCGGGCGACGCGGCGGGCCGAAGGGATGGACAGGATGGGACTCATGGTGTTTTCTCCTCGTGCAAATGCATGTCCGCGCCGTCCGATCGACAGGCGCGCGGCGACCGCGTCCCATGGTTGGACGCGCCCGGTGATCCGGGTTTGTTCGCCTTATTGATCAGTATAAGGCGGTTTTGTGCCGCGTTGAGGATGCGCCCTGCTGCCGGGGGAATGGCGTGTGCTGCGCGTCAGGTAGGCGTAGGCTGGGGGGCAGATTGGGCATCGCCTGGCCCTGATGCACTTTGGCAAACTGGTCGGATATGTGAGGGCGAAGGGCTGGCCTCACCCCCGCGCAGCCCCAAAACGGGCCGCTCCGCCCCCTCTCCGATCTATACAAATTCGCGAAAAGGGGGCGGAGCAAAACCCGTCTCTACCCAAACGTTCACCCCATCGGCCTCAGTTGAAGGCCGGGGCGGCGCATCAATAGGTCACATCGACCGCCCGGCCCGTGCGCCCGGATTCGAGGATCGCGTCGCAGATTACCGCGTTCCGGTAGCCATCGACAAAGGTCGCACCGTAAGGCTCAACCGGCTTGTTGTTCACGATGGCATCAAAGAAGTGGTTGAACTCGTGCACAAACGAGTGCTCCCAGCCGATCATATGCCCGTGCGGCCACCAGTTGCTCCAGTAGGGATGGAAACCCTCGCTGATCAGCGCGTTGTGGAAGCCCTGAGTCTCGCGCGGCTCGTCATGCTTCCAGAAGACGTTCAGCTCGTTGAGCCGCTCCAGGTTGAACTGGATCGAGCCATTCTCGGCGTTGATCTCGAAGCTGTTGAAGTTCTTGCGGCCTGGGCAGAAGCGCGACGCCTCGACCGTGCCCAGCGCGCCGCCCTCGAACTCCATCAGCGCCACGAAGCCATCATCGACATCGGACGGGACCATCTTGCCGGAGCCGTCCGGGCGCTGCGGCATCCAGTTCTGCGCCAGCCCCATCACTTTCTTCGGCTCGCCGACCAGGAATCGCGCCAGGTCGATGATGTGCGCGCCGAGATCGCCCAGTGCGCCGCTCCCCGCGATCTCCTTCTGGAAGCGCCAGCTAATGGGCATCTTGGGGTCCATGCCCCATTCTTGCAGGTAGACGGCGCGCCAGTGATAGATGCGTCCCAGCCTGCCGCTTTCGATCAACTTGCGGGCCTGCATGATGGCGGGCACAAAACGATAGTTGAAGGCCACCATGTGCTTGACCCCGGCTTTTTCGACGGCGTCGAGCATTCCCTTTGCTTCGGCAGCCGTGCGGGCGAGCGGCTTCTCGCAGAAAACGTGCTTGCCCGCCTGCGCTGCGGCGATGCTCGGCTCGGCGTGGGCGTCGTTGGGGCCGCCGTTGTCGAAGACCTGCACGGCGTCATCTTCGAGCATCTTGCGCCAGTCGGTGTAGGTGCGCTCATATCCGTACCGCTTCGCCGCCTCGGCGACCGATTCTGCGTTGCGCCCGCAGATGGCGACCAGCCGCGGGATGGCGACCGGCGGGTACATCATGTAGGGAAGTTTCTTGAAGGCGTTGGAATGCGCCTTGCCCATGAAGGCATAGCCCAACATGCCAATGCCGATTTCGGGAGCTTCGCCAGTGGCCCTTGCCCCGGCCATGCTGGTGAATCCGACTTCTTCACCCATCGCAAATCCTCCTTATGGACGTATCTCAGGCGTGGTGCAGAACGTGCCAGGGCGCGCCGTGAGCCTCGCGGCACACGCCCTGGCCGGTGAGCCTGTGCCGCTTACTCTTTGGCGAATGCTGCATCAAACGCGACGGCGGACGGCGTGAAATCGTTCTTACGCACGAATTCACACGCCTCGCGCGCGCCGTGTTCACGGTCCATGCCGCTGTCTTCCCATTCCACCGAGAGCGGCCCCTGGTAGCCGATGCGGGTCAGCGCGCGGATGATGCCTTCGAGATCGACATCGCCGCGACCGGGCGAGACAAAATCCCACCCGCGCCGGTGATCGCCAAAGGCCAGGTGCGAGGCCAGGATGCTGCTGCGCCCGGTTAGCTTCACCTTGGAGTCCTTGACGTGTACATGGAAGATGCGATCCGGGAAGGCGTTGATGAACTCGACCGGGTCGAACATCTGGTGGACGAAGTGGCTGGGGTCGAAGTTGAAACCGAACGCCTTGTGCCCCTTGAGCGCCTCCAGCGCGCGCTGCGCCGTGTAGATGTCGTAGGCGATTTCCGCCGGGTGGCATTCCAGGCCAAACTTCACCCCTTCCGCCGCAAACACATCGAGAATCGGGGTCCAGCGATCGGCGAATTCGCGGAACCCGGCATCGATCATTTCCTGCGAGGTCGGCGGGAAGGGATAGAGCAGGTGCCAGACCGGGCTGCCGGTGAAGCCGTTGACCACCTTGACGCCGAACAATTTGGCGGCGCGGGCCGTGTTCTTGACCTCTTCGGCGCAGCGCTGGCGCACCCCTTCGGGGTTGCCATCGCCGAACAGGCGCGGCGGCAGGATCGCTTTGTGGCGGTCGTCGATGATGGCATCGGCGACACACTGCCCGACCAGGTGCGTGCTGATGGCGAAGCATTGCAGCCCGTGTTTGGCCAGAATGTCCTTGCGCGTCTGAACATATTTGTCATCCGACAGGGCCTTATCAACCTCAAAATGATCGCCCCAGCACGCCAGTTCCAGGCCGTCGTAACCGAAACTCTTGGCTTTGGCGGCCACGGTGTCCAGCGTCAGGTCTGCCCATTGGCCGGTGAATAGAGTGACTGGTCTAGCCATAATCCTATTTCCTTTCGTTCTATGTCTAAACAAGAATCAGACAAGCTATCATTCGCTGTCAGTATACAACCAGAAAAGCAGCTAGAAGCGCACCAACTCTGGGCCGCGCCCACACAGGAATCGTCCCTATCCCGACGGCACCTTGATCCCGCTCGCCGGTATGGGCGAAGTCTCGCCGGAACGCGCGGCAGCGATCTCGCGCGCGCCAAAATACACCATCCCGGCGGGCAGCAGGCTGATCAGCAGAAACACCGGGATTTTGGAGTTCTGATATTCGCCTTCCGCTTCATCGCGGATCTGCGCTTTCTCCTCATCATTCTTCATATCCCACAGTGTCTTGCCAAACCCATAAGGTTCCTGGGGCCGGTTGTCGTTGGCGATGTAGAACGCCACGCCCGCCCAGACCAGCACCGCCGCCACCACCGCGATGATGTGCGCCGTGCGGGTCAGCGGCGGCACCGCCCGGTGATTGTGGGCGGGCATGGGCGCAAGATGGCTCCACACCATGAACCCCAGCAGCGAAAACAGCAGCAGCAAAAAGCCGAACTGGTAGGCGAACAGCTTCCAGCCCTGGAACAGGCCGCCCACCCCCACCAAAATGCCCGCGATCAGCAGGTATTCGATGGGCCGGTACGAGCGCTGCGGCACTTTGCCCTCCAGCGCGACGGCGACGATCACGATCAGGCAGATGAACGCCAGCACGATCGACACGAAGATCGCCACGAACGGCACCGCCTTGATCAGCACCTCGTCCTGTTTCTCTTGCGAGAGTGTATCGGTATACAGGCTGACCAGGCCGCCCAAGGCGAGCACGATGACGATGGCGATGGCGAACCGGATCACAATGCGTGAGAGTCGTTTTCTCATGGCAGCTTCCAGGCTGGCCGGGGCAGGATCGCCCCACCCCCGGCCAGCATCATTGATTTACGAAGACAGGGTAAACGCGGGCAGCTTCATAGTCACGCCGCCCTGCATGGCCGATTCGTGCGCCAGGATGCCCACTGCCGTCCAGTTGGCCGACTGGCGCGCATTCGGGAACGGATCGCGGCCCTCGACGATGCTCATCACAAACTCGTGAGTCATGTGCGGGTGCGATCCGCCGTGTCCCGCTCCCTGGATGAACGACAGGTGCTGCTGCTCTTTGCCATAGACCCCCTTGGTGGTGAAGCGTTGGATTTCTTCGGGCAGCAGGTGGGCGTAGTCGAGCACATCGACCTTGTGCGGAACCTCGCCGATGTGCACTACCGGCGGCTCGTGCTCAATCAGCGGCCACTCGAAGGCCATCTTGCTGCCGTAGACGTCGAAACTCTCGCGGTACTGGCGCGCTGTGTTGAACAGGTGACGCATCACCTCGGCCACCAGGTCGGAGTCCTTCATCTTGATGTGGGCCGTCTCGATGGCGAAGGGTGAGTTGTACTTGCCGATCAGGTGCTCCTGGATGCGCCCGGAGCCGAAGCAGGTCACGCTCTCGGCGTCGCGGCGGGGCAGCGCCAGGCACGGGCTGACGACATGAGTCGCGTAGTGCATGGGCGGCAGCCCTTCCCAATAGCCGGGCCAGCCCAGCATCTCCTGCTGGTGGGTGGCGCGCAGGTACTGGATGCGGCCCATTTTGCCGGTCTCGTACAGTTCCTTGATATACAGGAACTCGCGCGAGTAGATGACCGTCTCCATCATCATGTAGTTCTTGCCGGATTCCGCCTGCGCCGCGACGATCTGCTCCAGTTCCTCGATGGTGGTAGCCGCCGGGACGGTGCAGGCGACATGCTTGCCCGCCTTCAGCGCGGCGATGCTCATGCGCGCGTGCTCGTGGATGGGCGAGTTGATGTGCACCGCGTCGATGTCCGGGTCTTCGATCAGGCGGTAGAAATCGGTATAGCGCTTCTCAACGCCGAATGCGTCGCCCACCTGGTGAAGGCGGCTCTCGGTGCGCTGGCAGATGGCCGCCATGTGGGTATGCGGGTGGTGCTGGTAGATCGGGATGAATTCTGCGCCGAACCCCAACCCGACAATGGCGACGTTGATCTTTTTCGCAGCCATAAGTGATTACCCCTCTTTCCACAAAAAGACTATCAACAGCCGGCAGTCGGCCAGGCCGATGTGATTAACCGAATTTTTGCTTGAGGAACTTCAACCCATCGGCGGCGAGGGCATCCTGGCTGGCCGCCAGCGGACGCCAGATGGCCGCCGCCCGCGCGATGCTCTTGACCTTGTTGGTGAACGACTCGATCACAATCGGGCCGCTGTAGCCGATGTCGAACAGCGCGGCGGCCACATCGTCCCAGGGCACGTGCCCGCTGCCCGGCGCGCCGCGATCGTTCTCGCAGCCGTGCACCTGGGCCAGCCGGTCGCCCACTGCGCGGATGGCCGCGCCGAGCGATTGTTCCTCGATATTCATGTGAAAGGTATCGAGCATGACCTTGCAGGCCGGGTGATCGACGCGATCCACAACCGGGATCACCTGCGAGGCCAGGTTGATGAAGCTGGTCTCAAAGCGGTTGAGCGGCTCGACGCACAGCACCACCCCATGATCGCCCGCGTAGACGGCCAGTTCGCGCAACTGCTTCACCAGCAGATCGGTGTCGCGCTCGCGTTCGGCGGCGGTCATCTGCCAGGTACGCCCCACCGAAGAATAGAGCGGCCCGACCAGGTTGGTCGCGCCCAACACCTGCGCCGCGTCGATGCAGTGCTTGAGATAAGCCATGCCGTTGTCGCGGATGGCTTTGTCGGCGTGGATGAGGTCGCGATCAGGTCCCATCGCCGCGCACACGCTGACCGCCAGGCTGTTGTCGCGTAGGATGGCAGCGGCCCGCTTGTAATCGATGTCTTCGGTGCCTTCGATGGGCACTTCAAACCAGTCGAAGCCGATGTCCTTCACCTTTGGGGCCAGCTCCGCGACGCCTTCCGTCGTCAGCGGAGAGACCCACACCCAGGTACTGATGCCATACTTCATGATGATTTCTCCTTTAGGGTGACGCGGTCACACGCGTTGGCCTTCCCGGTCGAAGAAGTGCAGGCGTTCTTGCACGATGTGGTAACGGATGGCATCGCCGATCTTCAGGTCGGTGATGCCCGGCACGATGCTCAGCACCGTCTGCTGGCCGGACCGGATGTGCACGACCGTCTCCACACCCAGCGGTTCGGTCAGCACCACCTCGCCGTGCTGATCGCCCGCGGCGTCCGGGCGCACGTCTTCGGGCCGGATGCCGATCAGGAAGTGGTGCGGGATGGAGCGCCCGGCGGGCACCGGCAGCGAGATCGCGCTGTCGCGGATGCGCAGGCTGCCGTTTTCGCGCTCGGCTTCCAGCAGGTTGATGTGCGGGATGCCGACCAACTGCGCGACAAACGTGGTAGACGGCTGGTCGTAGATCTCGGTCGGCGTGCCAATCTGGACGATCTGGCCGTGGTTCAGCACGGCGATCCGGTCGGCCAGGGTCAGCGCTTCGATCTGATCGTGCGTCACGAACAGAGTCGTGGTCCCTTCGGTCTTTTGCAGGTGCTGAAGCTCCACCCGCAGCGCTTCGCGCAGCTTGGCATCGAGGTTGCTGAGCGGCTCGTCCATCAAAAAGATGCGCGGATTGCGCACCAGCGCCCGTCCGATCGAGACGCGCTGCATCTCACCGCCCGAAAGGTGAGCCGTCTTGCGCTCGATCAGGTGGGTGATGTGCAGCTTTTCGGCGACCTCGCGCACCCGCTGATCGATGATCTGTGCCGGCAGCTTGCGCAGCGGCGAGCGCAGCGGGAACGCCAGGTTGTCGTAGACTGTTTTGGTCGGGTAAAGCGAATACTGCTGGAACACAAACGCCACGTCGCGGTCCGCTGGGGCGAAGGTATTGACGTTCACCCCGTCGAAGGTCACGTCGCCGGAGTCCTGTTTGGTCAGCCCGGCGATGATGCGCAGGGTCGTCGTTTTGCCTGCCCCGGTGGGGCCGAGCAGCACAAAGAACTCGCCATCCCGGATCGAAAAGGAAACGTCGTTCAGCGCGGTGACGCTTTTGAACCGCTTGGTGATGTGATGCAGCTCAACGTTGCTCATGCGCTCACCTCCCCCACGGCAGCGTGCCCACTGGTGCGCCCAATGGCGAGTTCAGTTTTGGGATGGAAGAACCGGACCATCACCGGGTTCAGATCGAAACGAACGGGCGTGCCGATTCGGTACTGCGCTTCGCGCGTGGCGCGCGCGTGGACAAGCTGGTTGTTGCATAAATCCAGGTGCAGCATGGTATATCCACCGTGCAGATCGGTCGCATACACCGTAGAAGGCAGTGTTCCGGTCTCCGAGACGGTGACGGCCTCTGGACGAAAGCCGAGCACCACATCGCCTTCACCATGGAGCGCCTGGTCGAGCGGGGGCTTCCAATCCGGCGGCACGGTGTAGGGGCCGCAGTCCGGGATGTGGACCACGCCGCCCGCATAGTGACCGTTCAGCAGGTTCATGCCGGGGCTGCCGATGAAGCGCGCCACGAACAGGTTGGCCGGGTCGTGATAGACTTCGGCGGGCGTGCCCACCTGCTGCACCTCGGCAGCCGACATGACCACGATCCGGTCGCCCATGGCCATCGCCTCGATCTGGTCGTGCGTCACATAGACGGTGGTAGCATGCTGCTCGATGTGCAGCCGCTTGATCTCGGCGCGCATCGTCTCGCGGAACTCGGCATCCAGCGCGCCCAACGGCTCGTCCATCAGGAAGGCTGCCGGGCGACGGACCAGCGCCCGCGCCAACGCGACTCGCTGCTGGTCGCCGCCGCTCAGCGCGCCGGGCCGCTGATGCAGCACGTGCTCGATCCGCAGCAGCCGGGCGACTTCGGCCACCCGCTGGCGGACCGTCTCCTTACTTTCGTGCTGAGCCTGCAAGGGGAAGGCGATGTTCTCCTGCGCGGTCATGTGCGAGTAGAGGGCGAAGAACTGGAACACAAACGCGATATCGCGCTCGCTGGGATGCGCCCAGGTGACATCGCGATCGTTGAGCAGAATCTGCCCGCCGGTGACGGACTCCAGCCCCGAAATCATGCGGAGCGTGGTCGTTTTGCCGCAGCCCGACGGCCCCAGCAGCACGACGAACTCGCCGTCGTGAATGGTGAGCGACATCGGCTTGACGGCGTGCAGATCACCAAATTTCTTTTCTACGTTGATCAAATGGATCGTAGCCATGCTGTTATCCCTGGCGAATTGCGCCGAACGTGACGCCGCGCAGCAGGTACTTGCGCAGCGCGAAAGTGACCAGCACCACCGGCACCAGGAAGCCAAGCGATCCTGCCGCGATGGCGGCCCACTCGATCCCGCCGGTTCCCAGCACCGAAGGGATGCTGGGCGGCGCGGTGCGGGCGTTGTCGGCGGTCAGCATCAGCGCAAATGCGTACTCGTTCCAGGCGAAGATGAAGCAGAACACAGTCGTCGCGGCAATGCCCGTCACCGCCTGGGGAAGCACAATCTTGGTGAAGGCCTGCATCCGCGTATAGCCGTCAACCAGCGCCGCCTCTTCATATTCGCGCGGGATTTCGTCGATGAACCCCTTCAGCAGCCAGACGGAAAACGAAAGGTTGAACGCCGTATACAGCAGGATGATCCCCGGAAAGGTATCGTAGAGGTTCAGCTCTCGATACATCAGGAAGATGGGGATCGTCACCACCACCGGCGGCAGCATGCGCGTACTCAGGATGAAAAACAGCAGGTCGCCCTCGCCGGGGATGTTAAAGCGGCTGAAGGCATAGGCCGCCAACAGGCCCAGTGTCACCGACAGCACGGTCGAAGTCCCGGCGATGATCAGCGAGTTGCGCAGGCGCTTGACATAGTCGCTCTGGCCGATGATGGCCTGCCCGCGCTCCAGCATGACCTCGTCGTACCAGGCGAGATCATCGCGCTGCCGGTATTCGGCAATCTGCGCGTCGTTGAGCTGCCGACGCTTGGTCAGCAGGCTGATGAAGCCTTCCATCGTCGGCTCGAAGATGACCTTGGGCGGCGAAGCGACCGCGTCCGAGCGCGATTTGAAGGCCGTCATGCCCATCCACACCACCGGGATCAGAGTCAGCATGGCGAGCATGATCACCACGCTGGCCCGGAGGGACTGCATCGCCTGCCAGGTGGGGTCCACTTTGTCTACGCGGGTGGAGTAGTCTACGGCGGTTTGAGGGCCGCCGCCGGCCTGAGTGCGACCATTCGCCAAGGGGACCAGGTTTTTCACCAGGTTCAACAGCACGATGACTACCACCGCGCTGATCACCACCGAGAGCACCGCCCCGATGAAGGGACTCTTGAGCAGATCGACCAACGGATCGAGCACAACGAGCAGCACCAGGAAGACGGCAGCGCTGATCGCGCCCACCACCAGCCCCGCGCCCAGCCCCAGCCAGAACGCATACCCTTTGTGACGCAGCACCACCGGCACCGCCGTCACACCGACCAGCATCCAGAAAATGGAGAAGTAACCGATCCAGAAATCGGGCAGTGGAATGGTCATGCTATTTCTCCCTCATCTGGTTGAGCGCCCGGATGTAGAGGTTGCTGACCGCGATGATGATCAGCAGCACGATGTAAGCGAGCGCACTGGATTCGCCGGTCTTAAACTTGCCCAGGAACGCCTCGCGGTAGAGGCGCACGGCCACCGTTTCGGTGGCATCGCCAGGCGTGCCGCCGGTCAGCCCCATCACCAGGTCGAATGCTTTGAACGCTTCGATGGTGCGGAACAACACCGCGATCAACAGCAGAGGCATCACCTGGGGCAGCGTGATGCGGCGGAACTGGAACCACGCGCTGGCCCGGTCGATGGCAGCGGCCTCGTACAGATAATCCGGGATGGCGCTCAGCCCCGAAAGGCACAGCAGCATCACAAACGGGCTCCACATCCACACATCGACGATCACGATAGCCCACAACGCCAGCACCGGATCGGCCAACCACTGCTCGCCGGCGGAGGGATTCATATAGATCAGGTAGTTAAAAATTCCTTTGGAGGGGTCAAAGATGAGCTTCCAGAACAACCCGACGACAACCGGCGAGAGCATCATCGGGATCAAAATGAGCGTTGTGATCAGCCCGCTCCCCCTGAATTTCTGGCGCAGCAGCATGGCGAGCGAAAACCCCACCACGATCTGCAGGCCGACGGAGAGCACGGCATATTTGCCCGTCACGGTGAAGTTGTGCCAGTAACGGGCGCGCTCGGAGGTGAGAATTTTCTCGAAATTTTCCAGGGCGATCCACTGCGGCGGCTGGTTGGCGATCACCGAATAATCGGTGAAGCTCAGGTACAGGCTGTAGAGCAGCGGGAAGATGTTGATCACGATGAGCAGGATCAGAGTCGGCATGATGAACATCATGGCGATATGCCGATCCTGGATCTGCCGCCTGCCGCTGAAGGACGCGCGCAGCGGCTGCCCCGGAGGACCTGCGAATGTGTTGGCATTGGACATAAGGTTTCCGCCTGCTTTGGTGACATGAACAGGGAGGCGGCCATCGCCACCTCCCTGCACAGCAAGGTCGTGAAGGTTACTCGCTGATCAACCCCGCATCCACGAGGATTTCGTGCTGCTCGACGGCGGTGTTATCGAGCGCTTCTTTGGCAGTGCCCTGCCCACCCACCACATAGGCGTGCAGGTTGCGCTGCACCGGCTCGAGCAGCTCGCCGAACAGCGGGATGTTCCAGAAGTCTTTGACGAACGTCATCGAGTCGGCGAAGGCCGGGTTGTAGGGCGTGTTGGTCAGGCAGGCTTCGGATTCGAGCACTTCGCTGTTGCAGGTATAGCCGCCGACCTCGGCCCACTGTTCCTGGACTTCCTTGCTGGCGAACCACTTGATGAAGTCCAGCGAGGCCTGCTTGCGCTCATCGCTGATGTAGTTGAGCACGCTCAGGCCCTGGCCGCCCAACGCCACGTACTGGTCACCATAGGGGCCGACCGGGCCGGGGAAGAAGCCGGTCACTTCGGCGTAGGGGTTGATGCCGGGGTTGGCCAGCGCCGGGAAGAAGGCGAAGTAGTTCATGATCATGGCGGCCTGGCCGTTGATGAACACATCGTTCATCTCGGCGAAGAAGGCGTTGTTGGTGCCGGGTGGCGCAAACTGATACAGGCCGCGGTAGAACTCCAGCGCCTCGATCGCGCGATCGGAATTGACCACGCCAAGCACCTGGTAGCCTTCACCCCACCAATCGACGCCCCAACTGAACAGCACGTTCTCGAAGCCCATCGTCAGCCCGTCATAGTCGATCTGAGTATAGACGCCGACGCCATACAGGTTCTGATCCGGGCGATAGAAGAACTCGGCGATGTCGCGGAGCTGCATCCAGGTCTCCGGCGGAGCCAGCGGATAGCCATACTTGGCCTGGAAGGCTTCCATATTGGCCGGGTCTTCAAACAGGTCTTTGCGATAGGCCCAACCTACCGCGTCACCTTCGGTCGGGTAGGCATAATACTTGCCGGAGCCAGCCGGATATTCGCCGTAGAACTGGAGCGTGGCCGGGGTCACGGTTTTGTCGATGCCGTTCGAGACCATGAAGTCAGTCAGGTCCATATAGTGGCCCTGCTCAACCCCCTGGCCGATCCACTGGCTGTCGCCGACGACCATATCGTAGGCGTCGCCCTTAGCGGCCCATTCCGCCGCCATGCGATCATAGAAGCTGCCCCACGGCTCCTGAATGACATTAACCTTGATGCCAGTGGCGGCTTCGTAGCGGTTGCCGATTTCTTGCAAATAGTTGGCCGGGTCCCACTCCGCCCACAGGATGGTCAGTTCGGTCACCTGGCGAGAGGGGGCGGCTGCCGCGCCGCCGATGCCGAATACCAGCGTCATGAGCATGGCCGCGAGGATAAAAAGGCTGCCGGATTTCTTTAACATGGGTGTTTTCCTCCTGAAAAGAGACTGTTTACTTGGGCTATTCGGGCGAAGGTGGTGTATTGCTGAGCGAAGGTGCGCTCCTTTCTGCTGGGCTGGCCGGAGGATCAAAAAAACCGGCAAGCGGGGCCTCGGAGAGATCAGGCACCGGCTGCCGGAGGACTGATTGTTCTGGTATAAAAATCCGCATTCATAGGGCAGGCTCAAAACACGCGTCAATACTAAGCCAAACAATAGTCTTAAAGCTTTAGTTCTACTTCACAGCGGGATCAATGATCATACATTACAGGAAAACACAACTTCTGTCAATAAATCGGTTATTTTACAAACTGAAGTATTCGATTGACAGACTGTGAAAACCATTACACCCCGGCAATGGACCGGGCTGGTGATAACCGGACCGGTCATCACCGGCTAACACGAGGGGAATCGGGTGATGGCCTGGGTCGAGAGGCGGATTCAGTCCAGGCCGATGATCTCGCGCACCGCGCGCAGGAAGCGGATGTCGTCGAGAGGTTTGGGGAAATAGGCGTCGAAGCCGTCGTTCATCACGCGCTGCTTGAGCGAAGGCGTGTGATAGGCCGTGATCGCAATGCACGGCAGGCTGGCCAGGCTCGCGTTCTGACGAATGTGGCTGAGCAGTTCGAAGCCATCCATACCCGGCAGCGCCAGGTCGATCACCACCGCGACGTGCTCATCCGGCGAGAGTAGTTGCAGTGCATCCTCGGCGGTTCCGGCCACTTCCACCGAAATGTTGGCGCGGATCAGCATCCGGGCGACGAGTTCCTGCCCATCGGGATCATCTTCGACCACCAGGACCGATTTGGGTTCCACAGCCAGACTCCTTGACGTTATGCCCTACGGCGTAACCCGCCCGGCACTGCCCCAGACGGCGGAATCTTCCCGATCGCTGCCTGGCGGCGGCGCAGAACCGGCGCTGAGTTCGGGCGGAATTTCCAGCGGAATATCGACGGTGAACACCGAGTACTGATCGACCTCGCTCTCGACGGTAACGCGGCCCTTCATCAGGTCCACCAGGTTGCTGACGATGGACAGGCCCAGCCCTGCCCCACCATACCGCTTTTTTGAAGAGCTGTCGAGCTGGACAAAGTCCTGGAAGATGATCTCCTGCATGGAACTGGGGATGCCGATCCCGGTATCCGACACGCGGATGATCAGGCGGTCATCCTGCCGCCGCAATGCCAGTTCGACCGTGCCCACGTTGGTGAACTTGATGGCGTTGGCCAGCAGGTTGCTGGTGATCTGGATCAGGCGCTCCTCGTCGTGGATGACCGTCTCCGGCAGGGCCGGGTCGAGCACCAGTTTCAGCTCCAGGCCCTTCTCTTTGGCCTGGAGCGCCAGGTCCTCGACGATGGTAGTGGCGAGATCGCGCAGGGAAATCTGCGAAGGCACGATCTCCAGGCTGCCGGTCGCCAGCCGCGAGAGATCGAGCACGCTGTTGATCAACATGAGCAGGCGCTGGCCGTTGGCCAGGCAGCGCTCGGCCATGTG
>DAOUFU010000206.1:0-41398 GCA_034429275.1 Anaerolineae bacterium | reverse complement strand
TGGCAGCGTGGATTTTTCCGCCGCGACATCACCCAGATCATCGCCATCACCCAGGCGGTGCGAGATCGCTGGCTGGCGGCTTCGGGCCAGTTTATGCTTCCCGATCGCGTTCGGGTGCTGGTCCCCGGCGTCGACGAATCCACTTTTCACCCAGAGATCGACGGCTCACCGGTGCGCCAGCATCTTGGCCTTGCGCCCGATGCGCCTCTTGTGGCGATGATCGCACGCTTCCAGCACGTCAAAGGGCACGACATCTTCCAGGCGATGGCGCGCCGTGTGCTGGCCGAGATGCCAGAAGCCCACTTCGCGGTCGCGGGTGAGAACGTCTTTGGAGCCTCAAAAGACGAAGCTTATAAGCAGCAGATTTTGTCGGCTGCCAGCAGCGATCCTCTGCTCAGCCGACGGCTGACCTATCTGGGCTTCTGGGAAGATGCGCGCCAGGTCATGGCCGCCGCCGATGTCATGGTGTGCCCGTCACGATTCGAGTCGCTGGGCATGGTTCACCTCGAAAGCATGGCGATGGCCCGCCCCATCGTCAGTATGGATAATGGTGGCCCTGCCGAAACGGTCGCCGACGGCGTGACGGGGTTTCTGGTCCCGCCCGAACAGCCGGATGCCCTGGCAGAGCGGGTACTCATGCTGCTGCGTGATCCTGCGCTGCGGCGGCGCATGGGCGAAGCGGGGCGGGCGCGTGTGCTGGCCCACTTCACCGCTTCGGGCTATGCTACCCATATCGCGCAGCTTCTAGACTCACTGGTGTGACGGTACGCTCATCCAAAAACGGGACACTGCCTCATGGACCTGCTGCTGATCTCTCGCTGCCCCCCATATCCACTGTTTCATGGAGATCGCCTGATTCCCTTCTACCTGGCGCGCGAGCTTGCGTCGCGGCTGCACCAGATCGACCTGCTGGCGTATTACCAACAGCCGGAAGACCTGGCCGATGTGCCGCTTTATGATCGCATGTTCCGCAGCGTGACCCTTATCCCGGAGCCAGCACGCGGGCCGCGCGATTATTTGCTGCGCAGCGCCCGCCCGTCACTGCGTTTCCCCACGCGGGCCAAGCAAAGCTGGTCGCCTGCCATGTGGAAAGCTATCGCCGACGCGCTCGAAGAACACCCCTATGACGTAGTTCACCTGTTCGGTGGTGTGCACGTGTACGAGTTCTACCACCTGGTGCGCCGACTCCCCAATGTCATCGTGCCCTACGAGTCCTTCACCTTGTGGCTGAAACGCTCGATCCAGCAGGAACGCAGTGTTGCCCGGCGGTTGATCAAACGGTTGCAATATCGCATGGCCCGCAGCTATGAGCGCTGGATGTTTGAGCGGTACGAGCGCGTGGTCGTACTCACTGATAAGGACGCGCAAGCCCTGCGCGATCTCAACCGGCATATCCCAGCGGTTACCATCCCCAACGGCGTCGATGTCGATTACTTCAACCCCACCGGCTATGAGCCGCATACTCCCACCCTGATGTTCATCGGGAATTACGACTACGAGCCAAACCTCGATGCAGCTCTCCGGCTGGTACGCGATCTGTTCCCAGAAATCCGTCGGCGCATCCCAGAAGTGCGTGCCTTTATCATAGGAGGTAACCCTCCCCCCAAACTGATGGCCTATGCCTCGCCGGAGATTGAGATCACCGGGCGTGTCCCCGATCTGCGCCCCTATTTTGAATACTCGATGATCTTCCTCAGCCCGTTGCAGTTGGGCGCAGGCATTAAGAACAAAGTTTTGGAATCGATGGCGATGGGCACGCCGGTAGTCGCCACGCCGCTGAGCTGCGATGGAATCCCGGTGGTGAACGAAAAACACGTGCTTTTGGGCACCAGCGATCTCGACCTGGTGAATGGGGTGGTCCGCCTGCTGCAGGATGACGAACTGCGACACAACCTGCGCTACAATGCGCGCAAGCTGATCGAAGAGCAGTTCACCTGGAGCCGGGTCGCCGACCGTTACGACGCGCTCTACCGTCAGGTGATCGCCGAGCATCGCGACCGGGTCCTCTCGCGAATGGACTGATCCGATCACCCACTTGGTGCTATTTGGCTCTATGCATGGTACCATAGGTCTGGTTACGATCAGATCATGGACCTTGCGATGATGGACAGCATCCCCCTGACCAAAGAGTCGGTTGAGCCGATCTACTGCCAGTTGGCTCGCTATTTTCGCTTGCAGATCGAGAGTGGGCGGCTGGCCCCCGGTGACCGGCTGCCTCCAACCCGCGATCTTGCGCGCCAGCTTTCGGTGGGCCGGATCAGCGTTGTGAATGCCTACGCTCAACTCCACGCGGAAGGCCTGATCGCCGCTCATCCAGGTCGTGGAACTTTTGTCGCGGGCGGTCACGGGCCGGGCACGCGCTCAGGCACTAATACCCCACTGCCCGGCGATCCTAACCTCAGCGTTCGCGAAATGATGCGGCTTGCTCGTCAGCCAGGTGTCATCGCGTTCAGCGGTGGATCTCCCCCTGAGGAATTTCTGCCGGTTGAGGCGCTGCGCAGCGCGATCAACATGGTGCTGGATCGCGATGGGGCCGTCGCCGTCGCCTATGAGGAAACCGAAGGCTATCTGCCGCTCCGCCAGTACGTCGCCGACTATGTGACATCCCTGGGCATCCAGTGCCGTGCCGACGAAGTGCTGATCACAGGTGGAGCGCAACAGGCATTGGACCTGGTGCTGCAGGCTCTGCTGGCCGAGGGCGAAACGCTGCTCACCAGCAACCCGACCTACCTGGGATTGCTCGACCTGGCGCACATTCGCCGAATCATCCCGGTAGGCATCCCGATGGATGATCAGGGAATGCGCATCGACGCCCTGGAAGCGGCGCTCGAAGAACGTCGCCCCGGCCTGATTTACGCCGCACCAACCAACCATAACCCTACCGGCACGGTTATGCCGCTTCACCGCCGGCGGCAGCTTCTGGCGCTGGCGCGGCATTACAATATCCCCGTGCTCGAAGATGCCGTGTATCACGAACTGGGCTTCAAGACCGTGTCGCCGCCGCCGCTCAAAGCGTTGGACGATGAGGGAATCGTTCTGCACGTCAGCGGGTTTTCCAAAATCCTGCTGCCCGGCACGCGTATCGGGTATGTGATCGCCAACCGCACGCTGCACGAGCGGCTGGTGCGCGTCAAACACGCCGCCGATGTGTGCACACCAGGGCTTAATCAGCGCGCGATGCACGCCTATCTGAGCAGCGGCGCGTTGATCGGCCACCTCAACCGGGTGCGCGCCGAGCTGCGGCTGCGCTGCGAAGTGGCCATGAATGCCGCCAGACGGTATTTCCCTGAAGGGACCGAATGGCATGAACCGGCGGGTGGGCTGTACCTGTGGGTCCGGCTGCCGGATGATGGCCCTACTGCCGCCGAACTCTACACCACGGCCATACAGCACGGCGTGACTTATGCCATCGGCACATTGTTCCATACTGATGGGCAGGGCAATCGCCACATTCGGCTGAATTTTGCCACGCAGCCCCCCGCCCGCATAGAAGAAGGCTTCCGACGACTGGGAGCAGCCTGGTCGGCCTGGCGCGAGACATACGAGCCGACCATACAGCGCGCACCCATTCTATAAATTCATTTCATGCCATAGGCTTGTTCACTCTATCACGCGCGGCGTGCCTTTTGCAGGTGTGTCGCCCAATGCCCACAAGGAGCAGCAATCACGATGACCCAAGACCCTAAGAATCCCAACAATGGCGCGCAAAAAGGGACTGAAACCCTCAAGCGCGGCCTGGCCCAAATGCTGAAAGGCGGCGTGATCATGGACGTGGTCACTCCCGATCACGCCCGGATCGCCGAAGATGCCGGAGCAGTCGCCGTGATGGCGCTCGAACGTGTCCCGGCGGATATTCGTGCCCAGGGCGGCGTCGCCCGGATGAGCGATCCCGGCCTGATCGAGTCGATCATGAACGCGGTGACTATCCCTGTTATGGCAAAGTGTCGGATCGGCCACTTTGTCGAGGCGCAGATTTTGCAGGCAATCGGCGTTGACTATATCGACGAGAGCGAAGTGCTCACCCCTGCCGATGAGCAGTTCCACATCAACAAACACGAATTCAATGTGCCGTTTGTGTGCGGCTGTCGCAATCTGGGCGAGGCGCTGCGGCGCATCGGCGAAGGCGCGGCCATGATCCGCACCAAGGGCGAAGCCGGGACGGGTGATGTCGTCGAAGCTGTCCGACACGCGCGTGCAGTGCTCGGCGAAATTCGTCGCCTCCAATCCATGCGTGAAGATGAGCTGATGACCTACGCCAAAGAGCTGGGCGCTCCCTATCACCTGGTGAAGGAAGTCGCCGAACTGGGCCGACTGCCGGTCGTCAACTTTGCGGCAGGCGGCGTAGCGACCCCTGCCGACGCGGCGCTGATGATGCAGCTTGGTGTAGATGGCGTTTTTGTCGGTTCGGGCATCTTCAAGAGCGGCGACCCGGCCAAGCGTGCCAAAGCCATTGTGGAAGCCACCACGCATTACAATGACCCGGACATCCTGGCCCGTGTCAGCCGCAACCTCGGCGAACCGATGGTCGGCATCGGTGTAACGACGATGCCGGACGAGCAGCGCATTGCCGGGCGCGGCTGGTAAAACCACCCCTTGCCCAATACAAGCGTGAGCGCGGCCTGATATTCGGACCGCGCCCACGCTTCTTTCACCTGGCCTCAATGCCTGTCATGAAGTCACCAGGACCTCGTGCACATTAGACCAACCGCCGCAGTCGCCATCCTACGCAACCGCACGCGATCAACCCGAATCGCCCGGTTACAGCGATAACCTCCGCACGCTCTCGGCCATGATGAACCGCACAAATTCCAACGTAGCGCGAAAATCATCTGGATCGGCACGCTGCCGCACCGACTCCGCCGGATTCGGTCGCCCGGTCCACGCACGATCGATCAGGCCAGCCCAGACCGGGTCCAGGTTCGTTTTGGCCCATTCCGCCCCAGCCCGCTTTGAATCCACGCGCCCCACGTACAGACTGTGCAACATCCGACAGTAACTTAATACGATGAACGCCTGGTAAAAGCGGTTATTAAAGCGTTCCGGATCGGCCAGAATCTCGTGCCCCCAATCGCGAATGGTCGCCGCGATCTCTGCGCACAGGGTTTCCGCCGGAATCGAATCGATCAATTCTGCCGGCACTGGTCCCACCAGTGCGACTCCGTGCTCACGCACAACCCACCGCACCACAATGGTGTTACAGTGATTGGACCGAATCAACGACCGGCTGCCATGATCGAGATACCACAACAGGCCGCCGCTCTGAGATAGATCACGAAGTACCTCTCGCGGAAAATATGAGCCTTCGAGGTGCTGCGCCCAGGGGCATTCCAGGTCAAAAATCCGCCCGTGCAGGGTTTGCAACGCGCTCACCTGCGGCTCAGCCATTTCCTGTTCGATGACCACTACAAAATCCACATCACTGTGTCGGTCGAAATCGCCAACCGCAAATGAGCCTTGCAGATATGCCCCGATGAAGTTGCTGCCGAGCGCCGCCTGGATGCCCTCAACCCATGCCCACAACACACTGTTCAGATCAGGATAAGGCGTAGGACCTCGCATAGATTTACCTTCTGAATAACGCGCTACACAGCCGCAGGTCACCATGAATTCAAGGATACACGGATCGCATACCATCGCGCTGGTCGCTGTACGATTTCGCCCATGGCGAGCAGTTCGGCCCCACCCGGAATCGATCAGGGCGGGGATTGCCCGCCCTGAGGTAGTCTTACCGATCGCTGATTCGGCCAGGCTTTAGGGGTTTTCGATCAACCCCACACCCGGCTGGCCGGTCGGTTCATCCGGCGTGCAGATCACCGTGTTCGACGAGCCGCTGAAGTTGACGGTATAGGCCACCACGCAGCCGCGATTACGATTGCTTGACCCAGAAGCCTCGAACTGGCCGTGCGGCGCGAAGACGTTACCTTCCCAATGATTCTCGGAACCGGAGAAGTGGATCGACTTACTCGAGCACTGGTCCCCACCATATTCGGTGAAGGCCAACAGGTCATCCATAAACGGATGCAGATCGTGACGCGCGCCACCGAGATGAATATCGCCAACCGCCACAAGTGTCACGCTGCCGGTCAGGTCATCTGCGCCTTTGACACCCTGCCCGATGTGGATACCACAAGCCGAGTAATAAAGCCCATCGGCCAACGTGCCATCCGCTTGCAGAAGCCCGTTGTCTTCAAGCCAGTCAAGGTCCATGCCATCATTGGCATTCTTGCAGTCAGTATAGGCGTAGTACTTGCCCTGGGCAGCCGCAGCATTGGCTTTGGCCCCACCCGGCGCATATTCCGATGTCGTATGCGACAACGGATAATTCGGTTTCACAGGGGCCTGGTAAGGGTTGACATTCGGATACGAGTTGGGATCGTTGTTGTTCGAGAAACAGGCTCCGCAGTGAGCCACGATCGGGTTCAGGCCCGGTACATTGACCGTACCCGGCAGCCAAGAGATTTTTGCCGCGTCCGGAACGCGGAAGCCCCCATCCGCCGAATAGCTGGACGCCCCAATGACCGTCCCGCCCTGGCCAGTGCCGCCGGAGTGAATGTCGTTATTGCTGTGTATTCCACCCACGATGTATACCGAGCTGCCGGTGAAATCAACGGCATTGTTGCACGACGTGGAGCCACCCCACAGCGCCCGCAGTTCGGGCACCACCGAGCCGCCGGTGATGTCGGCACTGCACATGCCGATCGTCGTGCTGGTCGCGTCGAGCGGTCCGCCATAGACCAGGCCAATAAAGGTGCTGGGAATCTGGCCGCGCACCTGGACTTCGACCAGGCAGATCGAGCACGGATCATCCGGGTCCGCATTGGTAGGAGGATTGGTGATGGTCACCCAGTCATCAACCTGGTCATTCTCGAAGCCGTTGATATTGGCCACAGCCAACCCCACTGCCTGGAGATCGCGCCCCTCGCATAGGGCGCGCGCCGCAGCCAACGCCGCCGCATCGGCAGCATTCTGTGTATCGCGGCGCAAGAACAACAGCCGCCCGCCATCAATCGCCAACCCCATGATGGCAATCAGCCCGATGGCAGCAAGTGCGATCAAGATTATTGCCTGCCCAGATTCCGGGCTACGATCCTGCCCTTTGGCATCCAACCGGTTCATCCACCTCTTGAGGCGCTGCATAGTGTTTGCACTCCCTGTTGTCATCTCGGAAAACATCTCACAACTCGTCATTACCGGTAGCCAAAAATGAGGTCGGTCATCTGCTGGCCCGGAGTCAGCCAGAAGGTATAGGTCGGGCTGGCACCGACGCAGCCCGGATCGCGGCTGAGCAGGTTATTAGTGCCAATCCGGTCGGGGACAGTCAGCTTGTACTGTCCTGCTTCCAGCCTGGTGAACTCGAAGAAATAGCCGGTCCAGGTCGCACTCACGATAGGACCTTGCGGTCGGGTATCGATGCGCTGAATCGTGACAGCATTGCTAACGTACGATGTTGTGTAGCCATTGCAGTTGCCACTGTTCGTCTTCAGGCGCAAATAGCCGCCCACGCGTGCCGGTGGTGCCGGGCACGAGATAGGATTGGAAACGGTGGCCGGGGTGGGCACGTCGCCATTGTAAGCAATGATCTTGTATGTGCGTTCTCCCGGCATTGGGATGGTATCGCAGTTGGTGCAGAACTGAGCGCTCATGTCCCCGGTCAGGGTATAGATCAGCGCGTCTGTCGTCGCATCATAAATTTCCGCACGTGACGGCAGCGGATAGGCCGCCCCCCACTGCCAGGAGAAAGAAACACGACCCGTATCGCAGTCGGGCGTCGCGACAAAGTTCTCCGGCTGCGGCATTGTCCACCGGCAAGACACACAGGACACGTTCGATGGCTGGCTCTGCGCTTCGTAGGGCACAACACCGCTGTACGCGACGATATAGTAGCATTGGTAGCCGGTATAGGTGTCGATAGTATCGCAATCGTAGCAGTACGCGTCAGTGATCACGCCGGTCGGAATTTCATCGACGTAGACCTGCACCACATTCGTGTCCGCATCGCGGATTTCCATCCGGGTCGGGATCGGACTCATTGCCGTCCAGAAGAAATCCACCTGGCCGGTCGCACACTCGCCATCACCGCCTACCACAGGGTCGGTCACCGCTCTAAAGTTCTGAGGCGTATCAGGTGGCGGAACCGCGCCACTGTCGTAGTCGCAGGCATCGCCAGTACCATCGCCATCGAGATCGCTCTGATTAGTGTTCATCACCGTCGGGCAGTTATCGCAGGCATCTCCCACGCCATCATTGTCGGCATCGGCCTGATCAGGGTTTGGTACCGTCGGGCAGTTGTCCAGCGTGTTAGACTGACCGTCCCCATCGGCATCGCTCGTTGAGCCTCCCGATCCCCCTTCATCCAAATCGATCACGATTGGGATGGCGCGCACGATGCTTCGCTGCCCCTGGAAGGTCAGGTTGAGGCTGCCAAACGGCAGCATGATCGGATCGACCTTTGCCACCAGGCGTATGCGCAGCATGTCGCCCGTTTCGATGTCACTCGCATTCGCCGGGCAGCTATAGGTCGTCGCCATATTCGTGGCTTTGATATAGGTGATCGTCACCGTCTGCGAATTGGCGAAATAGTTTCGCTCCGCCAGGTCGGTCATCTTGGCACAGTCCAGGTACGGGATGTATGTATTATCGAACCCGGAAGTCAGTTCGGCGTAATGCAGCGCCTCGCGCAGAGAGTTCGAGGCCTGTGCATAGGTGAACAGGATGCGCCCAAAATCGAGCACGCCGAAAACCACAAATAACAAGATCGGCAGCGTCAGTGCGAATTCCACCAACGCCTGGCCTTCTTCTTGGGGCTTTTCTCGTCGAATGAAGCGTCTAATCACGGCTGTAACCTCCACATCATCGCGCTGATCGGCGTTGGGGATCGCCCACCTGTCAGGCGATCCGCGCTGCTGGTCGGCGCGTGCTAACGCTCAATCACCGCGTGGTATGATTCGGTGTGCAAAACAATGCTGTTGCCCGCAATGGTGCTGATGACGGGCGTCAGCAGTTTGAACGGGTACGACAGCTCCACCTTGACCATGTCACCAACAGTCGCGTTCGCCACATACTGGTAATTGATGGTCACGTTCTCCCAGTCGATGCCCTGGCTGTTGGCGTGGCTGGCGCGATACCGCGCATTATTCGGGTCGGCACACTCCCCGGCATTAGGCTCCGGGCAGTTGGCATTGAGCGCCAGGTAAAGTGCCGCCTCTGCTGCGCCATCTTCCATCGCCACATAGATGTAGTACAGCCGCCCCAGGTCCAACACGCCCAGGACCACAAACAGGAAAAACACCATCCCCAAGGCCATTTCGACAAAACTCTGGCCGCGTTCCATTCGTCCTGTATGTCTTTTCACGCGCATCTCACACCTTGTGCCTGATTACTGGACTATGCGGCAGCGTTGACAATTGTCCCACGATGAGCCACCTCGACTTTATGGTAAAGGATCACCGGGCAATTTACGGTAAAAGACTGTTAAAAACCGTCATTTTGGTTGCGCCATTACCTCAAGGTCAGGAACTTGAAGGTCAGACGTGGCGCTCGTTTTGGGAAAAATAAACGAACTGAGACGGCATCTCTACTGCTACAATGGGCTGGCCTTCCACGATGGCCGGGTTACCTCTCACTCAGTCCGGCCTTTGCACAGCGCGTAATAACGGAGTGAAGTCACCAGTGCCCTGGGAAAAATACAACCCGCCGCCCGAAATTGCCGACCTGTTCGCCCAATGTCCGCGCGTGATCGCTGCCAGCACGACCGGCGAACTGGCCGAGTTAGCCTGTGGTGGCCCCAACAATGCACGCTTCGAAGTCACCTACGATCTGCCTGGCCGCGGGCCAGTCGTGGAAGCCACGGTGATTCGCGTGCGTAATGGCATCTCGGTCAACTACACGGACCCATACCTCCGGCGTCGCGACCCAGACTGCATGGTGATCGCCGACGACCTGCCGACCGACAAAGAGACCTTTCAACACCGCTTCAACCGCGATTTTGCCGAAGTGCGCGCCGAAGCCCTGGAATGGCTCCGGGGCCAGGAACTGGCGATTTTTGGCTTCGTCTCCGGCCAGGGTATGGGCGTTGATGTGCTGGCAATCGTGCCGGTCAACGCGGCGTTTTTTGCGTTTGGGCTGGCCATGCTGCAAGGAATCATCCCCTACGAGGAACTTCCGCCCACCTTCGCGCCCAAAGCCATCCTCTCCACCATTCCGCCGTTTCGCCACACTCACTTCGGGGGCAAACAGGTCGTCGTTCACTGTCGCCGCCCAGACCGCTACGAGATGTTCTCGTTCAACCTGTACCCCGGCCCCAGCGCCAAAAAAGGCATCTATGGCATGTTAATCGACCAGGGTGAGCGCGAAGGCTGGATCACTGCGCATTGCTCGACGGTCCAGGTTGTCACCCCTTACGATAATGTGGTCACCATCATGCACGAAGGGGCAAGCGGCGGCGGAAAAAGTGAGATGCTCGAACAGGCTCACCGCGAACCGGATGGCCGCTTGCTGCTGGGCGAAAACCTGGTGACTGGCGAGAAGCGTTACCTGGAAATTCCGCGAAGCTGCGAGCTGCACCCCGTCACCGATGACATGGCGCTGTGCCATCCACACGTCCAGGGCAACAACAGCAAGCTGTGGGTCACCGATGCAGAAAACGCCTGGTTTGTGCGTGTAAACCACATCAACCGCTATGGGGCCAATATCGACCTCGAACGCCTGACGGCTCAACCGCCGCAGCCGTTGCTGTTCATGAACATCGATGCCGAGCCGGGCAGCCGCGCCATGATTTGGGAACATACCGAAGACGCCCCAGGCAAGCCCTGCCCCAACCCGCGCGTGATCATCCCGCGCTGCACCATTCCCAACATCGTGAACGAGCCGGTGAGTGTGGACATACGCAGCTTTGGCGTGCGAATGCCGCCATGTACTCAGTCCCAGCCGTCCTATGGCATCCTTGGGCTGTTCCACCTGCTGCCGCCAGCACTGGCCTGGTTGTGGCGGCTGGTCGCGCCGCGCGGCCACGACAGCCCCAGCATCGTCGATCACGGTGGGATGAACAGCGAAGGAGTCGGCTCGTACTGGCCGTTTGCCGTCGGCAGGCGCGTCACACAGGCCAATCTGCTGCTCGATCAATTCGTCACATACAAGCGCACCCGGCATATCCTCTGCCCCAACCAGCACATTGGCGCATGGCGCGTAGGCTTTATGGGCGAATGGGTGGCCCGCGAATATCTGGCCCGGCGCGGCAGTGCCCGCTTCAAACCCGACCAGATTCGACCGGCTCGCTGTCCTCTGCTCGGTTACACGATCCACCAACTGCACGTCGAGGGGCGCATGGTCGCGCGGTGGTTCCTGGCGGTCAATACGCAACCCGAAGTCGGAGACTCGGCTTACGACCAGGGGGCCGAAATGCTCTACGCCTTCTTCCGCCAATGCCTGACCGAATACCTGGAACCCGACTTGCACCCGTTGGGGCGCACGATCATCGAATGTTGCCTGGATGGTGGGACTCTTGAAGACTATGAGGCGCTGATCGCGCTAGAATAGGGTGCAAAGGCGTCCGCTGTTCTGATCCGTTTGCATCCCTGGGGCATCAAGTTATGGCCTATTCCAATACCTCGGCTCATTTGCTGGCGATTGACATCGGCAACACCAATATCGTCTTTGGTGTACACGATGGTACGCGTTGGGCGCACCTGTGGCGTGTGCAGACCGTCCGTGAGCGTATGCCGGATGAATACGCGGTGATGTTCCGCAATTTTCTGCGTGAAGCACGGCTCGATCTCGACCTGTTCGAGCAGACCGTGCTTAGCAGTGTGGTTCCCCAGCTCACATCCGGCATTGCGGGCATGGTGGCCCAGCGCACGGGCTACGATCCGGTCATCGTCAGCGCGCGCATCAATACAGGCATTGCGATCAAAACCGATTACCCCGACCGCGTTGGCAGTGATTTGATCGCCGATGCAGTCGCCGCCTACGATCGCTTCCATGCCAACTGCATTGTGGTGGATTTTGGCACGGCGACCACCTTCACCGTGGTGACCGAACCGGGCGAGATGATTGGCGCAGTCATCGCCGCCGGACTGAATACAACAGCCGATGCCCTGGTCGGGCGTGCGGCACAACTTCAGCATATCGAACTGATCCCGCCGCCCTCGGTCATCGGGAAAAACACCGTGCACGCCATGCAGGCCGGGTTGGTGCTGGGCCACCTGGCCATGGTGGAAGGCATCGTCGCCCGCATCAAAAATGAGATCGGCAGCGCCAGAGTGATCGCAACGGGCGGGTTGTCGGCTGTGTTGGGACCGCATACCACGTGCTTTGATGTCGTCGACCCCTGGCTGACTCTGGAAGGGCTGCGCCTGATCGCGGAGCGCAATCCGCGCAACTCATGAAGCCAGCAGCGCCGCCACCCGTGCGACCACAATCTCTGCAACCCGCGCTTTGCTGGCCAGGTCGAGCGGTTCAGGCGCGCGACCTGGTGCGATCAGCACCACGCGGTTGGTATCCACCGAGAACCCCGCATCGCTGGCCGTGATGTCGTTTGCCACGATCAGATCGAGTCCCTTACGTTCCAGCTTGCTCTCGGCATTCGCCAACAGGTCGTCGCTCTCGGCAGCAAATCCCACCACGACACGGGGCCATCCCTCGGCAGCACGCTGAGCCTTGACTGCCATCAGGATGTCCGGTGTTCGCTTCAGAGTCAACACAGGGACCTCTTGGGGATCGTCCGTCTTTTTGATTTTGTGCGCGGCTACAACTGCCGGGCGAAAATCGGCCACTGCTGCCGCCATGATCAATGCATCCGCCGAACGCACATGTTCCAACACGGCGGACTGCATCGCCTCGGCGGTATCGACGGTGACCAGGCGTGCGCCCACTGGGACAGGGCGTTCACTCACCGTGCTGATCAAGGTCACCTGGGCGCCAGCATCCAGCGCAGCCTGCGCCAGCGCGTACCCCTGTTTGCCGCTCGATCGGTTGGTGAGGTAACGCACCGGGTCTACCGGCTCGCGCGTGCCCCCCGCCGTGACGACGATATGCCGCCCGCTCAGCGTCCCCGTTCGCCCCAGTGCCAGCCGGATATGGCCCATCAGCGTGGGAGTTTCGGGAAAGCGCCCTTTGCCCTCCAATCCAGAGGCGAACCGCCCGACTTCCGGCTCGATCACCATGACGCCTCGCGTGCGCAGGACGTCCAGGTTGGCCTGCACCGCCGCGTGTGCGTACATGCCACCATCCATCGCCGGGGCGACGACAATCGGGCAGCGCGCGGCCAGCGCCGTCACCGAGAGCAGGTCATCGGCCATGCCATGAGCCAACCGCGCCAGCGTGTGCGCTGTGAGTGGCGCGATCACCAGCAAATCCGCGCCCTCGCCCAAACCCACGTGGGCGATATGGGTGGGCAGTCCTCCTTGATCAGACATCCACATCGTGGTATAGACCGGGCGACCGGTGACGGCTTCAAACGTCAGCGGCGTGACGAACTGGCGAGATGCATCGGTCATGATCACATCCACCGAAGCACCAGCCTGAGTGAGCTTGCTGGCCAGGTCCACCGCCTTATACACGGCGATGCTGCCGGTGACCCCCAGCAGGAGTCGTTTTCCGTTCAGCAGCGTAATGGGTTCCACAGCCGCACTCCTTTTCCACCAGAAAAAACAGGCCCCTGCCATCAGACAGGGACCCGTATTGTAACGCAGGACAGCGCGCGGCGAACTATCCCAGCCGCGCCTTGAACGCCGCCGTCAGCGCGGGCAGCAGTTCGAATAGGTCGCCCACCAGCCCAAACCGGGCCAGCTTGAAGATCGGTGCTTCCGGGTCCTTATTGATCGCCACGATCACTTTAGCTGTGCGCATCCCGGCCTGGTGCTGGATCGCCCCCGAAATGCCTGCCGCGATATACAGGTCGGGCGCGACGACTTTGCCGGTCTGCCCCACCTGGTATTCGTAAGGAATCCAGCCTGCATCCACCGCCGGGCGACTCGCGCCCACCGCTGCGCCCAGCACTTCGGCCAGCGCACGCACCGGGGCGAATCCTTCTGGCCCGCCTACCCCGCGACCACCTGCCACGATGATCGACGCATCGCTGAGGTTCACACCGCCTGCCGGTGCTTCCACACTCTCGATTTTGGCGCTGATGGCGCTTTCGGACAGCACGGGCGCCACCTCGATCACCTGTCCCGTGCGGCTGGCATCCGGCTCCAGGGCCTGGAATGCCCGGCTCCGCAGTGTGGCAAACTGCGTCCCTTCGCCGACAACAGCTTCTATGCTCAACACCTTACCGCCCAGGACCGGGCGTACCGCGCGCAGCTTGCCCCCATCAAGAGTCAATTCCGTCACGTCGGCCAGCAGGCCACCATCCACCTCTGCCGAGACTCCTGCCAGCAGCTCGCGCCCAGCGGTCGTTGCCCCGGCCAGCACAATCTGAGGGGTACGATCACGCACCAGGGCAGTTAGCAACGCTACGTAAGGCTCAAAACGATAGGCCGCCAGCGTCGCATCATCGGCTTTGATCACGGCATCAGCACCACGATAGATCGCCGCCTGCGCCAGTTCACCGATCCCCTGTCCGAAGACCAGCGCCGTCACCTGGCCATCTCCGGCCAGTCGTCGTGCCAACCCCAGGGCTTCCCATCCGGCGCTCAGCGCCTGCCCGTTATGTTGCTCAATCCACACAAACACCGTCGCGCTCATAGCACCTTCTCCTCGATCAGCCGCGCGACCAACGCCTCGGCTTTGGCCTGTGCCGTCGGTCCGTCGATGATCTCGGCAGCGCCCTCGCGCCTGGGCAGTTCCTGGTAACGCTCCTGGCGGGTCCTTGCACGCACCGCTTCCGCGCTCAATCCCAGGTCGCCCAAGCCCCACACCGGCAGGTCTGCCTTGGCCGCCTTGCGGATGCCGATCAGGGTGGGATATTTCGGCTTGTTGATGTCCTTCACCACGCTGATCACGGCGGGCAGCGTAGCGGCAATAGTCTCGGTCCCACCTTCGGCCTGTCGCCGGACGCGAAGAGTCTTCGCGCCGAAGTCAATCGCCGCGATCTGCGCCACAAATCCCACCGCGTTCCAGCCCAGCTTGCGCGCAGCCTGGAAAACGTGTGCCTCCGACGCCACATCGGAGAACTCTTTGCCGAAGATCAGCAGGTCCACATCACCCAGCTTTTTGACTGCCGCCGCGATCACTTGGGCGACCGCCAGACTGTCGGCACCAACCAGCGCTTCATCCCACAGGCGAATCGCCTGGTCGCAGCCGATAGCCAGCCCGTGCTTGAGGGCTTCGTTCTGTGCCTCTGGCCCCACCGCCATGATCGTTACCTTGACCTTGTGCGCCGCCTGGAGCAGGACCGCTTCAGTGACTGCATATTCGTCCCAGGGGTTGATCACCAGATCTTTGCCCCAGTCGGCCTTGCCGTCAGGCGTCACCGTCACCGTCGCGGCGGTGTCCGGTGTGTTTTTAGCAACTACTACTACATGCAAGGTTCTATCCTCCTGATAACGCAGCCCGCTTCTCGTAAGCCATCATCTTTTGAACCGTTTCTGGCCGACCGTTATCCTTCGGCCTGCCACCATTCTTCATCGTAGGCGGGCAGTTCGCAGCGCAGCGGTCTATTTTTCCGGTTACCCAGGGCATAATCGGCCTGCAAGAGCTGCTGAATTTCGCTCGATCCCTCGTAGATCGTCGCGCCTTTGGCATTGCGCAGGTAGCGCTCAACATCGTATTCATCGCTGAACCCATACGCGCCATGCAGCTGAACCGCTTCCAGCGCCGCTTTGACACTCATATCGGTCGCAAACCACTTGGCAACTGCCGTCTCGCGCGTGTTACGAATCCCTTTGTTCTTGAGCCATGCCGCGCGCATCACCAGCAAAAACGCCGCGTCGTACCACTGCTGCATAAAAGCGATCTTCTGCTTGATCAGTTGGTGCTCAGCAATCGGTACCCCAAAAGTATGGCGCTCTTTGGCATATTTGATGCTGTCTTCCAGGCAGGCGCGGATGCAGCCCGTCGCCCCCGCCGCCACAGTGAATCGCCCGTTATCCAGGCAACTCATGGCAATATAGAAGCCTTCCCCCTCTTCACCCAGCCGGTTATCGACCGGCACTTCGACATCCTGCATGGCGATCCAGCCGGTGGACCCGGCGCGCACGCCCATCTTGCCATGAATGTCCCCCACCGTGACGCCCTTCATACTGCGCTCGATGATGAAGGCCGTGATGCCCTTGTGAACCGGCTCGGCGTGAGGATCGGTCTTGGCGAAGACCAGCATATGATCGGCTTTGGTGGCCAGGCTGATCCACATCTTCTCACCGTTGAGGATATATACATCGCCCTCGCGGCGAGCAGTTGCGCGCAGACTGACCGGATCGCTCCCCGCGTCCGGCTCAGTCAGTGCGTACCCCGCGTATTTTTCACCGCGCGCCTGGGGGACCAAAAAACGCTGTTTCTGCTCCTCGGTGCCCCACTGCAACATCGCCAGGCTGTTCAGCCCGGCATGGACCGACATCACCACGCGCAGGCTGGCATCCACCCGTTCGAGTTCCTCGCAGGCCAACGCCAACGTCACATAGTCGAACCCTTGCCCACCATAGCGCACAGGGATATTGATCCCCAGGATGCCCAGCTCAGCCATGCGGCCCAGCACGCCGGGATGTGGCTCATGTTTGCGGTCCCACTCCTTGATGGTCGGGGCAATCTCACCCTGGGCAAACTGGCGCACCATGTCGCGCGCCATGATCTGTTCTTCAGTAAGTGCGAAATCCATCGTTTTACATCCTTGTGTAAGTATTCTCCTCAAAAAATAACGCGCACCGCCTGCGGGAACAGGGCCGCGCGTCATCGCCCAATTATAGCATGCTCCCCACCGGCCTTACATCGCCGGATGATCACCTGAATCGGGTGCCGACTGGCAGCAACCACCCCATGACGCACCCGCTATCCGGCCTGGAAACTGCACGTTGCGTGATACGGGATTTCGCCCTGGTACTGGCTCCATTCGCGCGCTGTCAAATCGCGGTTTGCCACCTGGCAGGCATGAGCCTGCCAATCCTCCAGGCTGACCGACCACAGGTCCAGCGCCATATCCCACCCGGCAGACACCAGCAGGCGGCTGTCTGGCGAAAAAGCCACCGCGCTCACCGTGTCGGTGTGTCCGGCCAGGGGTTTGCCAAGTGCACGCCCGGTTGCCGCATCCCACAAAATGATCGTCTTGTCCCAACTGCCCGACGCGATCATTCGTCCATCCGGGCTGAACGCGACACTGCTCACATAATTGGTATGGCCCGTTAGCGCCAGGTAGACTGGCAACTGGGTGTGCACGTCCCACAAGCTCACCGTGTTGTCATGGCTGCCGGTCGCCAGCAAACGCCCATCCGGGCTGAACGCTACCGCCATCACACGGTCCTGGTGAGCCAGGGTCACACTTGTGGGCGGATCAACGCTCAGGTTCCACAGGCGCGCCGTTGCATCAAACCCGCCCGATGCCAGCCAGCGGCCATCCGGGCTAAACGCCAGGCTGTATATTTCGCCTTCATGCCCCGCGAGTGGATTGCTGGCAGGTTCACCTGTCTGCACATCCCACAGCCGGATGAGGCCATCGCCCCCAGCAGACGCCAGCAAGGTACCATCCGGGCTGAATGCCACGCTATTGATGTGTGAAACATGACCGGCCAGCGGCTCGAAGCGCATGGTCTCACTGGCTACATCCCACAGGATAATCTGCGCATCGGCTCCGGCTGAAGCCACCGTCTGCCCGTCGGGACTGATCGCCACAGTACGCACCTGCCCCGTATGGCCGCTGAGCACAGCACGAGGGGTGCCACCCGGCAAATTCCACAGCCGCACTGTTGTATCGACCCCACCGCCGTTGTTCTCACCGCTGGCCGACACCATGAACATGCCACCCGGCGCGTCCGCCGGACTGACGGCCAATCCCCAGATAGGATTGGTGTGGCCGCCCAGGCGTGCCAGCAAGGGGTAAGCGCTCTGCAAATCCCACAGCAGCAGCGTGGTATCTTCGCTGGCCGTGACCGCCAGACGCCCGCCGGGGGCGAAGGTTGCGCCCCACACCGTGTTGGTGTGAGTCGTCAACCGGTTGGTGATTCGCCCGCTGTCCAAAGACCAGAGCGCCGCCGTGAAATCGGCACTGGAAGTGAGTAGTTGAGTCCCGTCTGGACTAAACGACACACTCCACACCCAGCCGGAGTGGCCGCTCAGCAGTGCACCGATCTGCTCCCCGGTGGTCACGTCCCACAAACGTACAGTGCTATCAGCACCGCCCGAAGCGAGCATCCGGCCATCCGGACTGAATGCCACGGCCAGCACCCAGTTGGTATGCCCTTCCATCGGCTCTCCGACCGGGTCGCCGGTGGCAGCTTCCCACAGTCTCAGCGTAAAATCCGCGCTAGCCGAGGCCAACAGCGTACCATCCGGGCTGAATGCCACGCTGTATACTGCGTCCTCGTGGCCGGTCAGCGGCTCGCCGATAGGTTCGCCAGTAGCAGCATTCCAACGCCGCAACGTACCATCGAAGCTTGCCGAAACGACCATCTGACCATCCGGGCTGAAGACCGCCCGCCACACTTCATCTTCGTGCCCCTCCCAGGGATCGCCAATGGCCACTCCACCGGCCACATCCCACAAGCGGAGCGAGCCACTGCTTCCGGCGGAGACCAGCCGCGATCCATCCGGGCTGAAGGCCACGCTGTACACGCGCGATCCATGATTAAGGGGAGGACCAACAGGTTTTCGCGTCCTCACATCCCACAGCAGAATCGTGCCGTCACGGCTGCCGGACGCGATCAACGCTCCATCGGGGCTGAAGGCCACACAACGCACCGGCGCGTTGTGCCCATGCAAATACGCGGCTAGCTGCGGGGCAGCCTGCACGCCGGATAAAAGGCTGTTGCGCGCTTCGAATGTATCGGCGGCCCGGAATGCTTCCAGGCTGAGCAGCAGGGCCACATCGATCCCGTTCTGATCCACATTCTTGAGCGCATTGACGGCCAAAGCCCCCGACTGCGCGATACGCGCTTGCGTATCGGCGCGGTCGCGCTCTTCTTCGGCAATGCGCTGGCGGTCGCGCGCTACACGCTGCAAATTCATGGCCACCAGCGCGGCAATCACCGCCGCCACCGAGATGACGATCAGCGTCATCACAAACAGGTTCCGCCGCCGGGCCGCACGCTGGCGCAACGCGACACTCGCTCGCACATAATCGCGTTCCTGTTCGGTCAAAATCAGTCGGCTGTGGGCCGCCAGCGACTCGAACTGTTCCAGGCGCGCGCCGGTCGCCAGGTAGCTCGAATCTCGGTCGGCGCTCACCCACTCTGCCACGGCTGAAGACAGGTGACGCTGCATCCGCAGGTCGTCACGCAGTTCATCCAACCAGGCCCTCAGCCGCCGCCATTCGCGGATCAACGCCTCGTGTGCGACTTCGACGGTAGGCTCACGGGTTTGTGGATCGCGGTCAAACGTGAGCAGGCGGTGCTGGCCGAAAGTATCGAGCACCGACTGCATCAACGCGCGCCGGTCGCGCCCGTGCCCCAGCGCCATTAACTCGCTCCAACGCACACGCCGCCGGGTATCCTCCGTGCCTTCGCCCAGGCTCACCAGGCGAAGCAGCGCCTGCCGCAGCATTTCACGCTGCCCCATGTCCATCGCGTTGAACGTCTCTTCGGCGCGCCGGGCCAATGCCCCGCGCACACCACCATTCGCCCGATAGGCCGCCAGGGTGAGCGTGCGATCGTTGCGCTGGTTGAACAACTCGGTGAGAGCGTATTGCAGCAGTGGCAGCGTGCCCGGCTGCTCGCTCACATCGGTCACGATGGCATCCACCAGCCCAGGCTCGATGATCAGCCCCACGCGTTCCGCCGGTCCTGTCACAGCTATGCGAAGCTCATCCGGCGCGAGCGGAAGCACTACTTCGGTATGCTGGCGCACCAGGTCGCCAAAATCCGGGTATAGCAGGGGCCGGTCATAAAAGTCGGCGCGCAGGGTGATAATCACACGCAGGCGGCTCTCCAACGTTTTGATAGCATAGAGCAGGCTGCCCAAAAAATGTTTGCGCACCGACTCATCTTCCACCAGCGTGAAGACTTCTTCAAACTGATCGATTACCAGCACCAGGTATGCTGATTCGTCCTTGCTCAAGATGCGCAGGACAGCGCGCAGCAAACCCCGCACGCTCGATTGAAGCTGCTCTTCCGAGATATCGGTATCTTCAACCGCGACGCTCAACAACGCGGTCGCCAGTTCACGGAACGGATGCGTGCCGGGCACCATCTTGGCGATAAACCATCGCTCGGACCCTTCGAGCCGTCCCTGGTGCAGCGCTGGCAGCAGCCCTGCTTTTACGACACTGGATTTGCCGCTGCCGCTCGGCCCCACCACAGCCAGGAACCGCCCGGTCGACGGGTCTGCCAGGCGTTCGATCAGCCGCTCAACCAAAGTCTCGCGGCCAAAGAAGTCCACCGCGTCGGCTTCTTCGAATGCCCGCAGACCTTTGTAGGGGTTTTCGGGGGCTAGCAGAGAGTCAAAATCAATGGTTGCCAGCGCAGGTTCGAGAATCAGTGTGGAGGGTGGTTCCTCAGCAGGCGGGGGAACTGCTTTGAAGGCTGCGTCTGCAGCCGACTCGCTCGCCAGTTCTGACGGTGACATGTGTTCGCCGGAAAAATCGCGCGTCACCAATCCCTCGCCATAGTCCAGCGTACCTTCTCCCTGCGCTGCCAGAGGCGGAGAGGCTAACTCGCCCAACGGGGCCGGCGGAGGCACAATCTCCACCACCCCGGAAAGCTGCATTGCCTGGCGAAACGCGGTCGCCATGCTGATCGTGTCCCGGTAGCGCAGCAGGGGGTTCTTCGAGGTCGCCTGCATCACCACCATGTTGAGCGAGTAGGGCAGCTCCGGGCGGTGAATCTGAAGGGGAGGAAGGGGCGCGTTAACCTGCTGCTTCATGACCTCGGTATGGCTGGGATCGTCGAAGGGGACGCGGCCCGTTAATGTCTGGTAAATCACAATACCCAGGCTGTAGATATCCGTCTGTGGCGAAACGCCGCGACCCAAAATCTGTTCGGGGGCCATATAGGCCGGCGAACCGAACAGGGTGCGATCGCTATCATCGGCTTCCTTGAGCAGCTCTTTGGCGATGCCAAAATCGGCCAGGAACGCGTTCGAGTCTTCGTCCAGCAGGATGTTGGCTGGGGTCAGGTCCTGGTGCACTACGCCTTTTCGATGAGCGATCAACAGTGCCCCGGCGATCTGGTCGAGCAGGCGCGCAGTTTCGGGCACGCCCCAGGCTCCATGTGCCGCCAACGAGTCATAAAGGCTGCCGCCGCGCAACCAGCGCATCACCAGGTAGGCATTGTTTGGCTCACGCCAGTAGTCATAGAGCGGCACAATATGAATGTGCTCCAGGCGGGCGATCAGTTGAGCTTCAGCCTCGAACCGGCGCACAAATTCCGGCGCATTGGCATAGCGCGGCAGCACAACCTTGATCGCCACCTCGCGATCGACGGCAGGTTGGTAAGCGCGATACACGGCAGCGAACCCTCCCATGCCGATCAGCTGGTTGAGTTCATAGCCCTTGATGACCTGCCCGGTGAGGTTTTTGACCATGTCGTGCTCCCCCAAGGCCCGTTCGTGATACTGTGTGTGATACTGCAAAAGCGAGAGGAGCGCAAACACCCCTGGCGTATCCAGCCTGGGTACGTGTGATGGATGGGGAATTCCACCGCGAGCATGATCTCGCACTAATGGCTGACGAAACGCACCGACTCTCGCACGACAAGCTGCGTGCCGATCAAGATCTGGATCGGGGCACGATCGGGGTTTTCGGCCCGGTCGATCAACTGCCGCACGCCAAGCGCACCCATCAACTGAGTATCAACACGCATGGTGGTGAGTGGAGGATTGAGAGTCTGGGATGACGCCAGGTCATCAAAGCCTATCACCGAGAGGCGGTCCGGCACGGTGCGTCCCAGCTCACAAGCAGCCCGTATCACCGGCCCGGCGATCAAGTCTAGACTGATGAAGATCGCGGTGATCTCAGGCGAACGAGTCAGCAGACGCCGGGCCGCATGATAATTGTCTTCCAGCAGGTGGTTACTATCCTCAATATAAGGTTGGAGGCCGTGCTCACGCAGTGCCTGAAGATATCCCACCCGCCGGTCATAGAAGCTCAGAAAATCGGCGGATTGCTCTTTGGGCAGGGTCCCTAGCAAACCGATCCGGCGATGGCCCTGGGCGATCAGGTAAGACACTGCCTGGTAAGCTCCCTGCACATTATCGGGCACAATCGAGTCGAATTTGTGTGGATCAGCATACGCATCCACCAGTACGATCGGCTTATCGGTATGCACGCGGATGAGGTCGGTCACATCCCCTGTCACGCGGCCCATGATCAGAAATCCATCCACATCCGAATCGTGGAGCATCGGCGGCCACTGGGCCACCGTATAATGCACAGCCCGGCTAAAGCCTGCATACATCAGCTTCAAATTCTGACGGCGACATTCCTGATCGATGCCATCAATCACACTGCCGTAGAAGGGGTTGGTTACAGCAGATTCATCTGGGATGAGCGTAGTCAGCACGCCAATAGTCGAGAGGCGATGGGGGCGCACTTTGGCCGAGCGCGTATGCCCCTGGTACCCCAGGCGGGAAGCAGCTTGAAGCACCCGCTCACGGGTATCCGGCAGCACGTTTGCCTTGTTATTCATCACGCGCGAAGCTGTTCCAATGGATACACCAGCAAGATCGGCAACAGCCTGCAATGTACAACGTCCGGACACGGCCTACATCACCTTTGAGAGCATGGGGCAAATTTCATGGAAATTTTCATCAAAGTGAGCGTAATTGTACGCCCCGCGAGGGGGTGTGTCAACCACCTGCCGCGAGGACACCTGCCGCCGCCAACCGCTGAGTTGCCGCGGCGATATTTCATGAAAAATTAACAAATCCATGAGATGAGACGCTCAAAAAGATGTAGTTTCATGCACCAAAGTGAACTATACTACCGTGTTTATTATCGCAACAGCATAGAACGTAGATAATGGGTGAAGCTGCCCATCCATTGGTCAGCGCACTGGTAAGCGGGCCAAAGCATACTAAAGCGTGAGTAGAGTCAGCCCGATCGGCAGGGGGACCGGTAGGGATAGCCTCTGACACAATCGTTAATGCCATAGGATTGGTCATGCCCGTCGTCGTGCGCACCACCATCAACGAAACCCACAAAGGGTTACTTCTGCTGTGGGATTATCGCTTCAATCTGTTGATGGAAACGATCATCATCTGCTGCGTCTTTGTCGGCCTTAATGTGTTGATCGGTCAGGGCGATCTCCCCCAGGATCAACTGGCAGCGACCCTTCTGGGTTATGTCATCTGGCTCTACACGTTCATGGCCGTTTCCAACATGGGGTGGAGCCTCCGCGAAGAACTCCAGACAGGCACCCTGGAGCAGATGTTCATGAGTCCTGTCGCTCCCCAAACCTTGATCATCGGGCGATCTCTGGCTGCATTTTTCACCAACAGTATCACTATTTTGATGATCAGCCTCATCCTGATCCCCTTGTTGGATATTCGCATCCCTCTGCGTGCGGAAGGGGTGGTAGTCTTGGCCTGGACGGTTGTGGGGCTGTGGGGACTGGGGTTCATCGTTGGCGGCGCAACCTTGCTGTTCAAGCAGGTCGAATCGCTGGCTTATCTGCTGCAATATGGCGTGATGTTCCTGAATGGATCGCTGCTGCCGGTCGATCGATTCCCCCCCGTCATCGAAACGGCTGCCCGTTTGATTCCGGGCACACAGGGTATCATTGTGCTGCGACACGTGTTGCTAGATAGGCAGTCCCTGAGTGTGACCTGGCACTCCGGCAGTTTGCCCGCCCTGATGATTCATTCTGCCGCATTTTTCATACTGGGATGGCTGGTCTTCAGGCTGTGTGAGCGCACTGCCCGGCGGCGTGGCACATTGGGGCATTACTGAGCAGGAGTCATTGGTCGGTCTCACCGACTCGCGCGTTCTCATCGACCGGACAAAGGGAGAAAATCATGGTACTGGACAGATTCACTGAGTGCACCCCTGTGCGCATCGATCAGGAAGCCCTGCTTCGCGAAATCGAGAGCATCCTTGATGTCCTGGGCGAAGGGAAGATCGACAGTGTCCCCTACGACACGGCGTGGATCGCGCGATTGGACGGGGATTATCCCAATCGCGGCTTCGACCGCGCGCTCGATTGGCTTCGCGACCGTCAGCATCCCAATGGGTGCTGGGGCAGTGAATTTCTGCACTACCACGACCGCTTCATTTGCACCCTATCGTCAATCATTGCGCTTCGCCTGTGCGGCACCGATCCCTGGGATGCCGAGCGGATCAAACACGGAGAGACTTACCTGTGGCGCGAACTGGGCCGCCTGCATATCGATGCGGATGATACTATCGGGTTTCCGGTGGTTGCGGTGTCCCTGGTTCAAGAAGCGCTCAATCTCGGTCTGGATATTCCCGAAAGTATTTATCATAATGTCGCCGTCATCGAAAAAAAGTTGAACCTGCTCGGCAGCGATCCGCGCCTTTGGCGCTATACCTCGATGTCATTCTCCCTTGAGGCGGCACGCAACTATTACCCCTCCCCCGATAAATTTGAAGATGCCAACTTTGTGTTGGGCAACGGTTCTGTAGGGGCCTCGCCTGCCGCGACAGTCGCCTACCTGCTGCATTCGCGCAACCATGATGAGCGTGCCCTCGGTTACCTGCAATGGTTGGTTGAGCGCCAGGGGGACGGGGGCGCGCCCGATATGAACCCAATTGATGTTTTTGAAATCGGTTGGGTGCTCAATCAACTGCGTTGGGCCGGGGTCATCACCCCCGATCATCCCACCGTACGCCGCCACCTGGACAAACTGTGGTCATTATGGTCTCAGGAAACCGGCATCAGTTTCTCCGAATATTTTCCGGTGCCCGATCTGGATGATACAGCAGTGGTCTTCGCGCTATTGCGCTGGGGCGGCTATCCTGCCTCGCCCGAAGTGTTCGCCCATTACGAAGGTGAAGAAGTCTTCCACTGCTATCCTGGCGAAACCAATCCATCACTCAGCGTGAACGTCCGCACCCTGGGCGCGCTCCAGTTTGTGCGTTCCTCCGAAGGGGTGGAAAGATGGATCGAGAAAATCGCGCGGATGCTTCGGCGGTACGATCTCGACCATCACCTGTGGTTCGACAAGTGGCACATCTCCCCCTACTACCTGACATCAGTCGCCATTCTGTCCTCGCAAGGGGTGTTGGACGATCTACTCGCGCCGCGTATCCGGTGGATTCTCAAGACTCAACAGGCGAACGGCGGCTGGGGATATTATGGCAATTCTACCCTGGAAGAAACGGCCTACTGCCTGCAAGCTCTGCTGTTCTGGCGCGAGCGATTCGGGCAGATCGAGCAAGCGCCGCTCGATGCCGCCGCACACTACATCGTCACACGCCTGGATAACGAGCGACTGCCCGCGTTGTATATCGGCAAATGCCTCTACCACCCGGTTCATGTGGTGCGTTCGGCGATTCTTGGCACGCTGCTGCAATACGCCCGGCAGCAGGAGGAGTGATGTCTCACGTTGCTGCCGTCCCCATCACTGCGCGGCTGCGGCTCGATCTCCAGCGAGCCTGGGCCGTTCTGCCTCGTCGGCAAAGGCGCCTCTGGTTGATCGCCAGCCTGTGGACGGCGATTCACCTGGTGGGGCTGGGCGTGGCGATTCTGTTCGCCACAGAGTTCAACCCGGATGAGCTGCGCGGCTGGTCCGACGTGGTAGCATACCGCGATGCCGGTGAAGCCTTCCGCCAGCGGGCAGCCCTTTATGAGCTAACCGCCTGGGAAGACCCGATGACGTATTATTACCATCCGGCGTTTGCGCTGGCAGCTTCCTGGGTGAGCAGAGTTCCCTTCCGTCTGACTGCGTTTATCTGGTTCCTGCTCCAAACAGCGGCTTACCTGGCGGCATTAGCCGTGTGGATTCGCGTGCTGCGGATATGGGGCCTGGAGAATCTCGCAGACGGCGCGGCACGGTGGTTACCTCTAGCGCTGGTGTTCACCGAGTGGATCGTCAACCTGGTCTACGGCAATCTCACTTCAACCCTGCTGCTGCTTAGCGGGCTGCTCACTCTGCTGATTTTGCGTGCCCGTCCAGGTTGGGCCGCACTGGCCGCGCTGCCGATCCTGATCACCAAACCGCAGTGGCTGTTCCCGCTTGTGCTGCCGGTGATCTTGCGGCGATGGCGGCTGTTGATGGTGCTGCTGGTGGTGCTGGCAGCAGCTTACCTGGCTCTCAACGGCGCGTATGTGCTGGCTGCCGGGCCAGATTATGGCCGCGAGACTCTGCACGACTATGGGCGCTTTCTCACGACGCTGGAAAGCAACTACACCTGGGGCGGGCACACACACGCATTTGAGAATTTCAACCATTCCTGGCGGCAAATCCTGATCAGCTATTGGGGCGATCAATCCTGGGTTCCAGCCACCAGCACTTTGCTCAAGCTGGCACTGATCGCCCCCGTGCTTGCCTTGATCGTGGCAGCCTGGCGGCTCCCTGGCGGGCCAGAACAACACCCGGCTCTTGCGTTGTGGATCGTCGGCTTGAGCTACCTGGCGGCAATGGCGATGCTTGCGCAGCTTTGGGAAATTCTGGGCAGCATAGTTTTTTTCCTGGCGATTCAGGGTACATCCAGCATCTGGCTTCGCCGCCTGTCTTGGCTGTACCTGGTTTACGCTCTGTATGAGATACCCGCTTTGTTCGGTTTTATTACCGGCTGGTCCTGGCTGATCCTGCCGCAGTCGGTGCCGCTAACGATGTTGGCGCTACTGCTGCTCTACGCCGTGCTGAGCACGCTCGCCATCCGGGAAACAGCCCAGGCAAATCGATCCATCGATGCTTATTCACACCTGAGGTGAAACAAGACTGGCATGACTATTCCGGTCACCCCCGACTCTCCGATCAAGCCTTCCGGATACCGCCCCTGGCAGTATCTCACCCGGTTGTGGTGGTGGTGGATCACACCACGATCGACCTCGCGCGATCTGGCCTTCCGCGAGCGCACCATCCGCGCGACAGTCGTCATCATGTTGTTCGCTACCGCCTTTGCATTCATCAGCTCGATCCCGGTTTTCGATTTCCACGGCGGCTGGATTTCCTACCCGGTGTTGATGGGAGTGACGGCATTCATTTTCTTGCTGTCGGCCATCGCTGTCAGTCAAGTCCGGGTGAACGAGGCCGGTCAACTTCTTGTTGTCGCGTTGATCGTGGCAGCGAGCGGAGTTGCCTTGATTGACGGCTTCTGGTCGTCAATTGTGCCGCCCACCCTGATGCTGGTGATTCTGGTGACCGCCCTGGTCCTGCCACGCTCGGCGCTGCTGCCCACCGGCGTTATCAGCGTAGGGCTGTTTTCCATCTTCGCCTTCTACCAGGAACTTTCGGGCCGGCTGCCCATCCCGGTTGATGTCAACGATCAGGTTACGGCCAATGCAGTGGTGATCAATGTGGTCTTTTTGGTAGGGGTCGAGGTGATTTTCCTTCGCCAGCTCCGGCTGGAGTTCGACGACCGCCTTGCCGCCATGGCCCACTCTATGCACCAGACCGAGCTGGCCAAAGAAGAGGCCGATCGCGCGAACCGGGCCAAATCCCAGTTCCTCGCCAGCATGACGCATGAATTCCGCACGCCGCTCAACGCGATCATCGGCTATGCCGATATTATGATCGCGGGCATGGCAGGCGCACTCTCGGACAAGCAGATTCAGATCAATCAGCACATGCGCCACAATGCCAAGCGCCTGTTGGGGATGATCAACAACGTGCTCGATATGGCCAAGATCGAGGCCGGGCGCGTGGAAGTCCTGGTCGCCCCCATGGTTCCACGCCAGATCATCGAAGAGGCTGTCGGCAGCATGTCCAGCCTGGTCGAGAACAAAAACATCACCCTGCACACCCAGTTTGAGGATACTCTGCCCGAAAGTGTGATCGCCGATTTGCCCAAAGTCCAGCAGATTCTGACCAATCTGATCGGGAATGCCATCAAGTTTACGATGGAAGGAAGCATCACCGTTGGAGCAGGCGGACAGGGCGAGGAAAACTGGTATTTCAAGGTAACCGATACAGGAATCGGGATGCCACCAGAAGCCTCTACCTACATCTTTGAAGCCTTCAGCCAGGTCGAAGTGCCTAACCACAAAAGCGTGGAAGGCACGGGCCTGGGGTTGGCGATCTGCAAGCAGCACATTGATTTGATGGGTGGCTCAATCACCGTCGATACAGCGCTGGGCAAGGGTACCACCTTTACGGTAGTGTTGCCGCGCACGGTGAAGGAAATCACCATATAAGCGAACCCGGTCAGGTCGTGCTGGGAATCCATCCGCCGTCGCGGCGTATTCCCAATCCGCTCACGTACTGGGTAGTGGTGATGTTATCGGGATACAGCGTTTCCTGGTCGCCGCGTACAAACAGCACGTCGTACAGCAGACGTCGCCAGGCGTGGTGATCCAGGTACAGGGTTGGATAGTGTAGAAAATACAGTGCGCTATTGCCATGCAACACCAAAGGCACATCGAACACGGTAGGTTGATCGCTGCCGATCCACATGCCCAAGCGCGCTACCGGACCGCTGTAGTAGGCCTGGAGCAACTGGTCGGCAGTGGGCCGCTTGCCCAACATATCCCGCAGATCGCAGGCCAACTCGATCACGTGATCGGTAGCCCGGTCGGCAAACACGCCAAACCGCAGAAAATGCGCCGCCCGAGCACCGCGCGTCGTGGTGAACATATCGGTCACCGCCTGATGGACATGCACCGGCAGCAGATCGAGCTGCCCATAACAGGCCGCGTTGATCCGGTGTTCGTTATACCAGGCGACGACATCAGGCCGGGCAACCTGGGCGATGGCATTCAAGCCGAACTGCATATACTCGTCGCCGCGCGTCGCCAGGTCGTAGCCCATGATAGGGGTATAGACCGTATGCACGCCATCCGCGAACATCGCGCCGATGATGGCGCGCATCTGCCCGAATACCCGCTCCAGGTAATCCTGCGAATACAGCGCACCGGGATCGGCGTTACAGGTCGCCAGATACCAGCGCCGCGTGCCGTTGAAGGGGATGCCTACTCCCAGCGGTTCCGGCAGCTGGTCAGCGACAATCTGCGCCACAGTCGGGGCATCGAGTTGAGCAAATTCGGCAAATTCCATCTCTCATTCTCCATCGGCATGGTTGGCGGCGCCATTATATCGCGCTGCTCAAGGTTGCGGTAAAATGATGTTACTTCCTGGGGATACAGCGTTCCTTTCGCCGAGATTTCTTGACGGGGGCAAGAAACCACATGGCTGAATACACTGCGCTTGTGCTCGACGACAACTGGTATAACCGTGATATTTTCCGCATGGCGCTCGAAAGCGCCGAGTATACTATCACCGAGGCCGAGAACGGCGAGTTGGGTATGAAGCTGCTCAACGAGCGCACCTTCGACCTGCTAATCCTGGACTTGCAGATGCCCATGCTGGATGGCATCCAGGTGCTCAAGCGGATCCGCCAGGATGAGCGCCATCAGCACATGCGTGTGCTGGTCGTCACAGCGAACCCACACATGGCAACCGAAGATGTCAATACGCTGGCGGATCACATTATGATGAAGCCGATCGACATCGTGAGCTTTGCGCGCTTCACCAACCGGTTGAAATCAGCCTTCAGCCCCAGGCAGGAACCATCCCATGACTGATCCCGCGCGCGTCCATACCCTTGAGAGGGCAAATTACGCCGCATTGGCCCCGATCAGTGCTGTCACCCCTGGGTTGGAGTTGATCCTGCGCGATGATATCATCCTGACCAGCAGTGCCATCTTCCCCACCCCGGATACTACTCACGCCTGCTTGCTGCAAAGCTCGGTCGCACAAGCCGACGCGCTCATTGACGAAGCGATGGCGTATTTCGCCAGCCGCCAGCTCCCTACCACCTTTTACCTGTCGCCTGCCTGCACACCGGCAGACCTGCCCCAGCGCCTGGCAGCACGCGGATTCGTGATGGACAAGCACCCGGAGTCCTGGGTGGTACTCGATGACCTGGAGCGCATTCAGTTCCGCTCCGAACGCTCAGATGTTTCTGTGAAGCCCATCACTCCAGCCCAGGCCGAAGATTTCGCCGAGACGTTTTTGCTGGCGTTCGATATGCCCGTCGAGTTTGCCGAGATGCTGGCCGATTTGCTGCGCCCTTCGATTGGCCTTCCAATCATCACCCACTACCTGGCTACCATCGGCGATGAGCGAGCCGGGACGATTTCGCTGACCCAATACGAGCAGTATGGTATCATTGGCAGCGCCGGTGTGGTACCACATCACCGGAGCGCGCGCCTTGTGATCGAGCTGTTCCGGGCCATCTACACGGAATCGTGCCAGAAACACATCACGACTTTGCTTGCGCAAACCCGAATGGATAGCACTGCCGAACAACTTCTGCTCGCCAATCATTTCCAACGTGCATTTGCGCGTCACGCGTACACGCTTTCGGGCTAGCACACCTGAAGTCGCGGTTGTGCGGATGAGCTTCCGAAGGGGCGTAGACGATACGCCCCTTTATGTGCCGGGGTAAACATTCGCGGAGAGTGACCGATGTGGGACAACCTCGCGTTTTATGTTCGCCACTCGCTGAACGATCTCCAGATCAATCGCCGCCGCACCCTGTTCGCGCTTCTTTGCATTGCGGCGGGAGTTGCTGCCATTGTCAGCCTTCAAACACTCGGAGAAATGATCAATGCCACGCTGACCGGCAGCCTGCAAGAATCCAACAAAGGCGACATTCACATCTTCTCCGGGCCGGAGTTCGGTGCTTCGGAAGACCTGGTGGAGCGCGGGCGCGATGAGGGTGTGCTGGAGCCGGGAGGATTGTTCTTCCCCGATTATTTTGGCGCGCGCGGGTTGAGCATCCTCGAAGACTGGTTCGCCAACCAGAGTCCCGCCCCGGCTACAATCACCTTCCTGCAAACCTTCAGCGATCTCACCACCGGCTCGGCGGTCAACAACCCCGCCAACAACGCCGAGCAAACTTTTGTCTCGGTCTTCATGGTTGACGCTCAACGCTATCCGCTCTATGGCAAACGCGCTTCGGTGGATGGTGTGCCACTGCGCGACCTGCTGCGCGCTCCCTCCGATATCGCCATCAGTGAGAACCTGGCCGACAAGCTCGATGTCCGGGTTGGAGATGTCGTGCGCGTCTCTGGGGCGAGCACCGATTTCACTGTGCGCGGCATCATTCCTGATGATGCCGAGGCGGGCCTGGAAAACATCTCCGCCAGCATGTTTGGGTATTACTACCTGGACCTGAGCGCCGCGCAGTATTTTGATCAGGCACCTGCCACCTACGATGTTTTTGTACGGCTGGACGATCCAACTCAAATTGAAGCCGTCAATACGGCGTTTCAGGACGACTTCCCCTATCTGACCACAACCACCACCGAAGACCTGGCCGAGCGCAATTCCCAGGTCGCAGACGTACTGAACGATCTCGTCACTATTATGGGGCTTGTCTCACTGTTGATCGGCGGTATCGGCATAGTGAACACTATGCTGGTCATCGTCAGCCGCCGGACGCTCGAAGTCGCCGTGCTCAAAACGGTCGGGCTGGAACCGCAGGCCGTCTCTGCGCTGTTCCTGGTCGAGGCTGTTCTGATGGGGATTATCGGCAGCGTGTTGGGCGTGGTGCTCGGTTGGGGGTTGGCGCTGGCGCTCAAAGGCGTTGCAGAAGGCTTCCTGGCACAGAACCTGACCTTCCGCATCACGCCGAGTCCTGCCATCACCGGGGTGATCGTAGGCGTGATCATCACCGCCATCTTCGGAATGCTGCCCACCCTGGCAGCAGGACGTATTCGCCCAGGACTGGTCCTGCGTCCCTCAGAAACTCTGGTGCCGCGTGCCGGTCGGATGCTGACCTTCCTGGCCGTGCTGATCATGCTGGTGGTAATCACGTTGATAGTGCGTGGATTAGTGGGCGACCTGCTCAGTTCCGCGACCATGCGCAGCGTCGCGGGTGGACTGGGTGCAGTCCTGGGCGGCCTGGCCGGGTTAGCCATTCTTCTGGGCACCGGCAAACCTCGCAGGTCCTTGAACCGGGTGGTCCGGTGGGGCTTGCTGCTGCTCGTGCTTCCTGCGAGCGGCTACGTGTTCGGCTCAAGCATTCCGGCGCTGCTGCTGGTCACCGGCGCGGCCATCCAGGTCGCCCTGCTTTATGGCATCCTCTGGCTGTTGATCTGGGCATTGGGCGGCGGCTCTATTTCGGTCAATGCCTTCCTGATGAGCCTGCCCCCGCTCATGCGGTTGGCGGCACTGCCCTTCCTGGCGCTGCTGCCCGTGTTGATCTGGCCGATCTTCATTCTTTGGGGAATAGGCCGCCTGATCCAGCGTTTTGGCTTTGTGGACCTAAAGATCGCCATGCGCTCGATGCTGGCCGCCAAAGGGCGCAGCGCTACCACGCTGCTGGCCCTGGTGGTGGGCGTTTTCACACTGAGCCTGATCACCATGCTGGTCGACAGCATCACCAACCAGTTCGAGGCGCTGCTAGAGCGCGAAGCCGGGGGCAATGTCTTCATCTTTTCGCCGGGCCGAGGCCAGACTTTGCAGCAGATCGAAGAGGTGCTGGCAGAACAGCCAGGTGTCAACAGTTACGCTGCAGTAGGCAGCTACGAGGTCAAACTGCTGTCGGTAGAGGATGGGCAAACCCGCGAAGTCCGCACCGCCGCTCAGCTGAAGGACACTCTGCGCTCCCAAAACGATACACTCGCCCAACTGTTTGACTTCACCTTTGGGGCCATTGACGCTCGCGAACTGGGATCGAATCTGCCCGATGTCCGGTTTTACCGCGGGCGGCAGCTCACCCCTGCCGATGCCGGGCAGCCGGTGATCGTCATTTCCGCCGATCAGGTCAGCCTGGCAATCGGTCTGGATGTGGGCGACAAAATGACGTTTTCCCTCTCCGATCGCAGTGACGATGCGTTAATAACGTTTGAAATCGTCGGCATGGTCGATCGGCGCACCGGTGGCATTCAAACCGGGTCGAGCAATTACGCCCCCATCGATGCCTTCCCCGCCGACCTGCCTCCCTCACAGGTCACTGCCGTGGTGGACGTCGATGAATCCGAGGTGAATGCCCTGCGCGATGCGCTTGAAAGTGTGCCTGGTGCGTTCGTACTGGAAACCCGGTTCCTCAACGATGTCATCAATCGCGTGATCGACCAGTTCACGACCTTCCCTATCCTGGTGGCGGCGCTGGCGTTGTTCACCGGCGGCATCGTGATCGCCAACTCGGTCGCGCTGTCTACAATGGAGCGTCGGCGCGAAATCGGCATCATGAAGGCCATCGGCTTGCAGCGGGAACGTGTGCTGGGAATGCTTCTGCTCGAAAATGCCCTGCTCGGTTTCGTGGGGGGGTTAATCGGTGTGGGCACCGGTGTGTTGATTCTGCTCGGCCTGTTGGTGGGCATCTTCCAGGGGCGGCTCAGCGATGCCATCCCCATCGGCACGGCCTTTTTGCTGATGGGAATCTGCATTGGCATCGCGTTGATCGCGGCGATTGTCTCAGTGTGGGACGCCTCAGGCGAAAAACCGCTCAATGTGCTGCGGTATGAGTGACCAATGGGCAGCAGTTATCCCACATCACGGTCTATGCTCCATCAAAAAAGTGTGAAAACCTGTGCGATAGTGGGATTAACACGCGCACAAGTGGGATAAACAGACCAAAGAAAGGAACACCCGATGAATAACGACACTCTGACCGCGCTGGCAGGGTTCCGGGTCGGCCATGCACAGACTCTTGATGGTCTCACCGGCTGCACGGTCATTCTGTGCCCACCGGAGACAGTCGGCGGTGTGGACCAGCGCGGCGGCGCGCCCGGTACGCGAGAAACCGACCTGCTGCGCCCACTGCACTATGTCCAGTATGTGAACGCCGTGCTTCTGGCGGGGGGCAGCGCCTATGGCCTGGATGCGGCCAGCGGCGTTATGCGCTACCTGGAAGAGCGCCGGATCGGATACGATGTGCAGGTAGGCGTGGTGCCCATCGTCCCGGCAGCGATCATCTTTGACCTGGCGCTAGGCAGCGCCGCTGCCCGCCCCGATGCAGCGATGGGTTATGCGGCCTGCGAAGCAGCAAACGATTCCCCTGTGACAGAAGGCAGTGTCGGGGCCGGAACGGGTGCGCGAGTCGGTGGACTGACCGGGCCGGATATGGCGTGCAAAGCCGGGATCGGATGCGCTGCCGTGAACCTGGGCGACGGCCTGCAGGTGGCCGCGCTGATGGTGGTGAATGCGGTTGGGGATGTGGTGGACGACGATGGCACCATTCTCGGCGGCTCGCGGATGCCCCCCACAGGTGAGCGTTTTGCTGGCGCGATGCGGCTGCTTCCCGCCCTGGCCCGGATGGATACGCGCCCTGGCAGTCACACCATCATCGGCGTAGTGGCGACTAATGCCCAGCTCAGCAAAGAGGAAGCGAACAAAGTGGCCCAGATGGCGCACGATGGCCTGGCGCGCGCCGTGCGCCCCGCACACACGATGCGCGACGGTGATACCCTCTTCGCACTGGCTAGTGGAACAGCTGGCCCGGCCAATGTCAGTGTCATTGGGGCATTCGCTGCCGAAGTCACGGCCCAGGCCATCCGGCGCGGCGTTCAGCAGGCCGGTTCGCTCGGTGGACTGCCCAATGGGGCAGCGATTGCGCAACCCGAATAACCCCTTTCTGCGAAAGTGCGGGCCTGGTTTGACAACAAACCGTTGACCTGCCGTCCAAGTTATGGTACATTTCTTGCGCAGTGACGGCCCCGTAGCTCAATTCGGCAGAGCAGTTGACTCTTAATCAATTGGTTAGAGGTTCGAGTCCTCTCGGGGTCACCAAAAGTATCTTCACAGGACCAGCGCGAGATTCGCGCTGTTTTTTTATTCCCCACCCTCACGCAACACCACGATCAACCACCGTTTTCCTGTTGGTTCACCCGGCATAGTTTCAGGATTGTGCCGCCTGGGTTATGATTGGCGAAAACCATATCACGATTCATCGGGATTCCGTCGCATGTTATTGTTCAACCTGTTCAGCCTGATCAAAACCGCCCGCGAAATGGGCAAAGATGTTGCCACCGGAGCACTTCAGTACCACCTTGCGCTGCGCAGGCTGAATCGCCAGTTCCGATCCAGGCCGGTACGTGGGCGCTTCCAAACCCTGGGCAAGGTATCCGGCTTTGATTCGCTCCCTCACGGCCTGGTCATTCATGCCGAGCGCGGCCATCTGGAGATCATCTTCACCGCGCCGGATATTGTGCGGGTGCGCATGAGCCGCACCGGCACATTTGCCCCGCCATTCTCATATGCGCTGGCCCAGGTCGATTGGCCCCCAGTTACAGTGCAGACCGGCAGCGACGGGACACACGTCACCTTACAAAGCGATCAGCTGGTCTGCCGCGTCCGCCGCGACACCTGCCACCTGACTGTGGAAACCCCCTCTGGCGAAACCGTCAGCACCGACAGCGAAGGATTTGCCTTCCGCGAAGACCAGGTGCGTTGGACGCGCCAGCTTCCCGCAGACGAAACCTGTCACGGACTCGGCCAGCGCGCCGCTGGACTCAATCTACGTGGCCACGAGTGGGCGCTGTGGAACGCCGACCCCGTTCTTTACAACCGAGGCGACGATCCCGTTTATTTCAGCATCCCTTTCTATCTTGGGGTTCGCCCTACTCAGGCAGTAGGAATTTTATGGGACAACCCGGCTCGCGGCGCTGTGGATACAGGAAGTAAAAACGCCGACGAGATGTCGTTTTTTGCGGAGTCGGGGGAACTGCGTTTTTACCTGATCGCCGGGCCAACTGCCGCTGCCATACTTGAACGGTACACCACCTTGACCGGGCGAATCCCTCTGCCGCCTATCTGGACACTGGGCTTCCACCAATGCCGCTGGAGCTACGACTCCGAAGCCGAATTCCGCACCCTGGCCAAGGAATTCCGCGAGCGAAGATTACCTTGTGATGTGTTGTATTTCGACATCGACTATATGGATGGTTTCCGGTGCTTCACCTGGAACCGCGAACGCTTTCCGATGCTGCCCAAACTGCTGTCCGACCTCGAAGCGCAGGGGTTCAAGTCGGTTGCGATCATCGACCCTGGCATCAAAGTCGATCCAGACTACGATGTCTATAAAGATGGGCTGCGCCAGGGTGTGTTCCTGACCTATCCAAATGGAAAGCTGGTATCGGCTCCAGTCTGGCCGGGCACCTGTCACTTCCCCGATTTCAGCAAGGCCGCGGTACGTGCGTGGTGGGGCGGATATGTGGCACGTCTGGTCCAGGCGGGTTTTGCCGGGCTGTGGAACGACATGAACGAACCAGCCCTGATCACCGGGTTTGGGACCAATACCCTGCCCGATTATGTCGTCCACGATTGGGATGGGGCCGGGCAAACGCATGTGGGCGGTGGGCACAATACCTACGGCCTGCTGATGGCCCGCGCCACCCGCGAGGGGCTGCGCAAGGCCAAACCCGACCAGCGCCCCTTTGTTATGACACGCGCGGGATTCGCCGGGGCACAGCGTTATACCTCGTCCTGGACCGGCGATAATGTCTCGACGTGGGATCATCTCAAACTCAGCATCAGCATGGTGCTGAACCTGGGCCTGTCAGGGATGCCCGTCTCCGGGCCGGATGTGGGCGGCTTTGGCGGCGCACCCGACGGTGAGCTTTTCGCGCGTTGGATGCAGGTCGGGTCGATGCTTCCCTACTTCCGCGTGCACAGCGCCAAAGGCACGCCGCGCCAGGAACCCTGGTCGTTTGGGCCGCAGGTTGAGGCCATCTCGCGCCAGGCCATCGAACTCCGCTATCGGCTGCTGCCCTATCTCTATTCGGTTTTTGCCCAGGCATCCCAACAAGGGATGCCGATCATCCGCCCGTTGTTTATGGCGGATCCGGCGGATGACCATCTCCGCGAGTGTGATGACGCCTTCATGCTGGGAGATGCTCTACTGGTCGCACCCATCGTGGAGAAAGGGGCAACACAGCGCACCCTGTATCTCCCCAAAGGCGTGTGGTACGAGTTCGACACCGGGAAATTGATCGATGGCGCGCGCAGTGTCTCAATCGATGCCCCGCTTGAGCGGCTGCCGCTGTATGTGCGCGCGGGCAAAGTGCTGCCCATGTGGCCGCTGATGCAGTACGTCGGCGAAAAACCACTGGAGGAAATGCACCTGCGCGCCTTCGCCGGCAGTAATGAAACCACGTTCTATGAAGATTCCGGCCAGGGCCTGGACTACCAAAACGGCGCGTACCGCTGGTCCTATTTCACCTGCAAATTCCTGCCTTCGGGCCAGTTTGCAGTCGAGTGGCGGCGCGCCGGGCAGTACACGCCCCCCTACGCCCAGGTGCGCGTTGAACTGGTAGGCATCTCCGGCGAACCTGAAGCAGTCATGATTGATGGGCAGAACGCGCCGATCTGGTATTACGAGGCGGGCATGGTCGAGTTTGTCACCCGGCCATTCTCCGAGGCTCGGATCGTCGGGCGCAGCCCGCAGTCCTCCGGCGCACAACAGACGCTGCCCCGACCGCCGCGCTCATCGTCCGACACCTGAGTCAGGGCCGCGTCACCCTCGTGCGCGCGATGCGTATATGTTCGGGCCGTCCGATTCAATCCGTGTCGTCCCCGTGCGCGCGATGGAGTTCCTCGATAATGGCTTCGACTTCGGGAGGAGTCGGCCGCCATAAATAGCGTGCCATATCGAGCCGGTCATGATCATCGAACTCGATTCCCTCGGCTTCCAGGCGCTGGCGCTGCTCAAACGCCGCGCCGGGTGATCCCTTGATGCTCACCTGGCCCTGAGCATTCACCACCCGGTGCCAGGGTACCTCTGGCTCGCGCCGGGCGCTCAATCCGCTCAGCGCCCATCCGACCTCGCGCGCACCGTTGGGCACGCCGAGCAACTGTGCCACGCGCCCATAACTCAACACATGGCCCCTGGGAATTGCGCTCACCAATGCGTACACCAGCTCGTTGAACGGAGGTAGCCCAGGTTTTGGACGATCAGCGCACATTGAAGGAGTCTCCTCGCGGCCCACGCCGCATCACGCGCTGCCACAGGACACGCAGCGCTTCTCGCCAGAAACCGCAGCCCCAGGCCAGGTGCATACAGGCGAACACGCCAGGTAGCCACGGGATCACGCCCCGGCACGGGCTTCGCCGCACTTCGATAACCGTAGCGGCCAGGTTCGCCAGCACATAGCTCGCCACGACCGCGCCCAATACCCACCGCGCCGGGACCCAAACCAACGACAGCACTGCGCTGATCGTCAGCGTCGCCACAAAGGCAGGCGCGACGGTCTGCCGCAGCCGCAGCGAGGCCGGGTGTTTGCTCAGCATGACCAGTTTCCAACGCCCATAGACCATATACTGCCGCCACAGCGCAGCCAGGCTCTGCCGCCCAAAGTATTCGACGTGAATATCAAGCGCCAGGTAGACACGTCCCCCTGCCCGCCGAATCCGGTAATTCAGCTCATAATCCTCATTGGCCACCAATGTCTCATCGAAATAGCCGACCTGGTCTAACACCGATCGCGTCCATGCGCCCAGGTACACTGTGTCTACATAGCCGGGGCGCGTCCCCACGCGGTAACGGCTCGGCACGCCGAACGGTGAGCGATACGCCGCAGACACCGCGCACTCCAGCGGTGTATCGCCAACGACGCGCTGCACCCCGCCCACGACTTCAGCTTTGCCCTCGCGCAGGTATTCGACACAGCGCCGCACATAGTCCGGTGCGATGATGCTGTGCCCATCCACCCGCACGATCACCTCTCCCTGCGAAGCCCGCAGGCCAATGTTGAGCGCACGCGACTGGATTCGGCCTGGATTATGCAGCAGTCTCAGCCGGTCGTCGCGGGCCTGGAGCGCCTCCACAATCGCGCAGGTGCCGTCGGAAGAGCCACCGTCGATGACCAGGACTTCCATGTGCGGATAATCCTGGGCCAGCACGGCCTCCAACACGCGCAACAGATACGCCGCCTCGTTCAAGACGGGAATGAGCACCGAGACAAGAGGGGTGTCGCTTAGCGGTTCCCGGACCAGTGCAGGGGTTATCCTGACACGCGATCCTTTCGACGCCACCCCAGGCCGATCAGGCCCACCGCCGTCAGCGCCGCCCCCCCAGAGATCACGGCACTCCACGGCCAGCCGATCAGTCCAAGAGTCAACACGACTTCAGATTCGCCCTCCGGTACCGCCAGCGCCATGAAGGCAAGATTGGCGCGGACCAGCCTTGTCTCTCGACCATTGACCGAGGCTTTCCAGCCGGGATACCACGATGTACTGATCACCAGGTAAGCAGGGCCCTCGGTCACCACGCGATAATGCCGCTCAGTGGGATCATCCCGCACCAGATGAACTTCACCCACCGCAAAATCCGACGCCGGCAGATTGCCAGGTGTACCACTCAGCAAAACGACCCGTTCAGGTGACCAGGTCAGGTCGCGCATCGCCTGGATCAGCGCCTCGTCATCCTCAAACCAGGCGGCCTCACCCGCCAGCCAGGCGAGGTTGTTCGGCGAGGCATCCGGCGCATTATAGGTTCCATCTGTGCCCGTCCAGCCTTCAGGCCGAAGCCCGATCACCCGCGTGACACCTGCTGCGCGCAGCAGCGGCCCAGCCTGGGGTCCCAATTCTTCGATCACATCCACATACTGCTGGTGATAGCGCGGTTGAAAAGGATCGTCATTGGTGAAGCAAGCCAGCCGATCCAAAACATTGAGATTGGGCAGCAGGGACATCCGTGCCGCCTGCCAGTGCTCAGTAGCGATACGGTAGTCGGCCAGGACAAAATGTTGCTCAAATTTTGCGTCTTGCTCAGCAGCATCAAACCAATACAGCCGCCCTGCCGGGCGATCTTGTGCCACCGGGTCGAAAAAATCATCCGGCACGGTGGGATTTAACCCAAATGCCGCCCAGGTCAGATCGAGTGCCACGACGATCATCACTGCGGCGCGCCACCACGGCCACGCGCCGGTCCGCTCAGGGTCCGGCTGCACGAGAGTCAGCAGCGCGGCCACCACGCCCCAAACACCCAGCGCAATCAGTCCGCGCGCCAGGGCATCCAGTTCGCGCTGCTCAGGTTGGGCGATTAGCACATAGCCCAGCACCATGATCGTCATGCCAGCGCCGCCCGCTGCCGCCAACCGCGACCAGAACACCACCCGTGGCCCGCGCCCCCAGGCATCCACTCCAATCCCGGCCAGAACCGCCAGGCTGAACTCGGTCACAATCAACCAACGCACCGGCTCGCGGAAGGCGGCGAAGGTGGGCACCATGTCGTAGAGCAGGCGGAACACCGGCCCATGCTTGCCCATCGCCACTAAGAGCGCCACCAATGCCAGCCCACCCCATAACGGCACACTGCGCAGCGCGGGCTGATCCGCCAGGTTGTGCCGCCGCCGCCACCGGGCGACTAGCGCTGCGAATACCGCCGTGATCGGAATGAACCCGATATAGGCCGCATCCTCAAAAAATATCCCCTTGGTGAAGTAGCTGCCGTCGGCTGGGGTGCCGTAAAAATTCGGTGTGAACAGCGTGATCAGCCGGAATGGGCTGTAGGAAAGGTTGGCAACCGTCTCATAATCCAGCCCGTCGGCTCGCTGCGATTCTCGTAGATATTCGACCGTCGGGATCAACTGCACCGCCGCCAGGGCCACCCCGAGCAGAACGCCCAGCGACACTGCACCCAACGCCGACAGACGCGCGCGCCAGGGAACCGCGCGCTGTGCCCACAGCGCCAGCCACAATCCATACACCCCGGCAGCCAATGAACTGTACCAGGTGGTCTGCGCGTGGCCGGAGAGCAGCTGCATCCCCAGGGCAAGAGCCAGTCAGCCTGCTCCGATCCATCTGCGCCCGGCAATCGTCTCGTGAACCGCCACGAACACCCAGGGCATCCATGCGCCCGCGTTCGCCGTCGGGAACGATCCCAGTCGTGCGATCAGATAACCACCCAGCGCATACGCCAGCAGGCTGATGCCGCGCCCAAACAGACTCACGCCCAGCCGCCCGGCGAACAACCACATCCCCAGGCCCGCCCAGACCACATGCCCGAGCGCGATCACCGACATGGCAGTCGTGCCCGGCAGCAGCAGGTAGAGCCAGTTGGGGGGATAAAACACCGCCGTCTGATAGTTAGCAAGCAGCGGCGCACCTCCACCCGAATATGGATTCCAGATTGGCAGATGCCCGCTGGCCATTTGCTCAAAAGCTAGCTGCCGCCAGGGATAAAATTGCAGCGCAGGCAGGCCCCAGAACAGCGTTTCGCCGAATGCCAGCGGCCAGAACAGCAGGGCGAGCGCCAGCATCAGCAGCAAGACCGGCCGCCATCCCAATGCATCACGCCGAGTCACGCGGC
>DAOUFU010000205.1:0-9944 GCA_034429275.1 Anaerolineae bacterium | reverse complement strand
GGGGTGAGGCCGGGCAACCCCCACAGTCTCATGCCCCAAAAATGGAATACGCCCCCCACAACGAAAAATGGCGTCTATTACAGACGCCAGCAAAAGCATGAACTTGGGCACACGCAGTTTACAGCGTGCGCCGACTCGCGCCCGGACCTTCGAGCAGCCCTTGCCCCACCCGCACCGGGGTTAGCTGAGCGCTTTGGGCTTGGTGACGCGGCCTTCCCACCCCACCGGGTAAAGCGCCAGGTCCAATGCCGCCCACAACCGGCGACATTCCTGCTCGGTCAGTTGCACTCGCCACGCTTCCTGCTCGTACCAGCCGGAGAGTGTGTATTCGTCATTCCCGCTGTGAACCACCTCCACATGGGTGGTCACGCTCGCCCCGGTCACCATCCGGAGCGGCGCGGTCGTGGCCAGCCCGGTGACCATCGTTGCCTTTTCCGGGTAGAGCAGCAGCGTCAGCTTAAACCACAGCACCTGCGCGGCTCGCCGCGTCATCACGTGAACCCACGGCTCGTTCTGCCCCATCCCGCCCAAGACTAACGAGTGGTCGCTCTCCCGGCGACTGACGAATACCTCCGTCGAGTGCCCATACTGATAAATCGGATCGGTCGTGCTCATCGCAGCACTCCCTGAATGGGATAAAACAGATAAATGAGTGGTCGATAAATGATGAACCACCCGGACCCATCGGCCCGGCCTTGCTCTGAATGATTCCGACTGATAACGTCCGGCGCGGGGATGTCGCGCCTTCAATTCGATTCCCGGCGATGATCCCGGAAAAATAAACTCGCCGCGCTGCGGATAAGCCGCGCATGGGCATCGGTTCCGGTCATCCTTCGGTTTCTCTTAGTATAAGGTTGCCCAGGCGATAAAGCAATCCCTTGCCGGGCGGAATTCACATATTTTTATGCGCGGCGCGGGTAGGCGTGGCGTAGGCATCCCGCCCCGCGCAATCTTCCCCAGTCCTGTATAATCATCATCAGATGCTGCCTTTTCTGGTGGCTCCACCTGACGAAAGGATAACTCCCCATGAAAGCAGTCTCTCGCGCCCTGGGTGCGATGCTCTTCCTTGCGCTCAGCCTCTCAGCCGCCATCACCGTGACTGCCGCCCCAGACCGTCAGCAGCCCGGCGTGTTGCTGCCCGATCAGCCGCAGGAAAGCGAACTTGACGACATGAAGGGCGAAGAAACCTGGACCTTTGAAGGCCAGGCGGATACGCTGGTTGTTATCGACATGCGCGCCGACCCCCGTTCCTCGCTCGACCCACACCTTTCCCTGCGCAGCCCAGAGGGTGATGAACTGGCGTATGACGACGACGGCGGCCTGAACCTCGACTCGCGTATCGGCCCCTTCTTGCTGCCCACCACCGGCACCTACAGCGTGGTCGCCGGGCGCTTTAGCGGCTCTGGCGTGTATACCATCCAGCTCACCGTGATCGAAGCCCTGGCCGTGATCGACATCGGCCAGCCGGTGACCGGCGTGCTCAGCGCCGAACACACCGCCGATTATTACCTGCTGCCCTCCGTCGAGACTCCCACCCTGGTCCGCCTGCTTGCCCCCTTTGATTCTGATCACGTCCCGCCCTTGTTTGAGGTTTTTGGTCCCGACGGGCTGGTCTCCAGCAGTGAATACCTCGACCGCCCGGAGATCGATCCGCTGCTGCTGCTGCCCGATATAACGTACACGGTGGTCGCCAACTGGGATGGTAGGAGCAGCTCGGCCCCTTATGAGCTGCGCCTGGAAACGTCGCGGGTCGACATGTTGACCCCAGGCGCGCCCCAGACGGGCAAGCTCTCCGATGCCAACTTCTTCCAGCAAACCCACTACTTCCAGGGTGAAGCGGGCCAGCGCCTGATCATTTCGATCACCACCGAAGACCCGATCTCACCTTCGTTCGACATCTCCAGCCTCGATGGCTCGACGTACCTGCTCAATACCAATGGCACGGCTACGCGCGCCATCAGCGTGGAAATTGAGGTGCCGAACTCCCTGGCCTACCAGATTCAGGTCTACGATGGCTCGTATAATTACGTAGAGGGTACCTATACCATCTCGATCGAGGTTGCGGGTACGCGCACTCTCAGCAAATAAGCCCCACCACGCAGCAGGCGATCCTCGCGCGGGGATCGCCTGCTCTCTGTGCATGATCTGTGATGGATGAGCGGGGATGAGGACCTGCCCCCGCCCTCTTATGGGCCTTCTCGCAGGCTAGAACAGCCCCCAATCGTTCAGCACGCCCTCTTCAGCCATCGAAGGGTCCCAATATTCCGGCCCCACTTCGATCGTGGTGGGCACGCCCAGCGTTTCCTGCACGGTGCGACGCGCCGCTTCGAGCAGTTGGGGGGCATAGGGGCAGAAGGGCGTCGTCAGAATCATCACCACGTGCGCCCGGTCATCCTGGATCGTCAGGCCCCGGATCAGCCCCAGTTCCTTGACGCTCAGCCCGATCTCCGGGTCCACCACCGTATGCAGCGCCGACATCACCAGCGCCTCTTTTTCTTCGGTCGTCATACCCGCCAGCCGGTCGGCGGGGTTCGGGGTTGCTTTGGGGTCCTGTGCGTTTTCGTCGGTCATGGTGCGTTCCTCGCTGTGGGCTGACTGCCGGGAATCGCCGTGGCAGACAGCAGCCGGATGGTTCATGATTCAGAGTATACCGCCCCTCGGTGCCAGATCACCACTCCGGGTAGTTAAATATTTTATCAGAAAATTATCTTCATTATTGCGCCGTCTTCCCTGCCCTGCTATAATGTCACTATCGACTTGTTGCAACTCATTCTCATTTGAGGGATAGTTACCGACTGGACAGTCTTTCCCTCATTTTACCTGGCGCGATATCACCGCCATCGGACACTAGCTAGAGGAGAACAGCACACGCATGGGCGCTGCATTGGAAATCCGCAACCTGCACGTCAACGTCGAGGGTCAGCCCATTCTCAAGGGCGTCAACCTCACGGTCAAACAGGGCGAAATTCATGCCTTGATGGGGCCGAATGGGTCGGGCAAGAGCACCTTGACCAATACCATCATGGGCCACCCGGCCTACGAAGTCACCGCCGGTCAGATCATCTTCGATGGCGTCGATCTGCTCGAACTCGAAACGGACGAGCGCTCGCGGCTGGGCCTGTTCGTGGCCTTCCAGTATCCCGTCGCCATCCCCGGCGTGACCGTGGCCAACTTCCTGCGCAACGCCATCAATGCCCGCCGCAAGGCCGAGAATCCCGAAGATAAGGGCATCCCGATCCCGCAGTTCCGCAAGATGATGATCGAGAAGATGGACATGCTCAAGATGGATCATTCCTTTGCGGGGCGCTATCTCAACGATGGTTTCTCCGGCGGCGAGAAAAAGCGCGCCGAGATTCTGCAGATGGCCGTGCTCCAGCCGCGCATCGCCATCATGGACGAGACCGACTCCGGCCTCGATATCGACGCGCTGCGCATCGTGGCCGAAGGGGCCGAGATGTTGACCAAGAGTCTCGACCTCGGCGTGCTGGTCATCACCCACTATCAGCGTATCCTGAACCACATCCAGCCCCAGTTCGTCCACATCATGATGGACGGGCAGATCGTCGAGCGGGGCGGCCCAGATCTCGCGCTGCATCTCGAAGAACACGGTTACGACTGGCTGCGCGAAAAGCACAACGGTAACTGACACACGGAGCAACCACTCATGGCAACTGCGAACGATGCCGCAAAGCTCAAGGGCCTGCGCGAAACCTACGACGAGCAGTATGGGTTCAGCGATCCAGAATCCTACGTGTTCCGCGCCCAAAAGGGCCTCTCAGCCGAGACCGTCGCCCAGATCAGCGAGTTCAAGAACGAACCGGCCTGGATGCGCGAATATCGCCTGAAGGCATACGAAATCTACCGGAGCAAGCCGGTCCCCACCTGGGGCGCGAATCTCGACGGCCTGATCGAAGACGACATCTACTTCTTCGTCAAGCCGACCGACCGCGAAGCCCGCTCGTGGGACGACGTGCCCGAAAACATCAAGCGCACCTTCGACCGCCTGGGCGTGCCCGAAGCCGAGCAGCGCTTCCTCGCCGGTGCCGGTGCACAGTACGACTCGGAAATGGTCTACCACCAGATTCGCGAAGAACTCAAGCGCCAGGGCGTGATCTTCAAAAGCATCGAGCAGGGCCTTCAGGATCACGAGGACCTGTTCCGCCAATATTTTGGCACGGTCATCCCCGCCCAGGATAACAAGTACGCCGCGCTGAATGCGGCGGTCTGGTCTGGCGGCTCGTTCATCTATGTCCCGCCGGGGGTGCACATCGAGATGCCTCTCCAGGCCTATTTCCGGCTCAATACCGCCAACATCGGCCAGTTCGAGCGCACCCTGATCATCGTCGATGAGGGCGCCTTACTGCACTATGTTGAAGGCTGCACCGCGCCCACCTACTCCACCGACAGTCTGCACTCCGGCGTGATCGAGATCATTGTCAAGCGTGGCGCGCGCTCGCGCTATAGTACCATCCAGAACTGGTCGGATAACGTCTACAACCTGGTGACTCAGCGCGCGCTGGTTTATGGCGAGGCCAGCCACGAATGGGTGGATGCCAACCTGGGCAGCAAAGTCACCATGAAATACCCGTCCACCTACCTGATGGAGCCGGGCGCACACGGCGAAGTGCTCTCGATTGCCTTCGCGGGCCGTGGCCAGGTCCAGGATGCGGGCGGCAAAGCGATTCACTACGCGCCGCACACCTCCAGCCAGATCATCAGCAAGTCGATCTGCAAGGACGGCGGGCGCAGCAGCTACCGCGGCCTGCTCAAGGTTGCGGCAGATGCGCATCACAGCAAGAGCACCGTCGTGTGCGATGCCCTGCTGCTGGACGATCACAGCGAATCCGATACCTATCCCTATATCGAGATCGAGAATCCCGAAGTGACCGTCGGTCACGAGGCCACCGTCAGCAAGATCGGCGACGACCAGGTGTTTTACCTGATGAGCCGCGGCCTCAGCGAAGACGAGGCGAACGCGATGGTGGTCAATGGCTTCCTGGAGCCGCTCACCAAAGAGCTGCCGATGGAATACAGCATCGAAATGAACCGCCTGATCCAGCTTCAGATGGAAGGCTCGATCGGCTAACCGGGACTGCGCAGCGCCTGGGTGTTGGGTAGTGAGGGGTGGCAGGCTGTGCCCGGCGTATCGCCCCAGCAACCCGCCAGGCGCACCCAAACTCAATGGATATTCCTGGCCCACAGCAGACCGCTCACGGCCAGTTGCTGAACCGCTATCATGAGAGGATGATCACCTGTGGCCATTCGTCGCCGTGTTGCACGCGAATTCCAGGCCCCGCCGCTCACCCGCGCCGATGTCGAGGCGCTGAGCGCCCGCCTGAACGACCCCGGCTGGCTGCGCGAGGCGCGGCTCGCCGCCTGGGACCTGTACGAATCGCTGCCTATGCCCACCACCCAGGACGAGGCATGGCGGCGCACCGATTACCGGCATATCGACTGGGAGAGCGCCGGCACCCTGACCCCGCCCAATGGAGCCACTGTGGACGCCATCCCCGCCACCAATCGCCAGCCGCTGCTCGGCGATGAGCAGGGCGGCATGCTGGCCTTTGTGGATGGCGCGCTCGTCCACCGCGCCATCCATCCCGATCTCGCCGCCCAGGGTGTGATCTTCACCGATCTGCACACCGCCGCGCGCGAACATGCCGACCTGGTGCGCGCCCACCTGGGCACCCACGCCGTCCCGCCGGACCGGGGCAAGTTCGCCGCGCTGAATGCCGCGCTGTGGACTCACGGGGTCTTCCTCTACGTGCCGCGCGGCAAAGCTATCACCCTGCCCGCTCACAGCATCTTCTATTCCACCCGCCCCGGCGCGACTCTCGGTCACCTGTTGGTGGTGCTGGAAGAAGGCGCGAGCATCGACTACCTGCACGAGAATCTCTCGCCCACCCTGGAGGCGCATTCCGCCTTCATCGGCACCACCGAGTTGATCGTCAAAGACAGCGCCATCCTGCGCTTTGTGAATTTGCAGGATTGGGGCCACAGCATGTTCGAGTTCAGTCACCAGCGCGCCCGCGTTGGCAGCAGCGGCCAGCTCGACTGGATCACCGGGCAGATGGGCAGCAAGTTCGTCAAAGCCTTCATGGAGATCGAGCTGGACGGCGAAGGATCGTGGGGCCGCATGAGCGCTATGTACTTCCCGGATGACACCCAGTTCATGGACCTGGACACCCAGCAGAACCACAACGCGCCCCACACCACCTCGGACCTGCTGTTCAAGGGGGTGCTCAAAGACCAGGCGCGGGCCGTCTGGCAGGGCATGATCAAGGCGCTGCCCGGCGCGCAGAAGACCGACGGCTTCCAGGCCAACCGCACCATGCTGATGAGCAAGCAGGCCCGTTCCGACAGCATCCCCGGCCTCGAAATCCAGGCGGACGATGTGCGCTGCACCCACGCCAGCGCCACCGGGCAGATCGAGGACGAGGTGCTCTATTACCTGCAAAGCCGCGGCCTGCCGCGCGCCGAAGCAGAAAAGCTGGTCGTCGATGGCTTCTTTGTGCCCGTGCTCGACCGCATCCCCTTCGAGAATGTGCGCGACCGCCTGATGGCCTACGTGGAACGTAAGCTGCTCGGCGAGACAGCCGCCGAGAAGGCGCTCGGCGAAGCGCGCTGATTTTGACCCTGACCGGACGGGGCGCACAGACTGCGCCCCGTCTTTGTTTGGCGGGGCCGCGTTCATCGACCCGTCGCCAGGCGATCCATTGAGAACCATTCGCAGTGACGAAACGCGCCCGCCGCGTTACACTTGAAGCTGCATAGGATACCAGGCGGCTGATTGTTGGCCCGATCTGGGGCGCAGGCAGCGGGAGCTTGCTGCCCATGCCTGCCTCACTATGCGCTAAACACCATGTTGGCTGACTTGCCCATCATCCCCGCCAAAAACCGGGGATTGAGGGGTGTTTTCACTCACAAGGACCGACCATGACTCACCACATCACCCCATCGTCGCTCGATATCGCCGCCGTGCGCGCCGATTTCCCCGCGCTCGATCAGGAAGTTCACCCTGGCAAGCGCCTGGTCTTCCTGGACTCTGCCGCCAGCAGCCAGAAGCCGCGCCAGGTCATCGACGCGATGACTCACTATCTCGCGCACGACCACGCCAATGTTCACCGGGGTATTCACGTCCTCAGCGAGCGGGCCACCGCCGCCTATGAAGGTGCGCGCGACAAGGTGCAGCGCTTCATCAACGCCCGCTCGCGCCGCGAGATCATCTACACCCGCAACACCACCGAAAGCATCAACCTGGTGGCCGGGGCGTGGGGCCGCGCCAATCTGCGCCCCGGCGATGTCGTTGTGCTCTCCGAAATGGAGCACCACAGCAACATCGTCCCCTGGCACATTTTGCAGAGCCAGATCGGGTTCACCCTGCGCTTCATCCCGGTCACCGGCTCCGGCGAGCTGGATATGGAAGCCTACGCCCGCTTCCTGCGCGATGAGCCGGTGAAGCTGGTTAGCGTGATGCACGTCAGCAACGTATTGGGCACGGTCAACCCGGTGCAGGATATCATCGCCCAGGCCCACGCTGCCGGGGCGCTGGTCCTGCTCGACGGCGCGCAGAGTGTCCCGCACCTCAAGGTCGATGTCCAGGCGCTCGATGTCGATTTCCTCGCCTTTTCTGCCCACAAGATGGCCGGCCCCACCGGGATCGGCATCCTCTACGGCAAAGAGGCGCTGCTCCAGCAGATGCCGCCCTACATGGGAGGCGGCGAAATGATCCACACCGTCACGCTCGAAGGCAGCACCTGGGGCGATCTACCCCACAAGTTCGAGGCGGGCACGCCCGCCATCGCCGAGGCGGTCGGGCTGGGCGCGGCAGTGGATTACCTGGAAGCGCTCGGCATGGACAGCATCCTGGCCCACGAGCGCGTCATCACCCATTACGCCCTGGAGCGCCTCTCGGAAGTCCCCGGCCTCACCCTCTATGGCCCCGCCCCCGATCGCCGCAACGGCGTAGCGGCCTTCTCGCTGGCCGGGCTGCACGCCCACGATGTGGCCCAGCTGCTCGATCTCGAAGGCGTCGCCGTGCGCGCCGGGCACCACTGTGCCATGCCGCTGCATCAACGGCTCGGCGTCCCCGCCACCGCCCGCGCAAGCTTTTATGTATATACCACACAAGAAGAGGTAGACAGGCTGGTAGAAGCGATCTACAATGCTCAAATGTTGTTTGGGACACGTTGAGGTCCCGGCAGCCAGAGGCTTACAAACACACATTCAGGGGCTGTTCTCATCAACGCGCGTGTGGGTGGCGCATGTGTATGCGCCGCGTCGCGATCGGGTGCGCTGTTGGCGATGGCCCCTTCTGCTTGTGTATGGGCCTGATTCGTCTGTCTGTTCGGTCATTTTGACCGGGGAGTGTCTGGGCGATGACTGATGCGCCTGCTACTACCAATGGGACCAATGGGAACGGCGGTCTCTCTCTGCGCAAATTCTTGTTTGGTACTCCACTTGCCACCGACGCCCTACCGCATCAAACCATCACTCGGAAGGTCGGCCTGGCCGTGTTCGCCTCGGAAGCGCTGTCGTCCACAGCCTACGCGACCGAAGAACTCCTGATCATCCTGGCGCTGGCCGGGACCGGGGCCGCTACGCTCGGCCTCTCGATCCCCATCGCCATCGCCATTGCCCTCTTGCTGGCGATTGTGACCATTTCCTACCGCCAGACCATCTATGCCTATCCCAACGGCGGCGGGGCCTATATCGTCGCGCGCGACAACCTCGGCGAACTGCCCGCCAAAGTAGCGGCGGCGGCCCTGCTCACCGATTATATCCTGACCGTGGCCGTGAGTATCTCGTCCGGCGTCGCCCAGATCACCTCCGCCTTCCCCGATCTGCTGCCCTACCGCGTCGAGATCGCCGTCGGCGTGATCGGCTTCATGACCATCTTCAACCTGCGCGGCGTGCGCGAAAGCGGGCGAATCTTCGCCGTGCCGACCTATTTCTTCATCTTCGCCATGTTCCTCACCCTGATCGTCGGCGGCATCGAAACGCTGACCGGCACGCTGGGCACCGTGGGCGAAGTTGAAGACATCGTCGAGACCGGCGTCGAATCGCTGACCCTGTTCCTGATCCTGCGTGCCTTCTCGTCGGGCTGTACCGCCCTGACCGGCATCGAAGCCATCTCGAACGGCATCCAGGCGTTCAAGAAGCCGCGCAGCCACAACGCCGCCGTCACCCTGATCTGGATGAGCAGCATCCTGATCACCCTCTTCCTCGGCATCACCCTGCTGGCACACCAGGTGGGCGTCATGCCAAGCGAGAGCGAAACCGTCATCTCGCAGATCGGGCGCGCAGTCTATGGCGATGCATCGATCATGCATTTTGTGCTGCTGGCCGCCACTGCGCTGATCCTGCTCATGGCTGCCAACACCAGCTACGCCGATTTTCCGCGCCTGGCAGCCCTCGCCGCCAGTGATGGCATCCTGCCGCGCCAGTTCGCCACGCGCGGCAGCCGCCTGGTCTTTTCGTGGGGCATCATCGGGCTGGCCGGGCTGGCTTCTGTCCTGGTGATCGTGGGCAACGCCCGCACCACCGCGCTGATCCCGCTCTACGCCATCGGCGTGTTCCTCAGCTTCACCATCTCGCAGAGCGGCATGGTCGTGCACATGAAGAAGATCGGCCTGCTCAAGCCCGGCGAGGTCGTTCAGGGCCGCGAAGCCCCGCTCGAATACGATCCGAACTGGAAGCTGAAGATGGTCATGAGCGCCTTTGGCGCGGTTTGCACCGGCATCGTCATGGTGATCTTCGCTGTCACCAAGTTCACGCATGGCGCGTGGTTCGTCGTGGTGCTGATCCCCGTGCTGGTGATCGTCTTCACCCGCATTCACAACCACTACGAGCGCGTGGCCGCTGCGCTCAGCCTGGCAACAACCCGCCCGGATATGACGCCCCCCCCCATCCAGCCCCTGCTGCTGGTTGATAATGTCCCCGCC
>DAOUFU010000204.1:0-23232 GCA_034429275.1 Anaerolineae bacterium | reverse complement strand
CCACCCCACCGCCATGATGGAAACTCACCCAGGTTGCACCACCCACCGCATTGATCAGCGCATTGAGAATGGCCCAGTCGGAAACAGCATCGGTCCCATCGCGCATCCCCTCGGTTTCACGGTTGGGAGATGCTACCGAGCCTGCATCCAGATGATCGCGCCCGATCACAATCGGCGCGCTGACCTCGCCTGACGCCACCAGCTCGTTGAATACCAGTCCCGCCCGCGCTCGCTCGCCATACCCCAGCCAACAGATGCGCGCCGGAAGGCCCTGGAATTCCACGTCACGTTGAGCCATCTTGATCCAGCGCACCAGGTGTTCATCGTGAGGGAACAATTCCATAATCGCCTGGTCAGTCCGGTAAATATCTGCCGGGTCGCCGGAAAGAGCCACCCACCGGAATGGTCCTTTCCCCTCACAGAACAAGGGCCGAATATATGCAGGCACAAACCCCGGATAGTCGAACGCATTCAGCACGCCTTCGTCATAGGCCCGCTGGCGCAGATTGTTTCCATAGTCGAACACAACCGATCCACGCGCCTGGAAATCCAGCATCGCCTGGCAATGCACGGCCATCGATCGCTTGGCCCGGCGAGCGTATTCGCCCGGATCACTCACACGCAGGCTCAGCGCTTCCTCAAAAGTCATCCCGTGCGGCACATAGGACAGCGGGTCATGCGCCGATGTCTGGTCGGTCACCACGTCCGGGATCACGCCGCGCGCCACCAACGCCGGGAACACCTCCGCCGCGTTGCCAATCACGCCCACCGAGAACGGTTCGCGCCGGGCTTTCGCCTCGCTGACCAGCCGCAGTGCCTCATCAAGATCGGTCACCACCTGGTTGATATAGCGCATCCGCAACCGCCGTTCGGCCATGCGAGGATCGATTTCGACCACCAACCCAACGCCTTCATTCATAGTGATCGCCAGAGGCTGCGCGCCACCCATCTCGCCCAGGCCCGCCGTCAGCGTTAGTCTGCCCTTCAAGCTGCCCCATCCGTGCTGACGGGCCAGCGATCCCAACGTCTCATAAGTCCCTTGCAAAATCCCCTGGGTACCGATGTAAATCCACGATCCCGCCGTCATCTGGCCATACATCATCAGTCCCTGGCGTTCGAGTTCGTCAAAATGTTCCTGTGTCGCCCAGGCGGGGACCAGGTTGGAATTGGCGATCAGCACGCGCGGTGCATCCGGGTGAGTCTTGAAGATCGCCACCGGTTTGCCCGACTGCACCATCAATGTTTCATCGTTTTCCAGGCTGCGCAGGCTGGCAACAATGGCGTCAAACGCTTCCCAGCTACGAGCCGCGCGCCCTCTGCCACCATACACGATCAGGTTATCCGGATCGCGAGCCACGTCTGGATCGAGGTTGTTCATCAACATCCGCAGAGCCGCTTCCTGAAGCCAACCCTTACAACTGATCTGAGTGCCACGAGGGGCACGAATGACACGAGACATCGCCAGCTGCTCCCACAAATTCTTTTTACGCCAACAAGCTCAACGCCTTGTCTTCTGTCTGTATTCTAGCACCGAGTGCGGGAATGTACCGCGCCAGGTGAACCAACCATTCATCCGGTTGGGCATCATCGCCCGGTTGTTGCCATAATCAAAGATGGGGCACGGGCTGCACGGTTGACTCGTCTGCCCAAAAAGATAGCTCGCATTCCATATCAAAACCCTACATCATCACGCTTGGAGGAAAAATCGATGGAGTATACTCACTTAGGCCGCACCGGCTTATTGGTCAGTAGATTGTGCCTCGGCACCATGAACTTCGGCCCTCAGACGACCGAAGCCGACAGCTACACCATCATGGACAAGGCGCTCGATCTGGGCATCAACTTCTTCGACACCGCCAATGTTTACGGCTGGAAGAAGGGTGAAGGGGTCACCGAACAGATCATTGGTCGCTGGTGGGCACAAGGCGGGGGTCGCCGCGAAAAGGTCGTTCTGGCGACTAAGGTTTACGGTGTGATGGGTGATTGGCCCAATGAATCGAAGCTCTCGGCCCTGCACATCATGCGCGCCTGTGAAGATAGTCTCAAGCGCCTCAAAACCGACTACATCGATCTCTACCAGATGCATCACGTCTACCGCGATGCCCCCTGGGATGAAATCTGGCAGGCGATGGAAGTCCTCGTGCAGCAGGGCAAAGTGCTCTATGTGGGCAGCAGCAACTTCGCGGGCTGGCACATCGTGCAGGCCAACGAAGCTGCCAAACGACGCAACTTTATGGGCTTGGTCTCTGAACAGAGCCTCTACAACCTCGCAGCCCGTATGGTCGAACTTGAGGTCCTGCCTGCCAGCCAGGCTTATGGCGTCGGTGTGATTCCCTGGAGTCCGCTGGATGGTGGGTTGTTGGGCGGTGTGCTGCAGAAAATCGAAGAGGGTCGCCGCGCCTCTGAGGACATCCAGAAGCGCATCGAGAAAAAGCGGTCCCAGATCGAGCAGTATGAGGCATTCTGCAAGGCCCTGGGTGAGCACCCTGCCGATGTTGCGCTGGCATGGCTGCTGCACCAGCCCGCTGTTACCGCGCCGATCATTGGCCCGCGCACGCTGGATCAGCTTACCGGCAGCCTGCGGGCACTGGAAATCAAACTGAGCGAGGAATCGCTCAAGAAGCTGGATGAAATCTGGCCCGGCCCCGGCGGTGCGGCTCCCGAAGCCTACGCCTGGTAACCAACCTGCAAATCTGCCAAACGAAAAAACAGGCGGTCGTATGATCGCCTGTTTTTTTTCTTTTTGGCCCGAACCCTGCTCAAAATGCTCCCGTCAGGAATCGCCCGGTTCTGATTCGGCAGACTTGCGAGAGGAACGGCTTGCCTGCCAGTCGTCATAGATCATCTTGGCCAGCAACAGACCCACCCCAACCACGATGCAGCTATCCGCCACATTGAATACCGGCCAATGAGTCACGTGGAAAAAATCAACCACGTAGCCTTGTCGCACCCGGTCGATGAAGTTGCCCAATGCACCTGCAAGCTGCAACCCCAGCGCCAGCCGTACCAGCCAGCCATTGGGTGCAAGCTGACGGTAGTAATACACGATCACGGCAGCAGCAACTGGCGGAATGACCAGGAATAACCAGCCGCCTTCGGGAAACATCCCAAATGCGACCCCGGTGTTATGCGTCAGGGTGAACTTGAACACGGGTCGCAGGAAATCTAGCGGCATCCACGACTCGTACAGCGCGAGGTGAGCTGATGCATAGGCTTTGGTCGCCTGGTCCACCAGGATCGCCCCTAACGCGACACCGACCAAAGCCACCCAGTGTTTCCAGGTCGCAGTAGGCTGGCTGGTCGCGGCAGGCGCAGGCCCGACCCGTGCCTCGATCATTGGCTGCTCGCTCACGCTAAATTCCGGCATTATAGTCACGGGTTTCGGCACAGCGCAGGCACAACTCGGTATACGGAATCGCTTCGAGGCGTGCAATGTCGATTTCGCGGCCACAGCTATCACAGATGCCATAGGTCCCGGCTTCATATCGCCCGATTGCGTCCTCAATCTGGCGCAACCGAGTCTGGACACTACGAAATGTCGAAGCGCTCACCGTCTGATCGTACACCATGGTCGCATCATCGGCCTGGTGATTAGAATACCCCGTCCCGGTGATGTCCAGCGTGGCTGCATCTTGCATCTGCGCAACCTTATCCTGATAAGTGCTGCGAAGTTCCTGCAAGAGGCTGTACAGTTCGTCTTTGGTCGTGACCATGAAGCCTACACCCTCGTTGATTTTCTATGGGCCGGAGATCGGCACACCAGCCCGATTTTACCATCTCTTGGGACCAGTAAAAAGGGGCGAACCCGGCGGCTCGCCCCATGTTCACATCGGTCAATACCCTGTCAGGATATGCGCCGCACGCCGATGGTGACGGATTCACCATCGAACTCGTAGGAGTCAGTCGTTGCGCCATCCTCCGGCGCACCCTCAGACATCACCTCGGCCAGGGTTTCCCGCTGGATGTAGGCGGCGAATGTCTGCACCGCCGCACCCAGCCGCTCGCTGGCCTGGTACGTCCCTACGATCCTGTCGCTGATGTCGAAATCGGCCTCTTTGCGCAGCGTTTGCACCCGCCGCACAAATTCACGCGCAAGACCTTCATGGATCAGGTCTTCGGTCAGCTGTGTTGCCAGCGCCGCCACATAACCATAATCCTCGGCTACTGCATATCCCTCCGCAGCGCTCCGGATCACTTCGCACTGGTCCGGCGTGACCTCAAACGTTTTGCCGCCGACCTCAACGGTGATCGTTTGCCCGGCCAACAGCGCCCTTGCCCACCGTTCGACATCCGCCGGAGCGCCTTCCCTCAGCGCTTTCTGCACCGCCGGGAAATCTCCCTTCAGCGCACGCCCCAGCACCTGCGGAAGCGGGTTGAGACTGTAAGAGACCATCTGGTCGGCAGCTTCGACCACGCGCACCGTTGTGACGTTCAGGTCTTCGGCTACTATCCCGGCCAGCGCCCGGACGGTAGCGGCTTCGTCAGCAGAGCGTACCACAAAAACGGCCTCAGCAAGCGGTTGGCGCACCTTGAGATTAGCCGAGTTGCGCGCCGCGTGCCCCAGGCTGACCAACTTCTTTGCCAGGCGCATGTCCGCCATGACCTTTTCATCGATCCGCGAGGCATCCCAGGCAGGCCACATCGCCAGGTGCACACTCTCCGGCGCGCCCGGATCAGCCGTCACAACCAGGTTGCGGTACATCGCCTCCGAGAGGAACGGCATACTCGGTGCGAGCAATTTGGCGACCATGACCAGACTCTCGTACAGGGTCTGGAAGGCTGCCAGTTGATCCACATCGCTTTCGGCCTTCCAGAATCGACGGCGCGACCGGCGCAGATACCAGTTGCTCAGGCTGTCCACAAACTCCTCGATGGGACGTGTCGCGCGCGGCACGTCATACTGCTCGTATGCCTCGGTGACATCGCGCACCAGGCTGTGAAGCTCGCTCAGTATCCAGCGATCCAGCGGATCGCGATCGGCCAGAGGGATGGGCGGCAGAGTTGGATCGAACTGGTCCAGGTTCGCATACGTCACGAAAAAGCTGTAGACATTCCACAGCATCAGGTAGAAGCTGCGTACCACATCACCGACCAATTCGAGTGAGAAGCGGCGTGGTTCGCCGGGCGGCCCTGCTGTGTACATGTACCAGCGGAACGCGTCCGCTCCATACTTATCCAGCACGCTCCAGGGTTCGACCACATTCCCCTTACTCTTGGACATCTTCTGGCCGTTTTCGTCGAGAATGTGGCCCAGGCAGATCACGTTTTTGAAGTTGACACTCTCGAACAACATCGCCGCGATAGCGTGCTGACTGTAAAACCAGCCGCGTGTCTGATCGACCGCCTCGCAGATGTAGTCCGCTGGGAACTGCTGCTTGAACATCTCTTGATTGGCATACGGGTAGCCCCATTGGGCAACACCCATCGCGCCACTGTCGAACCACACATCGATCAGTTCCGGCACACGACGCATAGTGCCCTGGCCACACTTCGGGCATGGGAATGTGACCTCGTCCACATAAGGCCGATGCAGGTCCAGATCCGAAAGGTCACGTCCGCTGAGAGCCTCAAGCTCGCCGACGCCGCCAATGCAGTGCATGTGATCGCACTCCGGGTTATCACATCGCCACACCGGAAGCGGCGTACCCCAGTAACGTTCGCGGCCCAGCGCCCAATCGCGCAGTTCTTCCAGCCAGTTGCCGAAGCGCCCGGTTTTGATATGTTCGGGCACCCAGTTGATCGTGTTGTTCAACTCGATCATCTTCTCGCGGTAGGCGGTCGCACGAACATACCACGTCTCGCGCGCGTAGTAGAGCAGCGGCGTATCGCAGCGCCAGCAAAACGGGTAGTTGTGGATATACTGCTCCGCTTTGTACAGCAACCCGCGATCCTTGAGATTCTTCTTGATCTCCGGGTCAGCCTTCTTCACCCACATGCCAGCCCAGGGTGTCACCGCGTCGATGAAGGTGCCATCGGGAGCAACAGTCTGGATGGTGGGCAGGTTATTGGCCTGGCCGACTTCCATGTCGTCCTGGCCGAAGGCAGGAGCGATGTGCACCAGGCCAGAACCGTCTTCCATGCTCACGAAATCGCCATGGATGACGTAAGCATAGTCCTGTTCGATGGGCAGGAACGAGAACAGCGGCTCGTAATGCATACCCAGCAGGTCTTCGCCTTTCATCTCCTGCACCACGGTATAGGCTTCCGGGTGCTTGAGCGCTTTATGCATCAGCGCCTTGCCCAGGATCAGCCGCTCGGTTCCAATACCATCGTCGGTCGGCCCTTCGACCACCACATAGGTTTCGCGGCGGTTCGCGGCCAGCGCTGCATTGCCGGGCAGAGTCCAGGGCGTGGTTGTCCAGGCCAGGAAGTACGTCCCCGGCTGTCCTCGAACGGCAAATCGCACGAACACGCTGGGATCGGCCACTTCTTTATATCCCTGCGCAACTTCGTGACTGCTCAACGGTGTGCCGCAACGCGCGCAATAGGGGACTACTTTGTACCCCTGGTAGAGCAGTCCCTTGTCCCAGAACTGGCGCAAGATCCACCACACGCTCTGGATATACTCGTTCTTGTAGGTGATATACGCATCATCGAGATCTACCCAGAACGCGATGCGTTCGGTCAGCCGCTCCCATTCCTGGATGTAGCGAAACACGCTGGCGCGGCATTTCTCGTTGTACCGGGCGATGCCATATTCCTCGATCTCGTGTTTGTGCTTGAAGCCGAGTTCCTTCTCGACCTCGATTTCGACCGGCAAACCGTGGGTATCCCACCCACCCTTGCGCAGCACATATTTGCCGGTCATGGTGTGGTAGCGCGGGAACATATCCTTGAACGCGCGAGCCAGCACGTGATGCGTTCCCGGCTTGCCGTTTGCGGTCGGCGGTCCTTCAAAGAACACATAGGTGGGGCCACCTTTGCGCTCTTCCATCGACCGATGGAAGACGTTCTTCTCACGCCAGAACGCCAGCTGTTCTTTTTCCAGCGCGTCGATATCAACTTTCGATGTTACAGGTTGGAACATACCGCCTCCTGACGGATGTAATCCGGTCATGCAAAATCCAGGCAAGTGTATCGGTGTTCGTCTCACTCACCGATCAAACGTGGCACAAGCTGTCGGTACTCAGATGCCACGCTGCCACCTCCCTTAGCTGCTTGTCCTACCCATTCGTTCGCTTTCACAGGACCTCCAGGTTGTCCAGATTGCCATCTTCGAGCGGCTCGTCGCACAACCGCTGCGCCAGGGCAACATCTTGCGCCAAAAGGGCGCGCAGCGGGGCCGCTTGCTCGCTGGATAGTATCGTTTGCCACTCCTCCAGGCCGCGCGACTGTTTGCGCAAAGCTTTCACCTGGGCGCGCGAAGCCTCCTGCTCACCCAAGCGGGCATGGTTACGCGCCAGCCACAGGTGCGTCAGCAGCCGGTAGCGGCCATGCGGGATGCCGGCAGACTGTGCCTGTTCCAGCCAATGCACCGCTTCTGCCGCCTGCCCAAGCCGATCGAGGATCAACCCCAACGTATAAGCCGCTGTCCATTGGTTCGGATCGCACTCATAAGCCTGCCGGGCCAGGGGAAGTGCCTCGTCAAATCGGCCTTGCTGTGCGAAAACCTCCGCCAGCCCGGCATAGCCCGCCGCCGAATCCGGGGCCAGCCGCACCGCCTGCCGATATTCCCCGGCGGCATGGTCCAGGTCCCCGGCGAGGCGGTACAGTTCCGCGCGGAAGCAGCGGTGAGCCGGGTCTTTTGGCTCGGCCTCTACAAGCGACTGCATGGCAGCGAGCGCCTCTGCATATTCACCGCGCCGCAAATGGCGAATGGCCAGGCGATATCCCATCTGTGTACGCCCGCGCAGCAGCACATGCGCCGCTACAATCCATCCTAAGCCGCCCCCGGCGAAAAACAGCGCCCAATCGGGCACCAATACTCCCAGGCCGATCAGAACCAAGGCTGGGGCAAACACCAGCCACAAGCGCGGGCGATCTTGTTCAGGCGCGCGAGCCACCAACACCGGAGTCAGGCTCGCCAGCACCAGCCAGACCAACCCCAACTGGGCGCGAAGAGTCCATGAGCGGTCGGGAAACACGGCCTGAAGCACCACCAGGCCCGCCACCGCCGCCGCCAGAACAGTCACAACTGGCCAGCGCCCTTTCATGCGCTGCTCTCCCGGTCTTGACCCGCCAGCTCCATCCGCATCCTCACCATCACCGGCTGCCCCCCAACAGCCTCCCAAAATTTGCGACCCACATCATTCTTTGCCGCGACCTGCCATTCCACATGATCGACACCCACGCTGGCAAACCACTGATTGATCGCCATCACCAGCCGCCGCGCCACACCCTGACCGCGATACCCTGGGTCCACAAAAATGTCCGCGATGAAGCCCACATCCACGTGTTGGAACAGGTCGGGATGCAAGTCCACAACCGCGCCCAACACGTACCCGATCACCTGCCCATCAGTCTCAGCAACAAAAGTCCGTGTATCGGGGTCATCGCGCCGTTCAACAAGCCGCGCGGCATAATCGGCGGATGCGCCGGGCACGGCATCCGGCAGGCGCGGATCAAGCGCCACGTGATAAGCCGCCAATGCCGCCCACAGCCGCGCAATCGCCGCCTCATCGCGTTCTTCTACCGGACGAATCGAGACCACCATTGAGAACCACCTTGCTCCAGAACAAAAAACTCCCGTCCCAAAAAACAAGGGACGGGAGTAACACTCGCGCGGTACCACCCTTCTTCTCCGCCATGGGGGCAGAGCACTCAAACCACCGGGCTTCAGCAGCCCGCAGGTTGGGTCATGATAACGGTGACCAATCCGGCACAGCTTACTGGCGCCTCAGCGCGTTCAGCTTGCAGCTCAGGAAGGATTTTCGGCCCTGCCATCGCGCCCGGCTCACACTCTCCCAGGCTCGCTGCCCGACCAGTCAGGGCGTACTCGTTTCCGTCATTGCCATTAAAAGATGCTGTTCGACGTTCCGATGTGACGTCAGCATACCACACGCGTCAGGCAGAGGTCAAGCCCGGTTTGGTCACCGGACGCTCGATTCGCTGTGCTCACAGCAAATCGGGAATCTGCTCCGGATGTTCCGCCACCTTGACCCCAGCGGCAAGCAGGGCCTTGATTTTTTCTTCTGCGGTGCCGCTTCCTCCCTCAACAATCGCGCCCGCGTGCCCCATTCGCTTACCGGGTGGCGCGGTCTGTCCTGCAATGAAGGCCACTACGGGTTTGCTCATCTGCGTAGCAATGAAACTCGCCGCTTTTTCTTCTTCTGTGCCGCCGATCTCACCGATCAGCACGACTTTTTCGGTCTGAGGATCTTCTTCGAACATGCGCAGCACATCGATAAAGTTCGTGCCGTTGATCGGGTCTCCGCCGATACCCACGCAGGTGGATTGGCCGATACCGCGCTGAGTCAAAGCATACATGACCTCATAGGTCAGGGTGCCGCTGCGCGAGACCACACCCACCTTGCCGGGCATTGCGATATGACCGGGCATGATGCCGACCTTCGCCTGCCCCGGTGTGAGCAGACCGGGACAATTCGGCCCCACCAGGCGGCTCTTGCTTTGATCTACCCACTCCCGCACCTTCATCATCTCTAGCACGGGCAGCCCTTCGGTGATGCACACTATCAGGCTGATCCCGGCATCGACCGCCTCATAGATTGCGTCCGCAGCGAACGCGGGAGGCACAAAGATCACAGTTGTGTTCGCACCGGTGGACTCTTTGGCTGCCTTAACAGTATCGAATACCGGTTTGCCGTGCGCCCATTCACCCCCCTTACCGGGCGTGACGCCGCCAACCACGTTGGTTCCATATTCGATCATCTGCCCGGTATGAAACGAGCCTTCGCGCCCGGTGATTCCCTGGACCAGCAGCCTCGTGTTTTTGTCGATCAGAATAGCCATTGGGTCATCATCCTTTGGATACGCGCCTGCCGCTAACCACGCCGGGCGGCGGCGACCGCCTTCTGGGCCGCTTCGGCCAATGTCGTCGCCCCAACCATGTTCGGGAAGTGAGCCTCGTCAATCAACCGCCGCCCCTCTTCCTCATTCGTGCCCACCAGTCGCACCACCATCGGCAGGTCGGTCTTGACCTCTTCCAGGGCCGCGATGATGCCCATGGCCACTTCGTCGCAGCGCGTAATGCCGCCGAAGATGTTGAATAACACCGCTTTCACGTTGGGGTCTTCCAGGATGATGCGCAGTGCCGCCGCGACGGTCTCCGCTTTGGCCCCGCCGCCGATGTCGAGGAAATTGGCCGGCGAACCGCCGAACAGCTTGGTCATGTCCATCGTAGTCATCGCCAGCCCTGCCCCATTGACCATACAGCCGATTTCGCCATCGAGCTTGATATAACTCAAGCCGGAGGCGCGCGCAGCGGTTTCGGCTTTTGGCTCGGCGCTGGTGTCACGCAGCTCGGCCAGTTGAGGCTGGCGATACAGCGCGTTGTCATCGATCGACATCTTGCCATCGACCGCCAGCAGATTCCCGCTACCGTCGATGATAAGCGGGTTGATCTCCGCCAGCGTGGCATCACTGCTCATATAGCATTCGTACAAGCCGCGTGTGATCGCACGAAACTGCTTCCAAAGCTCGCGCGGCAGCATGATCCCACTCGCCAGGTTGAGAATCTGGTAATCGCGCAGCCCCAGGAAAGGATCGATATGCTCGCGAATGATCTTCTCCGGTGCGGTTCGGTTGACCTCTTCGATATCCATGCCGCCTTCAGCGCTTGCCATGATCAGCGGTTTGCGCGCCGCGCGGTCATTGGTCACGCCCAGGTATATTTCGGCCTTGATTTCGGATGCGGGATCAACCAGCACCTTGAGCACCCGGTGACCTTTGATCTCCATACCGAGGATCGCGTCGGCATGAGCCTGCGCTTCCGCCGGGTTTTGAGCAAGCTTGACACCGCCTGCCTTGCCGCGTCCGCCGGTCAGCACCTGGGCTTTGATCACCACCGGGCCGCCCAGTTCTTTAGCTATCTCGTAAGCATCTTGTGGGGAGTGGGCCACTTTGCCCTTGGGAACGGGAATTCCAAATTCTGCAAAACGTAATTTTGACTGATACTCATGCAGGTTCACAAACACGCCTCCGGACGGGTCAAAAGTGCGGATGCCAGCGGCCAGTGGCACGCAGCAAAAGGCCGCAATCAGAGTATAGCATTCGTGCCAGAACGCCCCCAATGACCGCGGCCTCGACTTGCTTTTACGGGCTTTTTTACCTAATTCATCCCCGGCACGACGAACCCGAAGACACTGCCCTTGTCCAGCGTGCTTTCGAAGAAAAATCGCCCACCAAACAGCTTGATAAACCCGATGGCAATCGGCAGCCCCAGCCCATGCCCTTTGAAGTTCCGCACGTGTTCGCTGTCCGAACGCCAGAACAATTCGCCGATATGGGCCTGGTCCGCTTCACTCATGCCAATGCCGTTGTCAATCACCGAGACCTTGAGCCATCCTTCGTCGGTCGCCTCAGCTTTCACCGTGATCTGTCCACCATCAGGCGTGTACTGGATCGCATTGACAACCAGCTTCTCGATGACCTGAGCCAGCCGGTTGCCATCCAGGTTCAGCATAGGCAGCCCGGAAGGTGTATCGAAGGTGAGCGTGTGGTTATGTTGTGCCGCCAGATCGGCCACTTTCTTTTCAACCATCATGGCGATGTTCTTGTAAAGGTCCATCTTGGGATCGAGCCGCACACGTCCCGAATTCAGCTTGCTGATATCGCTGATGTCGGAGACCAGATGCTCCATTCGCGTGACGTTTGAGCGGATGGTATCCACAAACATCTGCTGCTGCTCGCTCAACGGGCCGACCACACCCTTGCCCAGCATATCGGAATACCCCTTGATGCTGGTCATCGGCACGCGAATTTCGTGCACCATCACCGAGACGAACTGCGCGTTGAGGGCGATCATCTCCTCCATCCTGGCCCGAAGCGCCTCAGCATCCTCGCCCTGCCCCTGGCGTACCGCCTGGTCCAGCAACCGTGCCAGATCATCGAGCTGCGAATGAATCGCGCTGTCGCTGTTTGCGCGCAGCGTGTTGACCAGTTCCTGTGCGGCCACAAGCGGGTTGCTTTGCCCTTCGCCCATGCTGAACTCTCCCCTCAACGTTCCAAAGAAGCCCTCTGCGACGCCCGAAGCCAGACGCTGCATTGGCCATTAACATAGAATCAAATACCCTGGTCTGTCAAATGACCAGGGTACTTGTTTCTCTCAAAATACAGCACATCCAGCTCCAGCGAAACGATGTCAAGCCGCCGTGCGCCGGTCGTACCAGGCACCTATCATGTCGAGCAACGGGCGCGAGGCCAGCAGCACGACCACGCCCGCTGTAAGAGTCGCCCCACCAAGACTCACCCATTCAAGCTGAGTGCGCGGAGCCATTCTGAGCAGCCGTTCAACCAGTGAATCCTCATCGTAAATGCCCGAATTCAACAGCTCGTGGCGCAGCCGCGCAATGAATTCGTCCGACGGCGCGGTATCGACCAGCGCCCGGCTGATTTGTTCGGCCAGGGTCATCAGGCGCTCAATCTGCGCTGGATCCACATTCGGGAAGCGTCGCGCAAGTGCACTACGATCCAGCGTCCCTGCGATCAGGGCGTCGGCGTGCGCCATCAAATAGTCCTGCACATCGCGAGAGTCAGGGCGCTTAGAGAAAAACGGGATGGGCCTCATGATTTGTCCTGTGTGTCATCTAGAATGCCGCGTAACGATAGCAACGTGCGATGATATAGCGACTTGATCGCGCCTTCTGTTCGATCCATGATCGCGCCGATCTCAGCGTTAGAAAGATGCTCGACGAACTTCAAGATCAATAACTGCTGGCGATCTGGCGGCAGCTCACGAATCGACGCCAGCAGCCTTTCTCTCTCTTCCTCGCTCTCAGTCACCGATTCCGGGAAGTCGGAATGTCCTCCACTCACCATGTATTCGTCGAGCGGCACCACGTTCTGACGCTTGCGATCCCGGTGCCAGTTTGCCACCAGGTTGTGCGCAATGCGGTACAACCACGCAGAAAACGGCACGCCCCGGTCCCGATAGGTGCTGATATGCGACATCGCCCGGTAAAACACGCGCGCCGTGATATCCTCAGCCTCATGGTGATTGCCGGTTCGGTAGTAGACGTAGTTATAAATCTTCCTGACGTAGCGCGTGTACAACTCACCAAACGCCGCCGAGTCTTCCTTAGCCCATTCGACAAGTTCTGCGTCATCCGCCATCGACAGGGCGCGTTGGACCTCAGCATCAGGCTCAGTCATGCGTTCTAACACCTCTTGTGCGCAAAGGTTACGGTTTTTCGTCCCGGCCACCGGAGTTTAGCGCCAGTATACCAACCAACTCCCCGACTCACTAGCCGTTGGTTTTGGGCATCATCCTGGTATAATGACGCCCATGAACCAATCACTCACCCAACAACGCCTGCGTATTCGCTTCAGCAAATCTGGCCCCATGCGTTTTGTAGGGCATCTCGACCTCGCCAAAACCTGGGAACGCATCGTGCGGCGAGCCGAACTGCCGCTGGAATATTCCCAAGGGTTTAATCCTCGTCCGCGGATGCAGTTCGCCGCCGCGCTCCCGGTGGGGGTAACCAGCGAATGCGAATATCTCGATATCTGGCTGACCGCACGCTTCGATGCCGATACTCTGACCACATGGGTTGACCGACTCCAACAGGCCAGTCCGTCAGGAATCGCTGTGAACAGCCTTGAAGAAGTGGACATCAAGAGTGCCGCACTGCCCACGTTGGTCACCCACAGCCGCTACATCATCACATTCATCGATCCGACGCTGGATGAGCCGACACTCTCCGAACGAGTGTCGGCGCTGCTGGCTCGACCGACCATCGAACGGCAGGGGCACAAAAAGACCTACGATCTTCGTCCGCTGATCCTGGGGCTATCGCTTGGGGAGGACCGCATTGTGATCGCCGACCTGGCGACCGGGGACCGGGGAAACGCCCGCCCAGACGAACTGCTTGACGCTTTGGGCTTCACCCTCGACCAGGCTCATATCCACCGTCAGCGTCTTTTCCTCGCTGCGCCCGGAATCTGACTCTCAACCCCTCTAAAAAAACCAACGGCCCACAGAACCTTCTGCGAGCCGTTGGGTCGATTCAACGTCTGTGTCTATGCCGCGAAACGCATATCACCGGCAGCACGAGAGATGCGCCATCAGGTCATCCAGCGCCTTGCGCGGTGGACGGAGCTGCTCCTCGGTCAGGCTCACCAGCGGCTGCGGAACCATGTGATTAGTCTCTCCCAATGTGGGGCGGGTTTGATCCACATAGATCAGACCCGTGATGAAATGGCCCTCGCGGTGAGCCACTTCCAACAGATGATAAGCGGCCTGTTTGCTGGTCGGGTCATGCATCAGCGGGTCGAGCTTTTTCAACATCACATGCGACCCGTCATGCATCTCCACTGCCTGCACCTCGCCCGGCTCCGGCGCGATGATGGTAATCGGCTCGTAGTGCGGAATGTAGGTGATATCCTGCAGCGGCTCCTGGTGTGCCTTGCCGTACGGATAGCTTTTGCTCGACGTCTCGTGGTTGTTGAACGTCACACACGGACTGATGATATCCAGCACCGCTGTACCTTTGTGACTCAGCGCAGCTTTCAACAGTTCGCGCACCTGCTTGGCGTCACCAGCGAACGACCGCGCCACAAAGGATGCATCTGCTGCCAGTGCTTCCAGGCAAATATCAATAGGCGGAAGTTCATTCACCCCCGCATATTAGAGTTCCTGGCCCTAATCGGCAGTGGCCGAAAACTGCCCTTTGGTCAGGCCGTACACACCGTTGTTTTCGACAATGTACACAATCGGCACATTACGCCGAACCATGTGCTTGAACTGGCCTAACCCGATGCTGCCGGTATCTCCGTCGCCGCTCACCCCCAAAGCGATTAGCTGGTTATTGACCGTGGTCGCGCCAGTTGCTACAGCGGGCATACGCCCGTGAAGTGCATTGAAGCCATGTGCCCGTTCGAGGAAATAGGCCGGTGACTTGCTGGAGCAGCCGATGCCGCTCAGCTTGATCACAGAATGCGGATTCACGCCCATCTCGTACGCTACCGCAATGATCTGATTCGCAATCGAATTGTGACCGCAGCCCGAACAGAGCGTCGATGGCTTGCCTTTGTAATCGTTACGAGTCAGCCCAATGATGTTAGTGCGCGATCCCATCGCTAGTGCTCCTGTTCCCTAAACGCCGAGACGAACCATTTTGCTGTGAGCGGCAGCCCATCGGAGTAAGCCAATGAACGAATACGTGGGGCCAGATCGGGATACTCCATGCGCAGAATCAGGGCCATCTGCCCATCGTGATTGTTCTCCACAACATAGACAACCTGATGTTCCGCGATGAACTGGCGAGTGGTGTCTTCCAGAGGCAGCGCCTTCAGTCGCAGGTAGCTGGTCTCTGTACCCTGCTCTTTGAGGATCGCGCGCCCTTCGACAATGCACGGATCGGTGGTGCCGTAGGCAATTAGCCCGATCGTCGCGCCATCCACCCGATCAACAACCGGTTTGGGAACCAGCGTGCGCGCCGTTTCAAACTTGCGGCTGAGTCGGTTCATGTTCTTCACCCAGTCGTCCGGACGCTCGCTGTACCCCGCCTTTTCATTGTGCCCCGTGCCACGCGCGAAATAAGCCGCCAGCGGATGATCTGTCCCCGGAAGTGTGCGATACGTGATGCCGTCACCATCAATATCCCGGTAGCGCGCAAATTCACCCGCCGCCTCAACATCCTCGGCAGTCAGCACCTTGCCGCGGTCCATCGGCTGATCGGGATAATCGAACTGCTCGCTCATCCACAGGTTCATCCCCAGTTCCAGGTCACTCAGTACCATGACGGGGGTTTGCAGCCTCTCGGCCAGATCAAACGCCTTCCAGCCGAATTCGAACGCTTCATACACACTGCCCGGCAAAAGAATCACGTGGCGGGTGTCGCCGTGGCCCAGGAAATAGGCGAACAGAATGTCGCCTTGCGAGGTGCGAGTTGGCAGGCCGGTGCTCGGCCCCATACGCTGCACATCCCAGATGACGAGAGGAACCTCAGCGTAATAGGCCAGCCCGGCAAACTCACTCATCAGCGACAGCCCTGGCCCCGAAGTGGCCGTCATGGCCCGCGCACCCGCCCAGCCTGCGCCCACCAACATCCCCACCGCGCCGATCTCGTCTTCAGCCTGGATGATTGCATAGGTGGCTTTACCGGTTGCCGGATCGGTGCGCAGGGCAGCCATATGCTCGCGCAGTGCATCGATCAGGCTGGTTGACGGAGTGATCGGGTACCAGGCCGCGAACTGTACCCCGCCGAACACTGCTCCCAGCGCTGCCGCCGAGTTCCCGTCCATCAAGATCATGCCCTCGGTCTTGGTCAAGCGCTCAACCAGGTAGGGGTCGCGCTTGGCCAGATGATCTTGTGTCCACTCATAGGCCAGCTTGACCACCGACATGTTCAGATTGATCGGTTTGGCTTTGCCGTTGAAATGATAATCGAGGGCAAAGCCGATCTGGTCCAGGTCGATATTCAGCAATGTGGCCAGCGCGCCGACGTATACCATGTTTTCGACATACGACTGCAGGTTATCCGGGATATGAAGCTGCTCGTCGCTCACGATGGCCTTCACCGGAACCGGGTAATACACAATATCATCGCGCTTCTGGACATAATTCCACTCTTCCGGCAGCACGCACATGCCGCCCGGAGCTAGGTGGGCGATATCGTCTTCGATGGTGGTCTGGTTCATAGCCACCAGAATGTGATACTCGTCCAGGCGCGCGATGTAGCCATCCTTGTTCACCCGGATAGAAAACCAAGTGGGCAGCCCCTGAATATTGGAGGGGAAAACATTCTTTCCGCTCACAGGAATGCCCATTCGGAAAATCGCGCGCATCAACACAGTATTAGCCGTCTGGCTCCCGGAACCATTGACGGTGGCGATCATAATCTGGAAATCATTGACAATTGGCGTTGGCTCGTGCATCAACGCCTCCAGGGGGGAATGCTGCACATCACTCATGACTTTTCCTGCTCCTACTCCAACCCTCGCGATCAGTTTTCAGCGGTCGTCGCCATAAGGTTTTTAAAGAATCGTTTTTGGTTACGCTTACTCAAAATAAGGTATAGGCATTGGCTCCTCTTGTGGGCGGTGATCGTTGGTGGGAGCAGTCCCTTGCACCGGCAAATAGCGAATGAGTGTCATGTGCTCCTGCAAGGCGCGCCGCCCCATCTCATAATTCCCTGCCGCCACACATTCCACCATCTGTTCGTGATAATCCCATACCTGCCGGTGATAAGACAGTTCCGCATACAGAGACAGTCCAAACGCCTCATACGCTGCCCAATACGCTTCAAGCAGTCCGATCACAAACGGGGTCTGCAAATGCTTGAAAAAGCCCATGTGCAGCGCGCGATGTTCGGCAAACGGCACTTCGATCGGCGTTGGGGTCAGTTTCTCCCGCGCGCGAACCACCAACTGTCGCAGGTATGCTATGTCATCCGGGCCGAGCTGGCGTACTGCCTCGTGCCAGAAGGATAGTTCCAGGCTGCTGCGCAGTCGTGAAAATTGAGTGAACGAGGCCCGGTCCAGCCCTACCGCGTATAACACGCTCAACGTCGCAGCCGGCGCAAAATCAAACGCCTGGACCTGCGTGCCCAGGCGCGGTTTGACTTGAACCAATCCCAGCGAACGGACCACTTCAAGGTCCTCGCGCAGCTTGCTCACGCTCACATTCAGCTCGCTGCTCAAATCACTCAGTGTGGGCAGGCGGTCGCCTTCTTTGAGCTGGTGTTCCACGATATATCGCAAAATATCCGAGCGCAGATTTAACTGAGGCACGACACCCTACTTTCCCATCCACACAACCTGTCACAAGGCTATCACAAAGGCTGTCAGCGTGCCGATCCGATTCATCCGATCAATCGGATTAATCGGAGATATTGCTTCCGATTATATGAAACCATTGTGCATTTGGCAACACAACCGGCTGCACCTTTGTGAAGATGATCTGAGAGAATTAGAAAAATTCACGCAGAGAAGAGAGCCAAACAGTGCAGAAAAAACGCCGCGCAAAGGCGGCATTCTTCGGAAACATCGCATGATTTTTGACCAGACCCAGGGCAGTCAATCCTGGCGATCGGGCGGCACCCAGGCAGAATAACGATTATCGGGCGCTTTGGGGCTGCCATTATTGCCGGAACTGCCGCCGTTTGGAGCCGGAGCATCAGAAGTGCTGCCCGCCATCCGCGTAGCAGAAGACGACGGTTTCTCATCCAGGCTCACGGCATCGCTCACCATACGCATGGTTTCGCCCATAGCGCGCCGGGTAGGGTTCATGTTGCGCACTTCATTGACTCCCTTCCCCAATTCGCGCGCCACATCCATTACTTCTTTGCCTTCCGGCCCCAATTCATTTTCCACCTCGGCGATCACTTGAGTCCAGGCTTCGCGCGCTTTTCGCACCCAGACCCCCAGTTCGCGTGCCCATTTTGCCGTGTTCTTCGGGCCGCCCACGATGAACAACGCCAGCGCGATAATCACCATCTCAGGCAGCCCCACGCCAAATATGCCGTCCATCTCGCCCTCTCACTTCCTGCACCAATCACGCCGTTCCAGGATTGACGGCTGCCGGATCGACTGCACCGTTTACCTGCTGCTCACGGCTGGCCACGGCAATCCCTACCAGGACCAACGCCGCCCCGATCAGCTGCACCCCAACCGGCCACTCTTCCAAAATGACAATCGCCAACAGGCCGCTGGCCACTGGCTCGGCCAGCACGATCAGACTGACGTATGAAGCAGCGAAAAAACCCAGCGCGTAGTTAAACGACGAATGGCCGATCAACTGCGGCACCAGCCCGATCATCAAAATCCACAGATAGGCGGTCCCTGGCACACCGGTGAGTGGTTGAGCCGTGATTACCACAATTCCTACCAGGATAATCGCCGCCGCGCCATATACCACCCAGACATATACCATCAGGCTAAGCCGTGCGCGCAAACTGCGCCCGATCATAAAGTAGATCGCCACCATCAGCGCACCAAACAACGCCAGGCTGTTGCCGAGCCATGGATCGCTGCGCGTGGGTGGATCTCCAGCCTCACCGCTCAAACTGACCAGCAGTCCGCCGACAAACGCCAGGCCCAGGCCTAGCAGAGTCCACCGGCCCAATCGCTCGCGCAGAAAGAGCGGGGCCAGCAGTGCCACCCACAGCGGATTGGTAGAGACCAGCACGACACTGTTCACCACCGCCGTATATTCCAGCGAGCTAATCCAGCTTGCAAAATGGAGCCCCAACATCGCCCCGCTAAGCATGGCCCACCGGATGTCACTGGCAGAGAGTGTCCGCAGTTCATCCCGATGATATCGCCAAACGATCGGAGTCAAGATTACGGTGGCGACACATAACCGCCCCGCCGCAATCACCAGCGATGGGGCGCCTTCATCCTGCGCCAGCCGCACAAAGATCGCCGCAGTCGATACAGCCATCAGGCCGATCAACATCACCGCCAGCGGCCACCATTTGTGCACTACAATACGTCTGTGCATCGCCATACGCTGCGTCGCCACCGTCGCCTTACCTTACTTATAGCACGCGCGTCAGGCGCAGCTCCAGATCGGCATTTTCGAGCGCATCTTCTGCGCCCAAGACCGCTACAGCGGCCTCCCGGTTGAACGTGGTGAGCACCTCTGCAAATTGGCGGAAGTGGTCCTGCGTGGTCGAAAGCACCTCGTCGCGCATCTTTTGACGCTTGTCATCTGTCTCGCCGGTCAGATAGCGTGCCATCGACGTAAACCCTTTGGCGTCCGGCAGTTGATACTGGTCCAGAGTCCCAATCGCGCCGATGATACTCTTGGTCAGTTCCTCGGGGGTCAGTTCCAGCCTGCGTAGAAATTCCGCCGTTTCATCGTAGACATTGAGCGTAGTGCGCACATTGGGATCGCGGTATGACAGGTACGAAAACGCCCCCGACCGTGAATCAAAGGTGGCAAACCCACCATACGCGCCTCCCTTCACACGCACCTGCTCCCAAAGCCAGGTTGCCTGAAGGTAGTTGAGAATCACCAAAAACGAGCCGTGCAGTTTGTAGCCCAATTTAAACAGATCAGCCGCCTTGCCGACATAATTGACTTGTGCGGGAATGATCAGCCCCTCATTGACCGGAATTCGGGCAGGTTCCCACGCTTGCGAAGCAAAAGTGAAGGCCGGTAGCGCATTCAGAAACGCGACCAACTGGGGCCGGAAGACCTGCCAGTTAGCAGCGTCCAGGGTCACATTGGCGATCATCGCCTGGCGGTTGATCAGCCCATGGCGGATCGCTTCGAGCTTATTCAGTACACCGGGCCAATCGCTCTCAATCTCATCGACCAGCCGTCGGAGAAAGAACAGGTAATCCAGCCCGCCCGTCTGCTCGGAAACCCAATCTGCTTCGTTTAATGCCGCCTGCAGCCGGGTCCGCACTACCGCGTGCCCGCGCGAGACAATTCCGGCTTCAAGGCTCGCCTTTTCTTCCAATACAATCTGGCGGAATCGTTCTTTGTTATCGAGCTTCACCGTCAGAAGCACATCGAGCAGAATAGACAACAAATCGGTCGCCTGCTGCATCGTTGCTTTGCCACGAAGGAACATCCATGCCGCCGACGATTCGGCGTCACGCACCATAGATGCCATAAGCGATGAACCGATGCCACCCGTCTTGCGCCCGATGCGCTGCGCCAGCCGGATATAGTCTTCTTTCTCCGTGCCAATCTCAAGCAACACCTGGCCAAATAACCCGGCATAGGGGAGTAAATCCTGCGGGAGCGCGGCCAGGTTCAGCCCCAGATCGAGATATATGATCCCATTGGTGAACAGGTCATGATACAGTAGCTGGGTTCCGGCCACCTGCTGAACATCGAGCGGAATTCGCTTGATCTCGCGGTCGATATCACTCAGCGACAGGCTGGGAATAGTCGCCAGCGCTTCCGGGGAGTCCGGGGTTTCCTGCATCTGCTTGAGCGTGCGCGTATCTTCTAGCACTTGCTCCAGATCTTCAGCCGACATCGCAGCCTGCGCCTCTGCCAGGCGAGCCTTCTCACGGGCTTCCTGGCGCTGCTGCAGTTCGCCGTCGGGGGCCAGAGTCAGCGTCGTCCGGTGCGGATTCTCCAACAGGTATTTGCGGATCAATCCCTCGAAATAGCGCGGATCGGATTCCAACGCAGACTTCACCGCCGCCAATGGACCTTCAAAAGCCAATGCGGCCATCGGATCGCCCCCATGCAGCCACAGACGCAGCGCACGAATCATCAGGGCGATACCGCGAGGAAACGAGCCGGTGTTGTTTTCGCGCAGCGCAAATTCAAGTGTGTTCATCGCTGCCTCGATCATCTCCGGCTCGATGCCCTGCTCGACCAGCTCCGTGAGCGTTTCGAGAATCAGCGCTTCGACCTGCCCGGCCTGCTCTACGTCGATCCCTTTCAAACCGGTTGAGAAAAAGGACTGCCGCAGATCAGCCTCATAGCCCGACCCCGCCAGGTCTTCACCCAACCCGGAATCGATCAGGGCCTTGCGCAGAGGCGATGCTGACGTCCCGATCAGAATGTATTCGAGAATGTCGAACGCCAGGTGCAGGGCCGGATCGTTCATCTCATCCAGCATCCAGTTGACGGTGAGCATTCCCTTTCGCTCGTTGACATCATCCGGGCCGGCGGCATAATACGTCGTTACCCGCCGCGGACTATCCCACCGCGGCTGCAGCGCGACCGTCGCGTTCACATCCAGCGCGTCGAACCCCGCCAGAAATTCATCGATGCGGCGCAGCCGTTCCACCGGATCATCGTCACCATAGAAGAAGATGAACGAATTGGACGGGTGGTAATAGGTGTCATGAAACCGTTTGAACTGCTCATACGTGAGGTCAGGGATCACGCTGGGATCGCCGCCAGAATCAACCCCATAGGTCGTATCCGGGAACAGCGTTTGCTGAATGGTACGTTCTAGCAGGTTATCAGGGTCAGAGTAGGCCCCCTTCATTTCGTTGAAGACGACCCCCTTATAAACCAGTGGCGCGCCCGGTTCTTCAAGCTCATAATGCCAGCCTTCTTGCTGGAGCGTGTACGGCGTGAGCTTGGGATAAAACACTGCATCCAGATACACATCAAGCAGGTTATAAAAATCCTGCACGTTCTGGCTGGCAAAGGGATAACACGTCTTGTCGGGATAGGTAAACGCATTCAGGAAGGTTTGCAGCGATCCTTTGAGCAACTCAACAAACGGTTCCTTGACCGGGTATTTGCGCGATCCACACAACACCGAATGCTCCATGATGTGCGGCAGTCCGGTCGAATCGTCAGGGGGCGTCGCAAACGTGATCCCAAACACTTTGTTTTCGTCATCGTTTTCCAATGACAGCAGCCGTGCACCGGTTCGCTGGTGGCGATACAGCCGGCCAACCGTGTTGAGTTCGGGAATCATCTGCTCTCGCACCAATTCAAAACCGTGTGTGACAGTCATCATGCTCTCAGGACACCCTTCTCCACAGGTTCATACAACTAAACGATGGATTTTGTAGATTGTACCACGCGCATCCGGGCTGAACACCCCACTGTCATCGCCCATTTCGATCCCATCGCCCGCACGCGCGGCAGCGGGTGACCATTGACAAAGCCCATGTAGTCCGATAAAATGCCCGGCGTCTGACGGTGAGAATCGCCCTTGAGGCGCTGCCCGGCGCGTGGTAAAATGACCTTGCTAACGCCGACGTAGCTCAATCGGCAGAGCAAGCGCCTTGTAAGCGCTAGGTTATGGGTTCAATTCCCATCGTCGGCTCTCAGCCCCACACAAATGGGTGCTAGATTGTTTACCAACCTGGGTCAGTGTCCCGAGCGGCAAAGGGGGCGGACTGTAAATCCGCTGGCAGAAGCCTTCGTAGGTTCGAGTCCTACCTGGCCCACTGGTTTTACCCGTCCGTGCCTACATAGCTCAGCCGGTAGAGCACTCCCTTGGTAAGGGAGAGGTCATGGGTTCAAATCCCATTGTAGGCTCAGTTTTTATCATCAGCTTCACAACCATATCCAACGATTCGGCGACTTTCCGGAGGAACGAGTAAAGCATGGCGAAGGGGAAGTTTGAGCGGACGAAGCCCCATGTGAACGTGGGGACGATCGGCCACATTGACCACGGGAAGACGACGCTGACGGCAGCCATCACCAAGACGCTGTCTTTGAAGGGCTGGGCAGAT
>DAOUFU010000203.1:0-11023 GCA_034429275.1 Anaerolineae bacterium | reverse complement strand
GGGTGGGCGCAGCCTGGGCGCTCTCCAGCGCGGCGAACTCATCCAGAATGCTGTGGGCGTCTGGGGCCTGGTATTCGGGCACCTGCGGCGCATTCTCGCGGTCGAGTGCGTCGAGGTCAAGGCCGGGCGCGGCGAGAGGTTCGGGGGCGGGTTCGTCGACGGAGAGCAGTTCGGCGGGGGTCGGTTCGGCGGGGCGAGGCTGCAGGGGGGGCAGGTCTTCTACGCCGATGGGCGGGCGCTTGCGTGCGCGTTCGACCACGCGCTCAATATACGGCGCGGCTTCGCGGGCGGTGAAGGGCTTGCGCAGCGATCCCTGGACATCGAGGAAGCGGACGCGGTCTTCTTCGGTGTTGTTGGTGGGCATGACCACCACCAGCAGGTCGGGCTGGACGTTGCGCAGATCGCGCAGGACCTGGACGATATCGGTAGCGGGCAGGTCGAACGTCACCAGGGCGCAGTGATGGTAGGCCCGGATCAGGTGTTCGGTTGCGCCCGGCGTATTCGCCGAAATGCTCACCTGGAAGCCGCCGGTCTGTTCCAGCGCTTCTTTGAATTTGAGCATGAAGCCGATATCGGAATCTACCAGCAGCAATCTTGTGATCATGGATGGCCCGCCCGCAGTTCAACCCCTATCCTCATGTTACTTCAGATTGTACAGGTAGTAAGCAGGCAGGGCAATGCGGGGGTGTATTCCAGAGTGGGGGCGAAATTGCGAGGACTTCGCCCCCGTCATGCATTTTGATAAGGTGAGCGGATAGGGGGGCGAACGGCTGGCCTCACCCCCGACCTGCGCGCCTCATGGGAGGCGCCTGGTCTGCCCCCTCTCCGAAAATTTTCGGAGAGGGGGCGGAGCGGCCCGGTTTTGGCCGCGCGGGGGTGAGTCCGGGTAATCCCCACAGTCTCATGCCCCGAAAATGGAATACGCCCGGCAATGCGGGCGGGCGCGCGGGGATGAGTCCGGATCGCCACAGCCAGTGATTTCCTCAACGATCATGTGGGCGCAGACTCAGGAGTCCAGGCAGCATCCAGGGCGCTGAAAGAAGAGGGCGTTTGGGCCTCTTGTGATTTTCCTTAGCCGGGCGCGGGGCCGTGCCTAGCCTGCCTCGCCGAGCGGCAGATTGTCGCACACGCCTTCGACCTGGAACCACTGCGCGTTGTTGGTGACCCACACCTGCTGGCCGCTGGCCCGCTGGACGCGATACCAGGTGGAGGCGGAATTGCGCCCGATCACGCTGACCGTCTCGCCGACATCAAACTGGCCGAGCCGCTGCCCGTTCAGCGATGGGCCATCGCGGAAGTTGAGCTGCGAGACCAGCACTTTGCCGACACAGCCTGTCCCGCCGGTGCCGGTGGTGCTCGCGGCGGTGGCGCTGACTTCCAGCGTCAGGGTGGCCGGTTCGCTGAACAGCGAGCCGTTGAAGGCGATGACCTGGAGCGTATAAGTCCCGGTGCGGTCCGGCGTGTTCCAGGTGAGGATGGCTTCCGCCGGACCGGTCAGATCATTGGGCAGCGAGCGGGTGGAGGCGACCTGCTCGTTGACTTTGAGCATGAAGCTGGTGGCGGTCGAATCGGTGGCGACGCGGATATCTACCGGCTGGTTGCGCGGCACAGCCTGGCCGCTGGCGGGGGAAAGAATGGTGACAACGGGCGTCGTGCCCGATTCGTTGTCGGAGGTCGCTGCCGGGGCTGACTCGCCGCTGCCGGAACCAGAGCCGCCTGTATCGAGCGAGCAGGCGAGCGCTGCCGTGATCAGCAGCACGGCGACCAGGGCCAGCGACGTGAGCGCGCGCGCAGTCATGGTTAGCTCGCTCCCCAGAAGCTAACGGAGCCGTCCGCGCTGCCGGAGGCGATCAACGCGCCGCCGGGCCGGAAGCTGAGGCTGCCGATCGTCCTGCCGGGGCCGGACTGGGCAGCCAGCGCCGCGCCGCTGTTGACATCCCAGAGGCGAACCGTGCCATCCATGCTCGACGAGGCCAGCAGCGATCCGTTCGGGCTGAAGGCCAGGTCGGTGATGCGAGTCTCGCTGCCCAGTACGAAGGTGCGCAGCAGGCTGCCGTCACCGGCGTTCCACAACCAGATGACGGCGCTGCCAGAGCAGAGCGATTCCTGCCCGCCCGCCGCCACCTGCGATCCATCCGGGCTGACGGCCAGCGCATCCAGCGACCCGCTGTGACCGGTCAGCACGCGGATCGGGTCGCTGCTGCCGACGGTATACAGTTCGACTGCGCCCCCGGCCAGGGTGCAGTCCTGGTCCTGGGTGGCAACGGCCAGGGTCGCGCTGCTGGTGAAAGCGATTCCGCTCACCGGGCCGAACAATTCCAGCGACATCAGACTGCGCCCGTCGGCGGCGTCCCACACGCGGATCAGGCCCTGCAGCCCGCCCGCGCCGCCGGGGTTGAGTCCACCTGCTGCCAGCCGCGATCCATCCGGGCTGAAGGCGACATGCTCGACCTGCCCGCCAAAACTGAGTGTCTGCACCGCCGCGCCGGAGGCCGCCGCCCACAGGCGCACCGTGCCATCCCAACTGGCCGAGGCGAAGCTCGTGCCGTTGGGATTGGCGGCGACATCGGTCACGCGGTCGGTGTGCCCGGTGAGGGTCTGCGCAACGGTGCCGCCCGCCACATTCCACACCTGGAGGCGGCCATCTGCCCCGGCAGTGACCAGCGTGCCGGTGGGGCCGAAGGCCATGCCGCCGATCTCGCTGGAATGGCCGGGCACGGCGGCCAGGCTGTGCAGCCGGTTCGCATTGCCGGTGCTGATGGCGGGCAGCGTGTCCACCGGGATCACCACCGTTCCGCCGGAGTCAGCCGTTGGCTCCGGGGTGGCCGATGGAGTCGCCGTCGCAGGCGGGGCGGCTGTCGCGGGGGCGGCCAGCACGTTGATATTGAGATAAGTCTGGTTGTTGGTTTCATCGGCCTCGACGACCACGCCCTGGTCATCGGCGGTGACCAGCAGGCGCGCCAGCCCTGGCGTGGTGAAAGTCACCGTGTAGTTGCCGTCCGCGATGGCATATTCCTGGTTGGGGTCCAGGTTGTTGACGGTGACGTAATCGACCGTGCCGTTGGGCTTGAGCAGGGCCACGCGGAAGCTGCCGCTGGGCCGCTGGCCGTAGTTGCGGACGCGAATCTGGTAGCTGGCCTGGGTGCTGCCCCCGGCGCTCAGTTGAACTTCGGTCGGGCCGGTCAGCACGCTGAAGCGCAGATCGGGCAGGCCGGGCGTCGCGGTCGCGTTGGGGATGGTGGGCGGCGGGGTGACGCTGGGCGGCGCGGTGGGCGTAGGTGGCACGACTGCCGGGCGCAGGGTGCTGCAGTCGCCCAGGGCAGTGGTGTGATAGCCGGCGACCCCTCCCCGCTGGCTGCCCCAGGTGCCCTGGAACCAGCGCCCGTCGGGCTGGTCGAAATAGCCGATGATGGGCAGTTCCTGCCCGACGTCGAAGGTGCCGATCCGGTCATAGGTGGTGGCCGGGCCGGAACGGAAATTGAGACTGGTGTTCACGCGGGCGCGGCACTGCGGGTTATAGGGCACCGGCGAAATGATGGACGACGGTGTCGAGGCGGTGCCGCCGGTCCCCGGACTGAGCGGGTCCACGACGTTGATGGTGATCTGCGCGGGCTGGCCGACGATGGCATTGGAATAGGCACGGACGACCAGCCGCAGGGTGCCCGCCTGGTTGGCCTGGTAGTCGAGCACGGCGTCGAGCGTGGTGGGGTTGATCGCTTCCGCCGGGGGCTGGCTGGCGACTCGCACATCGTTCACCAGCAGCTCGATCAGCGTGACGCCGGAAGCGCTCTGAGCGCGGGCCTGGACCGAAACTCGCTGGCCTTTGGTGACGGTGGACCCATCGGGCGGCGAGATGATCTGGACCGACGGGCGCTCAACGGTAGGCTGTACCGGGATGGTGGGGCGCGCGTTGTCGTCGCCGATTTGCAATGTGCAGGCCACCGCCGCGAGGATCAGCGCGGCACAGACGACCCGCAGCCCCCAGATGGGACGAGAAAAGGCCGTTGGTCTAGGCATAAAGGGCGCTCCTGGCCTGGATATGGGCCGAGAAACCGTGCGGTGCATCGCCGCCGGTGAGGTTGCCGTTCATTTGCATTGTAGTGCAAGTTGGGGGAGTTGCAAACATAACGCGAGGCAGTCACAGGGCAATCGGACCGAAACCGGCTGTCGGGCGTGGATTCACACGTGGAACATAAAAAGCCCCAGCAAAGACGGGGCTTTTATCATCACAGAGGTGAACCGGCGGCTTACTCGACCGGTTCCTTGTAGATCACGTAGCGGCCCATATCATCGCCCTTGGCGATGCAGGTGCTGATATCCACCTTGAACTCGTGGCCGCCGGAGACCCAACGCAGCCCTTCTTGCAGCAGGCCCTGCCCGACGAAGCATACTGGCCGGTCGGTCTTGCGGTTCCAGCACATGGGGCAGCGTTCGAGGGTGTAGATGTACTTGTCGCCCTCTTCACGGACGTTGGAGATCTGATCGGAGAATTGGGTGAAGATATTCGCCATCGCGGGCAGGCCGATCTTGAGCTTGGCGGCGAGGGGCAGCACCTTGAAGGCGAGATCGCCCACGCCCGCCAGCGCGCCAAAGCCGCGCAGCGCATCGGCGAAGGTGGCGCGACCTGCGCGCAGGGCCAGGCCGCGTCCGCCGCGCGGACCGTACATTTCTTCCAGCGCGACACACAGCGCTGTGAAATAGGCGAAGTCGAATTCCTTCTCCAGGTTGTCCGGGGGATAGTTGTTGATCAGATCCGACAAGCCCGCCAGGTGCAGGATGGCGTTGAGGCCGTTCTTGCCCATGACCTCTTCGAGCGCCTCGATCGTGATTCGGGCGAACTTGTTAGGATAGAAAAATCCACTTTTCTCCGGGGGCATTGTGCCTGATCCTCCAATCGGTGAGATGATCCCTGACCGTGCTCTGGCGTGCGGGGCGATGGCCGGGCCGCCCAGGAGCGCCCTCAGCAGGACGCTACGCCTCTCCACCAGTATACGCCAAAATGGTCACGATGCCATAATGCGAGTTGAGTCTCGCTATTGTTCCTGAAACATAGCTTAACTATGGGGGGTTTGGGACGCATTGTCAAGGGCGAGCCTTCTCACTGCCGCCGCGACCGGGAACCACCCCAGCAACCCGTTCGCTGCACTGGTGAGGAGTATAGTCGGCAACTGGGCCGAGTGCAAGCGGGGCAGCGCACCGATTCGGGCGATCATACGGGACGGGTCAAGATTAGGATTCGGTTAGGATTGACGCGCAATGCTGGCGTTAGCATTGATTGTGTATTAAGGTAGAATGGATTGATCTGTGCGCCTGCCTGATGACCGGTGCCCGCAATAGGGCCTGACCGATGCGTATCCGCAACTACCACCCCGACGATGATTCGGCCTTGATGGCATTGGAACGGCTGTGCCCGCGCGGCCTGCCGGAGCCGTTTGTCCACTACCGGCGGCGCTTCATCGACCGGGCGGCGCTGTTCTCGGATCACCAACTGCTGGTGGCCGAAGAGCAGGGGGCGTTGATCGGGGTGATCGGGCTGGGGGTTAAGCGCACGCATATCGGCGGCGAGCCGGTCTCGCTGGGCTATGTCTTCGACCTGCGCACACATCCCAATTTCCGCCGCCGGGGGATCGGGCGGGCGCTGGTCGATGCCGTCGATGATTACCTGTTCGAGCGCGAGATCGACGGCGTCTATGCCGATGTCGTGGCCTCGAACCTGCCCTCTATGCGCTTGTTCGAGCAGGCAGGCTACCGGCGAGTGCGCCAGTTGTTGATGTTGTTCTATTACCCGTTCCCCGCCATCGAATTTCCCGAATGGATGCCCCGCCAGTCCGACGATCACACCGCTGATCAGGACGTGGTGCGGGCCGTGCACAGCAGCCGCGACCTGTATGTGCCGGACGTGGCCGAGCGCGTCAAGGATTTTGGCTTCCAACGCTGGACGGTTGACCTGGGCGACTCGCGCGTGGCCGGAATGAGCCTGTTCGACCAGAGTTATGTTTACCAGCAGTGGCCCGCCGATCAACCGTTCCCGGTAGAAGGCGATGTCCAGCGGTGGGCGAAGAATCTGCGGCTGTTCGACGAGGTCGGCACGCATAACGCGCCCCTGCTGCGCAGCGTCTTCGACGCGCTGCGCGACGTGTCGGTGGGCGAGAGCGTCAGCCGGATCACGCTGCTGATCGACCGCATGGACCGGGTGCCGACCTTCCTCTTTTCCGAAGCCGCCAACCAGATGGATTACTGGTTGATGTTCAAATCGCTGCGGCCCGGTTGGGTCCCCGATTGGCAAGATGCCCCCGTCTACACCGACACGCGCGATCTATGAGCGTGGAAGCCGACACGCGCGATTTGTGAGCGTGGATGCCGACACGCGCGATTTGTGAGCGTGGAAGCCGACACGCGCGATCTGTGAGCGTGGAAGCCGACACGCGCGATCTATGAGCGTGGAGGGGTATGATTTCAGTTCCCAACGCTGAATGTCGTTGTCTCACCTCGTCGGATAGTGACATGGCCAAGCATGGTCTCGCCCCGGCGAATTTCGTACTCACCGGCGTAGAGACCTAACGTCCAGTCGCCCCGCCACTCCCAGAGACGGGTGTCGCTGCCTGCGGGGTAGACCTCAAAGCCGGCTGCGCCGGGGTCGGAGACGACCAGGCTGCCGGTAGGCAGGTCCGCCGTGGTGGTGGCTCCGCGCCCAACAGTCGCCCGTGCAATCACTGCGCCTGCGGGGTCTCTGATCTCGTAGTCACCGCTCTTGAGGCCGAACGTCCAATCGCCCCGCCACGAAGAGACTTCAGTATCGCTGCCCGCCGGAAAGAGCGCGTAACCAGCCTGGCCGGGGTCCATCACGACCAACGTCCCCATATCGACCGCGAGGACCGTCTCCATTGCGCCCTGGACCATGGCCTCACCGATCAGGTTAGTCAGGTTGTCACGGATGGTATACGTTCCTGGGGGGAGTTGTATGGTCCAATCGCCAGTCCACGACCACACACTGCTGTCACTGCCCGCCGCGAATACGCCATAACTTCCGCTCGACTTTACCGTTAGCAGGCCTTGCCCATCGGGCGGCGCCGGGTCGATCATCCGGGTTTCGAGCACTTCCCACCCGGTCTTGATTGGGCCATCAGGTACGAAGTAGGCCACAGCGCCGCCGTGTGGTGATTGAGCCGCGCTGGCACTGTTGAGGTTGCCTGCGTAGCGGCCCATTTCGCCCAGGTGTTCCTCGTTAACCACTACCGTGAAGCTGTCGCCGAGGTCGCTCCACGATTCCCAGATGTAGTTGGTCCCGACGCAAATTTCCACCTGAGTTCCAGCGTCAACATCGAGCCAGTAGCCATCCGGTTCTTCGTCGATGAAGGTGCCGTCCTCACCAAACAACTTGACATCGAACTCGCCTTGCGCTCGGCCTGTATTGGTGAAGGTCACGCAGGCTTCAAATTCGTCATCACCCCACCAATCGTCGATTTTGTAGGTGGTGACCTGGTTGATATCAGCGCCGGGCATGGGGAGATCGGCCAACTCTTCGCTGTCGTGATCCCCGCTTTCTTCCTCAACCAGCACGACATACGCGATGGTTCCCACGTCGAAGATATTCCAGAAAGGGTCCCAGTTCGTCGTGAGGGTGAACAAGGCGGTGCCTCCGGCGAGAATATCCTGCCAGTAGCCGTCTGGCTCTTCGTCCACCAGTTCGCCATTCGCCGCCCGCAGCTCAACTCCAAATTCGCCATATCCACCCGTATTGGCGACGGCGACGACAACAACCAGTTCATCTCCGTCGATGACTTCGGCCATTGTGGATAGTATCTGGCCTTTGGGTGGCCCCTGAGCATCCTCAAAGGCGATGCCGCCAAACGAAGTCACAGCGGCAAAGTACAAATGGGCGAATGTGGGGCAGGTGGGATCAATGATCCCCGGCCAGGTGTTACACGAGGCTAGCAGGTCGGCCCAAAAGGCGTTGTCACAGTCGGTCTGGCTTTTTCCCGCCGTGGCATAGCAGATATCGTGAGCATTGCAGGCATCCAGGAATACGTCGGCATTCCACCAGGTCAATAACTGCGAAAGCAAAGGGCCATCCGGGACGGGGAACCAATCAGCTCCACAGCCGTTGGTTTCCGGTTCCTGCGCACGTGCAGTGATGAGTAGTGGGGCGGCGTGCGGATCAGGGATTATTGCCGGGGCAAACAGCAGGACGAGCACAAAGGTGGTGTACAGCAGTCTGGAACGGAACATCTCGACCTCCGAGTCTGGGATAGGGAACCAGGACCATAGTGAGGGACGAGCAATTATCGACTGCGCTGGAGAGGTGCCAGTTGGATACCCTATCTTAGCACACAACGAGGGCTGAACGGTGAAATTCCGATGGGAGTGCGGGTTGACGCGCCCCAGGAATCATTTTGGGTGGCGTGCATCGCTTGCCCCTGAATGGGGCAAGCTCAGGGAAAGCGAAGCGCCCTCATGCACTTTGGCCATTTGATCGGATGTGGAGGGCGAAGGGCTGGTCTCACTCCCACGCAGCCAAAACCGGGCCGCTCCGCCTCCTCAGCCGGAAATTTCCGGAGATGGGGCAACCGACGCCGCGCCCTGCGGACGCGTTCGCAGGACGTGTTCGCAGGACGCGTTGTCGGTGAAGGTGAGGCCAGGTATTCGGCGACTCATCGTGGTCCCGATGCCGAATGCCTGCCTGTTAACCGGGATGCGCCCCGTGTGAGCGCTGGTTCGCCCCTGTTATCGCAGCGTAATCACAAACAGGGTGTTCCCTGCATCATCGTTTTGCTGCCAGAACTCGCCTACGATGATCTGGCGGCCATCCGGCGAGAACGAGATACGCGGCGAGCGCGGCTGGAATATGCCGGTCAGCCCCTCCGGGAACTCCATGATCGCGGTGGCCGCTTCGGGATTGTCCAGCCGGGCGTACCACAACTGGTTCTCCGCAACCCAGGCCAGCGCGTCAGCCTGTGGGGTGAGCGCGAACGACGGTCCGCCGATGGGCAGCATATACGCCGGACTGCGCAAGGTGGTATCCCAAGAGTGCGTGATTTGGGTCTCGCGGTCGAAATACACCAGTTGCTTTCCATCCGTGCTGAAGGCCAGCGTCATGATGTTGACGGCTGCCGGGTTTTCGGACGGCTGCTGGACCAGGGTCTGCTCCAGCGTGGCGAGGTCCCACAGCATGACCTCGCCGTTGAGATTGGCCGTTGCCATCGACGCGCCATCGGGCGAGATGGCGAATGCGAAATACTGGTGGGTGAAGTTCTCCGGCGTGCGCGAAATGATCAGCTCGCCGAAGGAATCCGGGTTGACATGCCAGACATGGGTGATGTGCCCGGTTTGTGTATCCCAGACGAAGAAATGGCCGATCTGGATCAGGGGCATAGCAGCGACCAATGAACCATCCGGCAGAAAAGCCAGCTTTGCCTGGCCCATCGGTCCCATCATTCGGCTCACCAGTGCCCGCGAAGCGACATCCCACACGAGGATTTCGCCGTTCATCTGGTAGGCGGCCAGCCGCGTCCCATCCGGTGAAAAGGCCACGTCACCGGCAAAATCGGTCAGATCGGTCAGCCGGCCCAGCATCTCGCCGGTGGTGAGATCGACTAGCCAGACGAACAACAGTCCTTGCAGCCGGGCCGCGCGCACGTCATATTCGGCCACCGGGAAGTTGAGTATACTTCGCGCGTTTGAGCCGGTGAACAGTGCCGCGACCCGGCCATCGGGCGATACCTTCTTGTTGTTGGCGGAGATTCCGGGCAGCGGAATGGTCTGAACGGGGAATGACGGGGTGGGACTCTGGGCGGCGGCGGTGGCGGCAGACAAGATGAGCACCAGGGCGATGCATACACCTGATAGTTTGTGTTTCATCATGGGGTCCTTTTTATCATGCCGGGCAGATGCAACGAGCTAAACGAGTAGAGCATGTCGATTATCGCGCAAATGGCACAGACCTGCTCATTTTTTCCTGCGCCCGGTTTTCCCTCAATGTGGCAGCGTGCAGGCAGTCTGCTTATACTTGCATAGAGATTTGTCCTCGTGCCCATGAGCGGATAGGCCACTGCCAGACCATGAACATTCAAAACCTTGCCGGGCAGGTGCTCGGCCAATACGAACTCCAATCGCTGCTTGGCATGGGGGGGATGGGCGTGGTCTATCGCGGCGTTCAGCTCAACCTGGAACGCACGGTTGCGATCAAAGTGCTGACGCCCAGCCTCGCCGCCGAGCGGGGCTACCTCGACCGCTTTTACCAGGAAGCCAAGACGGCGGCGGCGCTGGAGCACGCACACATCGGCCCGGTGTACGATTACGGCGTGCAGGGCGAGATCAGCTACGTGGTGATGCGCTTCCTCACCGGCGGCACGCTGGCCGACCGCATGAAGCAGCGCGATCAGCAAGAACGCCCGCTGCCCTCTGTGGGCGAGGTGGCGCGGATGCTGGTGCAACTGGGCAGCGCGCTCGATTATGCGCACGGGCGCGGCGTGATTCACCGCGACATCAAGCCGAGCAACATCATGTTCGACGACCAGGGCGCGGCCTACCTGGTGGACTTCGGCATCGCCAAGCTGATGGAGTCCACCACGTCGCTGACTGCCTCGAATACGCCCATCGGCACGCCCGCCTATATGCCGCCCGAACAGTGGCGCTCCGAGCCGCTGACCCCGGCAGCGGACCAGTACGCGCTGGCGGTGACCGCTTACCAGGTGCTGACCGATACGCTGCCCTTCCAGACGACCACACCCTACGCCCTGCTGCACGCTCACCTGCACGAAGACCCGGTCCCGATTACCGACAAGCGGCGCGATCTGCCGCTGGTGCTGGCCGATACGCTGGCCAAGGCGATGTCCAAATCCCCGGCGGACCGTTATCCTTCGGCGGGTGCATTCGCGGCGGCTTTTCAGGACGCCGCCGCCGACCAGATGGGCGAGGCGACCAATTTTTTCACCACGCCGGTCAAGCTGCGCTCGACGCCGCGCCCCGGTTCGCTGCCCGCGCCGATCTCCGGCCCCATCTCCAGCGCGTCGCGCTCCGGCGC
>DAOUFU010000202.1:0-30444 GCA_034429275.1 Anaerolineae bacterium | reverse complement strand
AAAATGCACCTGGGCGCGAATGGCATCATCGGGCAGGGTGAGGCCATCGGGGACGATCACCAGCTTGTCATCGTCATCATCGAGTCGATGAATCAGCGCGATACAGCGTCCGGTGAATTCCAAGAGGGACCCCTCGACGCCCAGCACATAGGCATCGATCTCTTCGCCATCGGGCGCAAGAGTTCCAGGTACATACCCGTAGTTGACCGGGTAAACAAACCCGTGCTCCGGGTGGCGCGATCCCTGCGGGCGGTCTATGACGACGCGCACCCGCTGTCCGAGCAGTGCGCGGGTCATGGGGCGAGCCTGTCGCGGATGGCTTTTGCCAGAGCACGCGCGCGATCCGGCGCGTTGCCGATATAGGCCGCTCCGCTCATGATCTGTTCGATGGTGCTGGCCGGCACATACTGGCGCAGCGTATCATCGGCGGCCAGCGACGCGGCCAGGGGATTCGGATGCCCCTCGCGGATGGCGACCCAGGCGTTCAAACTGTGGGCGCGCAGCAGTTCGTGGGTGGCCTGGCGATCAGCTCCGGCGCGGGCTGCCACCATGAGCAAGTGCTCAGTCGCGGCAAAGGGACCATAGATGGCCAGGTTGCGCTCGACAGCGGAGCGATCGATGCGCAGCCCGGTAACCAGTTGATGGCCCTTGATCAGCATCTCGTCCACTGCCAGGAAGATCTCCGGCAATACAATGCGCCGGTTAGCCGAATCGTCGAGTGTGCGCTCAAGCAGTGAGTGGGCAGCATTTTCCCACAACACCGGCACCTGCGCGGCAACCCACCGCCCCAGGCTGTCGATATTTTCGGCAGTGATCGGGTTGCGCTTAAAGGGCATGGCCGAAGACCCTACCTGCTGACTGCCGAACGGCTCGGCCCATTCGCCGATGGGCGGCGACTGCAGCAGGCGCAGATCGAAGGCGAAGCGGTACAGGCTGCCCGCTATTCCGGCCAACACGGTGGCGATCTGCCAGTCCTGCTTGCGTGAATAGGTCTGGGTGGAGACCTCAAAGGCGGGCAGGCCCAGGCGCATCATGACGCGCGCTTCCAGTTCAGCAGCGGCGGCGGGCGAGTCATTCAGCAGGGCGGTATACGACGCCGCCGTACCCACCGCGCCCTTGATACCTTTTCCCCGAATATTGAGCGCGCTCAGCGCGTCCCAATCCATGAGCAGGTCCTGAGCGGTCTGGGCCAGCCGGTAGCCAAGCGTGGTCGGCTCGGCAGGCTGAAGATGGGTGAACCCCATCACCGGCAGGTCGGCATAGGTCTCGATGCGCTCAGCCAGCGCCAGCAGCAGGTCGCGCAGCCGCTGAGCGAGCAAAGCACAGGCTTCACGCAGACGAAGGGCATCGGCATTGTCGAGCACATCCATGCTGGTCGCGCCCAGGTGGATGATTCCCCCTCCAACAGGGCACTGCTCGGCATAGGTGCGAATCTCGGCCATGACATCGTGACGCAGGTCGGCTTCGAACGCCTGGGCGCGCGGCAGATCGATGTCGTCCTGGTGCGCCCGTAGATCAGCGACCTGGTCCGGTGTCACCAGGCCCAACTCGGCCTGAGCTTCGGCCAGCGCCACCCAGATTCGCCGCCAGAGCCGTCGTCGGTGCTGCTCGCTCCACAGCGCACGCATGGCGGGCGAGCCATAGCGCCAGGTGAACGGCGAGAGAAAAACGTCGTGGGAAAAAGTATCGGCTGGCATTAGTCACCCTCCGGCACATGAGGTGATTGCTGATCCATATACAAGTGCACCCCAACAGCCCCTAGTGTACACGAAAAGGGGCGGATCGGGTGATCCGCCCCTGGTCATGTTATACAGACCGCGAGCTGCAGGGCAATTTACCCTTTGACCGAACCGGCCAGCAAACCACGAATGAAGTAGCGGCCCAACACGATATAGATCACAAGCGTAGGCAGCGCAGCCAGCACTGCCCCGGCCATCGGCAGATTCCACTTGACCGCTTCGCCGCCCGCCAGCAGGGCCAGCGCCACTGTGATCGGCTGCGAGTTCTCGTTGGTCAGAGTGACGGCGAACAGGAACTCATTCCAAATCTGGGTAAACTGCCAGATGATCACCACCACGAAGCCGGGCAGCGAGAGCGGGAACAAGATTCGACGGTAAACGCCAAAGAAGCCCGCGCCGTCGATCAGGCCCGCTTCGATCATGTCGGTGGGCACCTCGGTGTAGTAATTGCGGAAGATCAGCGTGGTGATCGGCAGACCATACACCACATGGGCCATCACCAGGCCGATCAGGCTGCCCCCAAGTTTGATATCCTGCATGAACTGGAAGAGGGGGATCAGGATGCTCTGATAGGGGATGAACATGCCGAACAGCATCAGCGGAAAGATGATGTTTGCGCCGGGGAATTTCCATTTTGCCAGCACATACCCATTCATCGATCCCATCAGGGCGGAGATGATCGTCGCGTTCACGGTAAGCAGAAAGCTGTTGCGCAGCTTTGGTCCAAGCTCATCGAGCGCGGTGCGATAGCTTTCCCAGTAGACGGTTGAGGGCAGATTCCATACCTTGTTTAGCTGCCCGGCTTCCTGGGGTGTCTTCAAACTCGTAGTGACCACCGTGTAGACGGGCATCAGGTAGACCAGGGTCATCAGGACCAGGAAGGCGTAGAGCAGAAAACGAAAGGCTCTGCCGGTCCAGCGCGAACGCTCACGAGCGGCCTGATAGCGCGAAGGCACCACATAAGCCTGGGCCAGATCAGCCCCGGCAACAGCGGCGACGGGCTGCCGGAAGGGGATACCTTTGATCAGGATATATCCCCAGAGCGGGATAAGCAGTACGAGGTTCCCTACTGCACCCACCAGCCCGCCCAACAGCGCTCCGGCCTGGGCGTCCTGCTTGCGATAATCGTAGAGGAGGTAGGTGCCCAGGCTGCCGATCAGTGAGCCAAAAATGATCCAGTTGAGCAGCGTCATGACTCTATCCTCCTACATCTCGTGTTCGGATTGCAGTGAGGTCGCCAGGTACGGGATGATGACCACGGCCACCATGATCAGGAGCAGCATGGCGATGGCGCTGCCGATGGCAAACTCGTTACTGCGGAACATCTTGGTGTAGACCTGGACGCCGGGAACGCTCACCGGCAGATAGTCGGTGCCAACCATCGCAAAGATCAGGTCGAAGACTTTGAGTGAAATATGACCCAGCACAATCGCCGCGCTCAGTGTGACGGGGCGAAGCATGGGCAGGATGATCTTGGTATAAATCTGCCACTCGTTGCAGCCATCTACCCGCGAGGCTTCGCGCAGCTCTTCGGGGATTCCGCGAATCCCGGCCAGATAAATGGCCATGGTATAGCCCGAAAGCTGCCATACCGCCGGGACCAACACACCCACCAGCGCCAGGTTGAATCCGAAATATTCCTCAAACTCGACATTAGGGAAGTTATCGGGGCCGTTGGTGGCATACCACAGCAGCAGGATGGCTACGGGAGCGCTCATCAACAGCGCGCCGCGCCGCCGCCCGTGCCACAGCAGATTTGCAATGTAAATCAGGCAGGCCACCAGAACCGCTGCGGTCAGATAGGTGGGGACATCCTGCCAGTTGAACGTGCCGTGCATCTTGTGATTTTCGTCCCAGGTCAGCCAATCGGAGGCGATCCACATATACAGCAGAGCAATCGGCACGCCCAAGAAGAACGCGGTCAGGTATTTACGCCGCCTGATAGTTTGGATCAGCAGCAGCGCCGTTCCCGCGATGACTACGATCAGCACAGGCGTTGAGATTTCGTGCCAGTTGAAGGTATAGGGTTTGCGCTGGTTGAGCCAGGCATAGTTCAGCGGGTCAAGCCCCAGCACAGTGGGCAGGCGGTTGATGCCGCCGTTGGGATTGAGCAGCCATCGCCAGGTAGTGCCGGTGACGGCAAATGAGAGCGCGAACGGGAACAGAAAAATCGTGCGGAAGAAGCTCTCGCCCTTGACGTTTTGATCGAGGGCCACTGCCAGCAAAAAGCCCAGCCCCAAACACCCGGACACAAAAAACAAGGTGAAGAAAAATGTATTGACCATTTCCTGCCGGAAACGAAAACCGCCAAATTCGCTGAACAACATTTCGTAGTTATCCAGACCGATGAACTCTTTATTGGCGTTGGCTTGCAGGCCGGACCAATCGGTCAGCGACCAGTAAAAGGTTTGCCCGATGAACCCATAGACAAAGATCGCCAGCAGGATGATGGAGGGCAAGATCATCAGCACGGCAAAGACGCGGTCCCTATTGGTGCGCCGTTTGAAATGGCCGAGCGACCTGACCCGGTATAAGGAGGAGGTCCTAGTGCGTCCCATCGTTCCCTCGCTTTTAGTCGCCTGTGATCAGTGACACACGGCGGCAGTTTGCGGTAAGTCCGAGGTCCCTACTAGTAGGGACCTCGGAAGAATACATCTTATGGAGCAAAACCTGCTAGCCGGAGTTATTTGCCGATACCGGCCTGGTTGGCAATAGCCTGGGCTGCGTTGGACGCTGCCATGCTGTTGCGGCGGGTGAGGTAGATCTCCATCACGGTGGCGAACTCGCTGCTGAAGGCTTCCGGAGCTACTGCACCGTGCACCAGGCTGCCCACCACAACATTGGACTTCCAGTCCGCTGCCGCCGACTGCAGGTAGGCGTTGTACAGGCTCAGGTCGCTGTCGAGGTGAGGAGCGATCGACCCCTTCAGCGGGTTGAAGATGTCCTGGCCTTCCTTCGAGCCGAGCAAACGCAGCCAGGCGATGGTGGCTTCGCGGTTCTTGATGTCCTTCGGCAGACCGAAGCTGTCGGAGAGCATCATGAATACGCCGCTGGTGCCCGGAGCGGCTGCCCAGCCAAAGCCCACACCCGGTTCCAGCTTCAGGGTGGTGACCATGTAGCCCGCAGCCCAGTCGCCCATGATGTTGAAGGCGGCTTCGCCGTTAACGACCTTATCGGTCGCCTGCTGCCAGGACAGCGATGCGGCATCGACATCGATGTTCGAGCAGTCGAGGATCGCGCCGAACTTGTCCCACATGGCGACGACATCTTCGTCAGTCCACTTCTTTGAGCCATCCCACAGGCCGTTCCAGCCATCGACACCCAGTTCGGCCAGGGCGACGCTTTCCCACAGGTGGTTGACGGTCCAGTTCTCACCGACCACCAGCGGAACTACGCCAGCCGCCTGAATGGTGGGGCACACCGCCAGGAAGTCATCCCAGGTTGCAGGAGCCTCGATGCCCCATTCCGCCAGTTTGGCAGGGACGAACCACATCACGTTCGAGCGGTGGATGTTGACCGGGACCGACCAGATGCCCTCATCGGTGCTGATGAGGTCGATCAGGCCCGCCGGGTACTTGTCCAGCCAGCCCTCTTCTTCGAACAGGAAGGTCAGGTCTTCCATACGGTCTGCCACCACCCAGGTGCCGATCAGTTCCTGGCCGGCATGAACCTGGAACGAATCGGGCGGATCGCCACCCAACATACGGGTCTTGAGCACAGCACGGGCATTGACGCCAGAGCCGCCTGTTACCGTCGCGTTGTTGACGGTCACGTTGGGATACAATTCGTTGTACTTGGCAATCAGGGCTTCGAGGGCCGGGCCTTCATCGCCCGCCCACCAGGAGAAGATCTCCAGTTCGCCCGACGGTCCCTGGGCGAGGGCTGGAACAGCCGTCACCAGGGCGATCACCGCCAGGAGACACAGGGTCGCCAAACGTTTTAACATTGCTGCCTCCTAACTATATCCGAATGCTGAACAGTGTTAGAATGTGTAAAATGGTGAACGAATGTCACCTGCTTCAGATAACGCCCGATGACTCCCGCGACTGCCGCCGGGCAGTCCATCAGGCAGAGAAGCCTTGTTGTCGGGCACAAGTTTCTTTCGCCCGCTCCAGGGATGCGCGCGTAAGGACGTGTGCCGCTCGGCGGCTTGAACCTGCCCTGTGTGGTAAGCCGCTATTTATAAGTAAACTGAAATAGTGGCCCGCAATCAACGGGCCATGTGCCATGTTTGTGCCAGGTTGTGCCAGCCCTGGTCTGGAAGTGCGCGGTGTGGAGTGCGCGTGCGTTACGAGGCGTGCTTCGGCCTGCGGAAAACTATTTTTTGAGGACAGCCGATGGTGACAAAAAACGAGTTTTTGGAGCTGGTCAGCAGCGCTTACCAATCGCTGTACGATTTTGTCCGCCTGCGCGGCCACCCGCTGACCCGGTTGGTGCTGGCCGATGAAGGGGCCGGGATGAAAGAACGCGGCTGGCAGATGCACCGCCTGCTGCTGGATGCCATCGAACAGCTGTATCCAGGGCCAACCGCCCCTCCCTTCTCCAAAGAATGGCGGCGTCATCGCCTGATGGTGCTGCGATATGTGGAATCGCTTGATCCGCAGGCGGTAGCCGATCAACTGGCGGTGAGCCGCCGCCAGTATTACCGCGAGCATACCATCGCGCTGGAAGCAGTGGCCGATATTCTTTGGGCGCGGTGCGAACAGGCTGCCCTGGTCGGTGCACCGTCCGGCAGTTTTGGTGAAGAAGACTCCGCCCCCCTGGCGAGTCTCGATGCGGCGCAGGAAGCCGAGGGTGACTGGCTGCCCGGCGACCCTGTGAATGTGATGCAGCGTGAACTGGCGCGAATCAGTCAGAACGATCCGTATGCAAATTTGCCCGAAGTGGTCGAGGGGGTGCTCGATGTGCTGGGGCGCGTGCTGGATCAGCATGGCATCGCGGTTCGGGTATCGCTGCCTCCCGAAATCCCGGTGGTTTCGGTGGGGCATCACCTGCTGCGCCAGGTGATGCTGGCGGCACTGGGCTATCTGGCCGAGAATACGTCCCCCGCGTCTCTTTCCATCTCCGCCGAACAGGACGATGCCGCAGTGACGGTCCGCCTGATTGCGGAAGGCATGGCGCGTCGCCCGGAGGCTGCGGCCAACCGCGAACACCTGCAATCGCTGCGGGAGATGGTTCAGCTGGGCAGCATCACCCTGGACCTGGTCGAAGATGAGCCGACTGCTGATGGTTATGCTCAGCCCGGATTTGGGTTTCTGCTGTCACTTCCACTTGAATATGACTGGACCGTGCTGGCGGTGGATGATAACGAGGATACGCTTGCGCTCTATAAGCGGTGCCTGATGCCCAACCGTTACCGGGTGATGGTGACCAGCTCGCCCGGCTCGGCCCTGGAGATGGCGCGGCAGGTGCAGCCCGATGCTATCATCCTTGACCTGATGATGCCTGAGCACGACGGTTGGGACCTGCTGCAGCAGCTGACTAACCAGCCCGATACCGCGCATATTCCCATCATGATCTGCAGCGTGCTCAAACTGCGCGATCTGGCCCTGTCGTTGGGTGCGCGGGCCTACCTGGCGAAACCATTTACCGAACAGGGATTGTTCAGCACCCTCGAATCTCTGCTGCGCGCTGCCAGGCGCGGGTGAGAGAGCTGCGCGGAAGCACCATGAGCGAGCAGAATGCATCGACCGGGATACTGTTCTCGGAAGAGGAACGCCGGGCTTTTGAAAGTAATGTTACGCAGCTCCGCGTGGATTCTTTCCGGATCATTCTGCTGCTAACGCTGATTGTGGGGTGGGTCTGGTTCTCGTGGGCGGCGTGGCCGCGCAGCCACCATTACAGCCTGTTCTATTCCGATGTGTGGGTGCTCAGCCTGCTGCTGGTCGGGTTGGTGGCGGCCAGCTTTGTGCTGCATCTGCGTCATTTGCACAGTGCGATGGTGGTCTTTGTGATGGGCTTGGTGGGCCTGCTGACGGCCCTGGCAGCCCAGGTGGGCACGGCGGAAGTCGCTTACCTCTATGCGATTCCCCTGGTATTCGCCAGTGTGCTGTTGGGCCAGAGTGCGCTGGTCGTGGTTGGTGCGCTGGTGGGTCTGATGATCGCCGTGATCGGTGTTGGAACCGTGGGCCTGGGCATAGCCCAGCTTGCACCAGTGATCATCACCCTGGCCCTGACGGCGATGGTGACCTGGACGGCCACGCACAATATGCAGGTCACCCTGGCCTGGACGCTCAACGGGTACCGCGAGGCGCACAAAAACGAGCTTCTCGCGCGCGAGAGCAAAGCCAACCTGGCACTCGCGCTCAAAAGCCTGGATAATGCGCTGGCCAAGCTCCGCCGGGCCAATGAGCGGTTGAGCCAGGTGACGCTGGAGGCTGAAGAAGCGCGCCATGTTAAGCAGCAGTTCGCCCAGACGATCAGCCATGAGCTGCGCACGCCGCTCAATCTGATTGTGGGTTTTGCCGAGACGATGATCAAGTCGCCGGAGTATTATGGCGGGCCGCTTCCGCCCAGCTATCTACGCGACCTGAGCGTGGTCTATCGCAATGCGTGCCACCTGCAGAACCTGGTGAACGATGTGCTGGACCTGGCCCGGCTGGAAGCCGCATACCTGACGCTGCACCCGGAACCGCTGGACATCGCCGGGTTGATCCAGGACGCCACCGACGTGGCGCGCAGCCTGGTTGCGCGGCGCGGGCTGGCGCTGCATATTGATGTGGCCCCGGACCTGCCGCAGGTGGTCGGTGACGCGGTACGACTCAAGCAGGTGATTCTGAACCTGCTCAACAACGCGGCGCGCTTCACCGAGCAGGGCAGCATCACCGTGGCGGCGCGCGCAGATGACAGCCACGTGATCGTATCGGTCACGGATACGGGGATCGGCATTCCTGCCGGCGAGCGCGCACATATCTTCGAAGCCTTCCGCCAGCTGGAGAACCCGATGCAGCGGCGGAATGAGGGCGCAGGGCTGGGACTGGCGATCAGCCAGCAGTTGATCCAGCAGCACGGCGGGCAAATCTGGGTCGAGAGTGAGGTCGGGCGCGGCAGCACATTTTCTTTCAAACTGCCGGTCAAGCAGGTGGACACGATCACGCCCGAACGCCCGCTGGATTCCACAGTCGCTGCACCGGCACGCACCGGTGCCCAACAGAAGCGGCTGATCCTGGTAGTGACACGCAGCCCATCATCGGCGGCCCTGCTGTCGAATTACCTGACGGGCTACCGGGTGCTGGCGATGTCGAGCCTGGAGCAGGCGCGGCTGGCGGCTCAGCAGTATGTACCGCAGGTGGTGATCGTCGATACGGCGACCGCCGACGTCGATCCGGCCTTGGTGCGCGCACAGTTCACTGCCGATCTGTCTGTTCGGGCGGTGATCACCTGTCCGCTGCCCGGCGAAGAGCCGCTCCGGCAGCGCGTGGCGGCAGATGGCTACCTGATCAAGCCGATTACCCGTGAATCGCTGTGGGATGTGCTGCGCCAGTTCCGCGAGGATTACGAGCGTGTACTGGTCGTGGATGATGATCGCGATTTTGTGCGCCTGGTGAGCCGGATGCTGACTAACCCGGTTCGTCCCTATAACATCATGTATGCCTACAGCGGCAGCGAAGCGCTGGAGATCATTAAGTATTCACCGCCCGATATCGTGCTGCTCGACCTGAACCTGCCCGATATGGATGGCGCGCAGGTCACGCAGGCCATTCGCGCCGATCCCCAGTTCAACGCGATGCGCGTGGTGGTAGTCACTGCCTACAGCGACTTCGATTCGGGCGGTCTGCTGGATGGAGTCATGACAATTGCTGCCGGCGATGGGCTGCGTCCCCAGGCGATTGTACAGTGGCTTCAGGCGATCCTGGCGCAGGTGTGAGCCTGCCCAACGACAGACCCGGCGGAGAGACTGTGGACCGCAGGAGATGATACACGATGGCCGAACACGCTTTCTTCCGACCTGCCCGGCTCCATGCTCGCTTCACCGGCTGGATCGCACTGCTGATCTTGCTGCTGGCGTTTGCTGTACGCTTCCATCACCTGGCGGCTCAATCGCTGTGGAACGACGAGGGGAACAGCTTGAGGCTCGCTCAGCGCAGCGTGACCGGTTTGTTGGATGCTGCGGAGCATGACATTCACCCGCCCGGTTATTACCTGCTGCTCAAGCTGTGGATCGGGGCAGCCGGGCAGAGTGAGTTCGGTCTGCGGGCGCTCTCGGCGCTGCAGGGAGTCCTGGCGATTGCGGCGGCGCTGGCGCTGAGCCGTGCGTTATTCGCCCACCGTGCCAGCGAATGGGGTGCCCTGCTGGTCGCGCTGAGTCCGTTTGCCATCTATTACAGCCAGGAAGCGCGCATGTACGCTCAGCTGGCCATGTTGAGCGCGTTCAGCCTTTGGGTGCTGGTCATCTGGCTTCGACGCGCGGACCGGGGAAGCAAACGCGCCTGGAGATGGGCGCTTGCCCTGGGGCTGATCAATGCGGCAGGACTCTACACGCAGTATACCTACGCGTTCACCATGCTGGCGCAAGGGCTGCTGGTCGTAGTGGTGCTGGTTGGGCCGCGTGAATGGCGACCGGGCAGCCCTCGGCGCGTGTTGGGGCAGTTTGTCGCGCTAAACGTGTTGGCGATAATGGTGTTTTTACCCTGGCTGCCGACTGCCTGGGACCAGGTCACGGCCTGGCCGCGCACCGGGACGCCATTGGCCCTGGCTGAGCAGCTGCGGACCGTTTTCACCTGGATTACCTATGGGAATACGGCGGGGACTGTGCCGTGGCTGGACCTTCTGTGGCCGGGCGTGCTGCTGCTGGCCGGGTTGGTGCTGTACTGTCCACCGGGCACGCCTGGCATATCGCGCGCGCGGTGGGGCGCGGCGCTGCTGCTGGGCTGGGGCGGGATCGTGATCGCGGCGCTGTTTGCATCCGGCGCTTATCGCGCGGCCAACCTGAAGTTTCTGCTGCCCGCCCAGGTCGCTGCCGCACTGCTGATCGGGCGCGGTGCGTGGCAGATGTGGACCACGACCATCCATCTGCCCCGGCTGAGCCTGCGTGAAATGCGCTACATCCGGCGCATGATCGCGGCGGTGTGCCTGTTCCTGCTGATGATTGGACAGCTCGAAGCGCTGGACGCGTTATATCGGGATGATGCATACGCGCGCCCCGATTACCGCGCGATGGCTGCCCGGATCATGGCCGATCCACGCCCTGGTGATGCGGTCATTCTGGATGCCCCTAACCAGGTGGAAGTTTTCAGCTACTACTATTCGGGCAGCGCGCCGGTGTATGAGCTTCCGCGCGGGCTTGGCGGCGATGACGCACAAACCCGCGCCGAAACCCTGGATGTGATCGCCAACCACCGCCGAATCTTCGTGCTGTTTTGGGGCGAAGAGGAACGCGACCCGAACAGGGTGGTGCAGGCCACCCTGGACGAATACGCCTACCCGATCGCCTCGCAGTGGGTGGGCGATGTACGCTTCGCGCAATATGCCGTACTGGGCGAAACCCCTGCCGCACCCGATACGAGACTGAATGCCCGGTTTGGCGAACACATGACCCTGCTTGGCAGCGCCTTGAGCGCGAACGAGCTGAGTCCCGGTGACGTGGTGGGAGTCAGCCTGTTCTGGTCTGCCGATGTATCGCTGGACGCGCGTTACACGGTCACGGTGCAGCTTCTCAGCCCGGAAGGCAGGCTTATCAGCCAGCATGACGCTGAACCGGCCAATTACCGCGCACCGACTACAAGCTGGACGCCGGGTGAGACGATCATCGACACGCACGGCGTGGTGGTGCCATTCGATCTCGCGCCCGGAGTGTACCCGGTGCTGGTGGGCGTGTACGATCCTGCCGATCCGCTCATCCGCCTGCCGGTGATTCTGGCGGATGGCACGCAGGGCGATCTGCTGCCGGTGGGCACGCTGGCGATCCGCTAGGTTGCGGGGGCGAGAATTCCGCTATGTGTCCAGTGCGCGCCGCAGCCGTCCGGCGAGTTCGCCTGCTGCCGCCGCACTGATTCCGCCGGCCTGAACCAGCGCACTGCCCACGATGAACCCATCGACGAGGCCGTTCATCTGGCGCGCCTGGTCGGGCTGGCTGATGCCGAACCCGACCACCAGCGGCTGAGTGGTTCCAGCACGCGCGCGGGCCACGAAATCGGTCAGGTCGGGCGGCAGATCGCGCCGCGCGCCGGTTACCCCAGTCACCGAGACCAGGTAGATGAAGCCGGTGGCGCGTTGAGCGGCCAGCGCAATGCGGGCCGGGCTGCTGGTCGGCGCGAGGAATTGGACCTGGGCAAGACCGTGCGCTGCGCATGCTGTCGCAAAGTCGGGCAGCTCGTCAGGCGGCAGATCGGGCACGATGAGGCCGTCGGCACCGGCGGCGTGGGCATCGGCAGCAAAACGCTCCGCGCCATAGGCCAGCAAGGGATTGAGATAGCCCATCATCAGCATGGGCTGGCGGACCCCGCGTGCCCGCAGCGTGCGCACCGCTTGCAGGCAGCGCTGCACGGTGATGCCGTTGCGCAGCGCGACCTGGGTTGCTGCCTGGATGACCGGTCCGTCGGCGAGCGGATCGCTGAACGGCATCCCGATTTCGAACCCGTCCACGTCGGCCTCAGCCAGCGCACAGATGACATCCAGCGAGGCGTCGTAAGTGGGATAGCCGATGGGGTAGTAGGGCAAAAACGCGGCGCGATGTTGGGCTTTGGCCTGGGCGAACATCGTCGCAATTGCATTCAATCCGGTTCGAACAAGGGGCGACTCGGTCATGCCCGTTTCTCCAATTCTTGCAGCACCGTATCCAGGTCTTTGTCGCCACGTCCAGAGAGGTTGACCAGCATGATAGCATCCGGCGGCAGGGTGGGCGCACGCTTGATGGCTTCGGCGACGGCGTGCGAGCTTTCCAGCGCCGGGATGATGCCTTCCAGCTCGCACAACATCTGGAAGGCGTGCAGCGCTTCGTCATCGGTGGCGTAGGTGTAGTATGCGCGCTCCATTTTGCGCAGATAGGCGTGCTCTGGCCCAACTGAGGCATAATCCAGCCCGGCGGAGATGCTGTGAGTATCGGCGATCTGGCCGTCGGCATCCTGCATGACGTAGGATCGTGTGCCGTGCAGCACCCCCAGCCGCCCAACTTCCGGATCGGCGAAGCGGGCGGCGTGCTGACCGCTCTCTATGCCGCGGCCACCGGCTTCAACACCGATCAGGTCTACCGATTCATCATCGCGGAAGGCGTGAAACAGGCCGATGGAGTTGCTGCCGCCTCCCACACAGGCGATCGCCACATCCGGCAGCCGCCCGGTGATTTCCTGAATCTGCCTGCGCGCCTCGATTCCGATCACACTCTGGAAGTCGCGCACGATGGTTGGATAAGGATGAGGTCCCAGTGCGGAGCCAAGCAGGTAATGAGTCGTGGTGACGTTGGTCACCCAGTCGCGGATGGCCTCGTTAATGGCATCTTTCAGAGTGCGGCTGCCGCTTTCGACCGGGATCACTTCGGCACCCAGCAGCTTCATGCGGAACACATTAGGACGCTGGCGGGCCATATCGACACTGCCCATATAGACGTGGCACTCCAGACCCAGCAGGGCGCAGGCAGTCGCTGAGGCGACACCGTGCTGGCCCGCGCCTGTTTCGGCCACGATGCGCCGCTTGCCCATACGCTGAGCCAGCAGAGCCTGACCCAGCGCGTTGTTGATTTTGTGCGCGCCGGTGTGAGCCAGGTCTTCGCGCTTGAGATAGATACGCGCGCCGCCGAGGTGCCGGCTGAGTCGCTCGGCGTAAGTGATCGGAGTGGGACGCCCGGTATAGCTTCTTTGTAGCTCGTAAAAGCGCCCGACAAAGGCCGGATCATGCATCGCTTCATCATATGCAGCGGTCAGTTCTTCCAGCGCTGGAATGACGGTTTCCGGCACGAAGCGACCGCCAAATTCGCCAAAATACCCTCGCGAGTCAGGAACGTCAGTTTCGCCCACGCGGATCATGTCTTGGGTATCTGCCATGTTCATCATCTCTTGTTTTACCCCACCTCAACTGAACGCACCGCGTTGATAAAAGCGTATACCTTCTCTACATCCTTGACACCCGGCGCAGATTCAACCCCGCTGGCCACATCCACACCCCAGGGCTGGACCGCAGCCACGCGCCCGGCTACATTTTCCGGCTGCAAACCGCCGGCCAACATCAAGCGCGGAGTCAGCGCGCACACGGCACGCGCGATTTCGACACTGGCTTGCTCGCCCGTGCCACCGTACAACTCTTTGTGATAGGCGTCGATCAGCAGGGTAGGCCAGCAAGGGTTGGTGGGGGCATCGTGCAGGAATGCTTCAGCATCGGCCACGGCTTCGGCTTGATAGCGCGGACGAATGGCTTTGAAGGCGCGTCCACGCATCTCGATCAGCACCGCTTCGGATTCATCACCGCTGAGCTGGGCCACATCCAGCCCGGCTTCGGCCAGGATACGCGCCAGCGCGCTGGTGCTTTCGTTGACAAATACGCCGACCAGCACCGGGCATTGATCACCCAATATGGCGCGCAGCCCATCGGTGATGTAGCGCGCCTGGGGCAGCGTCAGGCAGCGCGGACTGGGTGGGTAAAAATTCAATCCCAACAGATCGGCCCCTGCTTCGGCGCATATCAGCGCATCGTCGAGCGTAGTCACGCCACAAATCTTGATGACCGTCATGCCTGCACCTCGCGCGGCTGACTGCTCAATTCACGAACGCGCCCGGCTACATCACCGGAGGTCACCAACGCCTCGCCAACCAGGACCGCACACGCGCCCGCCGCGCCCATCGCGCGGACATCAGCCCCGGTGAAGATACCGCTCTCGGCTACCAGTGCCAAATCCCTGGGAACCTGTGCCGCCAGCCGCCGGGTGGTATTGATATCCACTGCAAAGGTTTTGAGGTCACGGTTGTTAATGCCCAAAAGGGTCACCGGCAGCCGCAGTGCGCGCTCCAGCTCGGCTTCGTTATGGATTTCAACCAGTGCCGTCATGCCCAGGCGCATGATCAGCCCATGAAGATCGGCCAGTTGAGCATCATCCAGGGCCGCCACGATCAGCAGCATCGCGTCCGCACCGGCTGCCCTTCCTTCGTAGACCTGGTAAGGATCGATCACAAAATCCTTACGCAGCACCGGCACGCTCACCGCTGCACGGACTGCGGCCAGATGATCCAGGTGGCCCTGAAAGAATCGTTCATCGGTCAGCACAGAGATCGCAGCCGCGCCGTGAACGGCATAGGCGGTGCCTAACGCCACCGGGTCGAAGTCGGCGATCAGCACGCCGCGCGAAGGTGAGGCGTGCTTGACCTCAGCGATCAGGGCGACCGTATCGCGGCGCACGGCGGCGAGCATATCGCGCGGGGGAGCGGCCTGGGCTGCGCGGGTTTTCAGGACCTCCGCGCTCACGCTCGCCTTGCGCGCCGCGATCTCGGCGACTTTGTGCTCCAGAATGGTATCGAGTATGGTGTGCGTGCGGACAAAATCACGCGCCATTGCTGCCCAGCTCCCGCGTATAGGTGATCAGGGCGTCCAGCTTGGCGAGCGCTGCACCGCTGCCGATCACATCGGCGGCGAGTTCGATTCCACGTGGAAGATCGTTCACCAGGCCGCCCGCCATCAGCGCCGCGCTTGCATTGAGCAGCACGACATCGCGCTTGGCGCTGTTGACCTCGCCGCTCAGAATGCCGCGCAAGATGCGCGCGTTGTCGGGGGCATCACCGCCGAGCAGCTCGGAGATGTGCGCAGGTTTCAGGCCCAGGTCAATCGGGTTGATCTCGTCGGTGGTAACGGTACCCTCATCATAGACACTCATCCGGCTGGGGCCGGTGTTGGTCATCTCGTCGATATTGCCATAGCCACACACGACCACCGCCTTTTTTGACCCCAACTCACCCAGCACCCGCGCAATGAACTCGGTGAGATCGGGCGCAAAGACGCCCATGAGTTGGCGTTGGGCATTAGCCGGATTGGTGAGCGGGCCGAGGATGTTGAAGATGGTACGCACCTTCAGTTCGCGGCGCGGCCCAATGGCGTATTTCATAGCGGGGTGCAGTTTGGGTGCGAACAGGAACCCGATGCCGATTTCGTCCACACACCGGGCGACCTGTTCGGGCGTCAGGTCAAGATTGACACCCAATTCGGCCAGCACGTCGGCGCTGCCGCATTTGCTGGTTGCCGCGCGGTTGCCATGCTTGGCAATGCGCAACCCTGCGCCTGCCGCCACAAACGCGACTGTTGTGCTGATGTTGAACGTGCCGGATTTATCACCCCCGGTTCCGCAGGTGTCCAGCAGGTCTGCCCCGGCACTGACCGGCACGCGGATCGCATTGGCGCGCATGGCCCGCGCGCTGCCGATGATCTCGGCCTCGGTCTCGCCTTTCATGCGCAGCCCCATCAGGTAAGCGCCGATCTGGGCTTCGGTAGCCTCGCCGCGCATGATCTGGTTCATCACGGCTTCGGCTTCGTCGGCTTGCAGGTGGCCGAAGCGAGTAATAATCTCAATGGCGCGCTGAATGTCGATGGTCATCAGAAATTCTCCCCTCAGTGATTACAGCCGGTTGTCCAGAAAATTCTGCAAGATGCGGATTCCGAAGCGGGTCAGGATGCTTTCGGGATGGAACTGCACGCCTGCAATCGGGTAGTAGCGGTGGCGCAGCGCCATCACTTCGCCGGCCTCGGTGAAGGCGGTGACTTCCAGCACGTCCGGCAGCGGTTCTTCCACGATCAGGCTGTGATAGCGCGTGGCTTCAAACGGGCTGGGTACACCGGTGAACAGGGGGGCGTTTTTGTGGTAGATCATGCTGGTTTTGCCATGCATGAGGCGCGGCGCACGGACCACGCGCCCGCCGAACACCTGTCCAATGCACTGCTGCCCCAGGCAGACTCCCAGGATCGGCGTGGTGGGGCCTAGTTCGCGAATCACGTCCATTGAGATACCGCCGTCATCGGGGGTGCCGGGGCCGGGCGAGATCACGATGTGGGTGGGATTCAGCGCGCGGATCTCGTCCAGAGTCACCTGGTCGTTGCGGTGGACGGTGAGCGAGGCACCAAGCTCACCCATCTCTTGCACCAGGTTGTACGTGAAGCTGTCGTAGTTATCGATGACCAGAATCATAATGTCGTCTCCGTGTGGTGTCTTGAGCCGGTCGCCCTAAAGCAGCCCTTCTTCGGCGCGGGTGATGGCTGTGGCGACTGCGCGCGCTTTGTTCACCGTCTCCTCATATTCGCGCGCCGGGTCGCTGTCGGCGACGATGCCTGCGCCCGACTGGAAATACACCGTATCGCCGCGCATGAGCATGGTGCGGATGGTGATGCAGGTGTCCATCGAGCCGTCGAAGCTGAAATAGCCCACTGCGCCACCATAAGGGCCGCGCCGCGTGCCTTCCAGTTCTTCGATGATTTCCATGGCGCGAACCTTTGGCGCGCCGCTCAGAGTCCCGGCGGGGAAGGTGGCGCGCAGCAGGCTGTAAGCGTTCATGCCGGGGCGCAATGTGCCCTGGACCTGGCTGACGATGTGCATCACGTGGGAATAGCGCTCGATGAACATCATCTCCGGCACGCGGACCGAGCCATAGGCACATACGCGGCCCAAGTCGTTGCGGCCCAGGTCCACCAGCATGACATGCTCCGCGCGCTCTTTCTCATCGGCGAGCAGTTCATCGGCCAATGCCTGATCTTCGGCATCATTAGAGCCGCGGGGCCGCGTTCCGGCGATGGGGCGCACCGTAGCCGTTCCATCTTCAAGGCGGACCATCATCTCCGGCGAAGCCCCGATCAGGGAAAAATCGTGGTCGAAGCGCAGAAAGAACATATAGGGGGAAGGGTTGAGGGCGCGCAACGCGCGGTAGATGGCGAACGGTGGGGCGCTGGTTCGTCGGCTGAACCGCTGCGACAGCACAATCTGGAACGCATCGCCGGCGGCAATGTATTCTTTGGCCGCGCGAACATTAGCCTCGAAGGTGTCGCGGGTCATGTTGGAGTGCAGCGTTCCATCGACCGGGTCCGGCGGCGCATCCAGGTAGGGCAAAGGCTGTGCCAGGGCATCGATCACCGTCTCGATGCGGTTGACGGCGTCGTTGTACGCGGCTACAGGATCGCCGGTGTTATGTGCGTTGGCGAGAACGGTTAGCTGATGCTTGGCATGGTCGAAGATCACTAGTGTATCAACCAGCATGAACGCGGCGTCCGGCACGTTCAGATCATCCTGGGCTGTGGCGGGCAGGCGCTCGAAATAGCGCACCAGGTCGTAACTGAGATAGCCTACCGCGCCGCCGATGAAGCGCGGAAGACCTTCGATCTGCACCGGCTGCACCCGGCCAAATTCGGCTTCGATGACGGTGAGCGGGTCCTCGCCTTCGTTCAGGTCGCGGGTGGTGGTCATTCCGCCGCGCGTGACCGTCACACGGTTGTGTTGCACGGTGAGCAGCCCCTTTGGGTTGACTCCCAGGAAGGAATAGCGGCCCACCTGCTCACCGCCCTCGACGCTTTCGAGCAAAAAAGACGCGGTGCTGGTCTGCGCCAGCTTGAGATAGACTGAAACCGGCGTTTCCAGGTCGGCCAGAAGTGTGCGGTAGACGGGGACCAGATCGCCCTGCTCAAACAAGCGGAAAACAGACTCGCGGTCGGGGATGGTGCGGGCATCCGCGCGGACAGTGCTGGGTGAGAAAGCCATGTGTCGCCCTCCAAAGGTTCTCCAACGAAAATCCCCCATCTCCATCCGGGGACGAGAGGGGGGAATTCTCGCGGTGCCACCTCGGTTAAGCGGCTGCTTTGTGCCGGGCAACAAAAAATCTGCGGTGATCGCAGATTTTTGAGGCAAAAACGGCCAGCTTCACTCAATTGGGGTACGGACTGCTCGTATGTGTGTATGTCAGCATACGCGGCGTCGATACCCGTCACCCGGTAACGGTGGGGACTCCGGCGCGGGCTACTGGCGGCCCCTGATGGTAGGTTGACCGCGTTCGACCGGCAACTCCCTGGTCCATTCCAACACCGGCTTGTGTACCGCCTCGCACCGCCCGGCGGCTCTCTGAACACGGCTCAGGTGTGTACTCTTCCAGATCAACGTTTTTGGAAGTATTCGATTGATTGCTAAACAAGTTAACAAGAAGCGAAGGCTTTGTCAAGCATTTCGCACGAAATCGCATTTGTGGAAACTGTACAGACGCGGGAGTCACCATCTCCCGCGTCTGTACGCTAATCAACCGGATTCGTCAGCCCTGCTGCTGGCGGCGGATAAATTCCGCGTACCAGCGCCCGCTGTCCTTGATGGTACGCTGCTGAGTCTCAAAATCGACGCGGGTGATCCCGTACCGAAGCGTAAAACCGGACGCCCACTCAAAGTTGTCGTAAAGCGACCATACGAAATAACCACGCAGCGGAACACCCGCCTGCATGGCACGCTCCGCCTCGGCGAAGTGGGCTTCGAGGAAGCGCACGCGCTGGGGATCGTGGACCTGGCCATCGGGTCCCAGCTCATCTTCGACGGCTGCGCCATTCTCGGTGATGTAGAGCAGCGGGAAATCGTAGTCACGATCCATGCGCCACAGCATATCATACATTCCCTGGGGGTAGATCTCGCGGTCCGCGGTGTGTTCCAGCGCCGGGTTTTGCCGCCATCCCAGGCCAAGGGGACTGGCCGAATCGTGCGCAATCCAGGCCGGGTTGTAGTAGTTCAGGCCCAGCCAGTCCAGCGGGGTGGAGATGACGTCCAGGTCACCGGGCTGTATTTCCGGCACGAGCGCACCATACGCCTGCCACACGTCTTCCGGATAGCCGCGCCCGGCCAGCGGATCGAGGAACCAGCGGTTGAAGTGTCCATCGTACAGGCGCGCCGCCTGCACATCTTCGGCCCTATCACTGCCGGGCGGAGGATAGCTCGGCGTATAGTTGGGCGCGATGCCCACCTGCGCACCCGGCACATTGGCCCGGATGACCGGCACAGCCAACCCGTGCGAGAGCAGCAGGTGATGCGAAACCTGCAGGGCGGTCTTCATATCGCGCAGACCCGGCGCAAAGATGCCCATCTGATGACCGAGAAAAGCCGTGCACCAGGGTTCATTGTGAGTTGCCCATAGCCGGGCGCGATCACCGAGCGCGCGAGTGATCACATCCACATAGTCGGCGAAAGCCTGCGCCGTCTCGCGGTTGGCCCAGCCGCCCCGATCCTGGAGCGCCTGCGGCAGGTCCCAGTGATAGAGGGTGATGAACGGGGTGATCTGCGCTTCCAGCAGCGCGTCGATCAAGCGCGAGTAAAAGTCGATGCCGGCCTGGTTGATCGCCCCGGTTCCATCGGGCACAATGCGCGGCCAGGCGATGCTGAAGCGATAGGCATTCAGGTTCAGTTCGCGCATCAGGGCAATGTCTTCGTGGTAGCGATGATAATGATCGCACGCGACATCGCCCGTACTGCCGTCTTTGATGGCGCCAGGGGTGTGGGCGAAGCGGTCCCAGATCGACTCGCCGCGCCCATCTTCGCGCACCGCGCCTTCGATCTGGTAAGCGGCTGTTGCGGTCCCCCACAGGAAGTCCTTCGGAAAAGCCATCGACGATTTGTCCTCTCAATGTACTTCGTCAGTCCAGCCGATGTCCTGCAGCAGGCCGCGCAGGGCGCTCACCGCCACGCGCATCCCGTCTTCGCCGGAAAATCCGCCGCTGTGCCCGGCGATAGCCAGGTGTGGCTCCAGCGCGAGGGTCCCGTTATAGCCTGCTGCGCGCAGATGTTCCAGCAGCTCTTTCACCTGGCCATCGCCCTGACCAGCAGGGGTGACGCTGCCATCGGCAAGGCGGGCATCCTTGATATGGATGTAGCCGATGAAGGGCGAGAGAGAATCCCAGTAGCGATCCACCTGCTGGGCGACGCCGCACTGCGCGAAGTTGGCCGGGTCCCAGATGAAGCGCATGTTCGGGTGATCGACTCCCTGCATCAGCTTGAGGCAGCGTTCGGGCACATCGCCCACGATGTCTTTCTCGTTCTCGTGGAGCAGCATCATATTGTGCTGGGCGGCCAGCGCGGCCAGCGCCTTGAGCCGTTCGATTGCGTCCGGCACGTGCTGGTCATAGTGGGCGTTGGTGCTGGTGTCGGGCGGGTAGAACGAGAATATGCGGATATTGCGGGTGCCGACTTCCTGGCCGATCTCGATGATGCGGGCCAGGTTGTTGAGTTCATTCTTGATGGGGTCCATCAGCGGCGATTTGCCGATGGGGCTGCCAATGCAGCGCACCGTGACGCTATAGGCAGCGCAGGCTGCTTTCACATCGGCCACCTGTTGGTCGCTCATACGGAGTACGTTGGTTTCCCACGCTCCGCGCAGGTCCAGCCCGTACACGCGGAGTTCGGTCAGAACGCGCAACTGCACGTTCAAATCGCTCGATACTTCGTCGCCAAAGGCACTGAGTGTATAGGACATCGCTCAAATCCTCTCTAACTTGAAACCTGTCTCAAATTCGTTTGGGCAGATGGCCGGAATGACCATCGGCTGCGTTGCTATCTCCGTTTGCCTGCCTGCAGGTCAGCGAGCAGGGCACTATATTCTGCGCGGTCTACCGGGAAAGTGACCGGCTGCCCGGTATAGCTCGACAGGGTCATGCCGTTCGCAATTTCGAGCGAGGGGCGGGCGGACTCAGACTCGGCGGCGAGCGGCGTGCCATACAGAATCGCGCTGTGCAGATTGCGGTAGATGGCTTCGTGATTGCCCGCGCCGGGGCCGATTTCGACCTCTCCGGGGATCAGGTTGGGTGCAGAGAACGGTTTGTCGCTGGTCTCGATGAAGTCCCGCACGTCCATATCGAACTGCTGGAAGACCAGCTTACCAGGACTGATCGCCAGGTGACCGCCAGTCCCGATGATCTCAAACCGCTGCGGCTGACCGGATTCCGCCGTACTGATATGGACCGCTCCCATAGCACCGTCGGGCCATTCAAGCATGGCGTGAATTGTGTCTTCAGTCTCGATCTTGTGGTAGATGGTGCGCGTCCAGGCCATCACGCGGGAAGGCATCCCCAGCAGGTGGTAGAGCAGATCAAGCTCGTGGGGGGCCTGGTTCATCAGCACGCCGCCACCCTCACCGACCCAGGTGCCGCGCCAGGTCGACATGCGGTAGTAAATGGCCGTGCGTGTCCAGGTCATTTTCATGTCCACATTTTGAATCTTGCCCAACCGACCTTCCTGGATCAGCTTGCGCGCTGCGATGATCTCCGGGCGCAGGCGCTGCTGGAAGTTCACCGCCAGCAGCTTGCCGGTCCGCCGGGCGGTGGCGATCATCGCATCGGCGCTGGCGACATCGATCGCCATCGGTTTTTCCACCAGCACATGACAGCCCGCTTCCAGGCATGCGATGGAGAGTGCGGGATGCGCCGGGTGTGGGGTGATGACAACCGCCACATCGGGCCGGGTCTCGGCCAGCATGGTCGGCACATCGGTGAAAAATGGCACACCATATTCTTCGGCACGTTGCCGCCCTACGACAAAATCAATATCGTTAAAGCCCACCCATTCGGTGGTCTCCAGGGCGCGTGCCGCCGTGTGCATCCCAAAGACATTGGCCCCTACGCCGATCAGCACGTGCCGGATTTTTTGCGTCATGATGTTACCCTTTCGTAGTTAAGATTTATCCAAAAAACCTGGACAGGTACCTCTGTAAAAAGCCGATGTTATAAGCCAGCGCTTCGTGAGAGGGCCGCACCCGGCTGAAGTCTTCCACGGCCAGCCAGCCCTGGTAGCCAACGGCCTTCAGCGCAGTGAACAGGGCTTCCCAATCGACAATGCCATCTTCCAGCGGCGACCAGCTGCCTTTCCACAGTCCGCTACCTTCGGGCCGGTTATACCGCGCATTCTTGACATGAACATGGGCCAGATAGGGACCGAGCAGTTCAAATCCCATCCGGTACGCTTCATAGCCTTCCATCACCATGTTGCCCGCGTCGTGCAGCACGCCCACGTAATCCGGGTCGAAGTGACTCACCAGGCGGTGAGCCAGCGATGCGCTGGGGGTGATGGTGAAATGATGTGTTTCCACAACAGTTTTTACGCCGTACTGTTTGCCTAATGCCTGGACTTCGCCGAAGAACGTTTTGGCTCGCTCGAACGATTGCGCATAGGTCAGCCCCTCAGGATCGGGCCAGCGCCCCGGATTGACGCGGATAGCCGGTGAACCGCACGCGCGCGCAAACTGCATCGCATTCTCCACCGCCGCCAGGTCGCCCACTTCGATATAGGTGCCCAGTGAGTTGATCGCCAGCCCGGCAGACTCTGCGATCTGTCTGGCGCGCGCAGCTTCGGCCAGAGTTGGCTCCAGGGTGCACAGGTTGTTGCCCCAAAACGAAGGTGTTTCTGCCTTGCGTTCGGGGGGGATAGCTGTCACCCGCCACTCCACGCCTGCATAGCCGTTAGCTTTGAGGGCAGCGGCAGCATCTTCTGGCGTGAGATCGGGCAGCATGACGGTAAAGACCGAAATTCTGAGCATTATCACTCCTTTGGAGGTGTACGAGCCTTCGGTATAGCTGTTGGTTCGGCGTGGACAATAGGCTATACTTGCCCTTCAGGTTCTGTTTGGCAGAAACGACACTTTGTGCTGCGTGCTAGTATTTTAGCCTCATTTTGGTCCTTCGTCGTCTTTTTAGAATAAAGGATTAGCCTCATTATGACCGCACCGATTGGCCTCCAACTTTATTCCGTGCGCCAGGCGCTCAGCCAGGACTTTGCCGGGACTGTGCGGCAGGTTGCCGCAATGGGTTATCTGGGTGTGGAGACTGCCGGGTTCCCCGGCACGACGCCCGCCGATGCCCGCCGATTGTTCGATGATCTTGGCCTCACTGTCATAGCGGCTCACAGTCCGCTGCCCCTGGGCGAAAAAAAGAACGAGGTTCTAGATACTCTGGGCGCGCTTGGCTGCCCGTACCTGGTGTGTGCCTGGCTCAAACCGGAAGAGTATTTTTCGACTGCCGATCAGGTCAGGCGGGCGGCGGACCTGCTCAATGAAGGCAGTGAGGTCGCTCGTGCCAATGGCCTGACGCTGGTCTATCACAACCATCACTTTGAATATCTCCCCGTGGCTGAAGGGCCTTTGGCCTATACCCTTTTGAAGCAGCACCTCGCGCCCGAAGTCATGGTTGAGATCGATACCTATTGGGTCAAAGTAGCCGGGTGTGATCCCATTGCGGTGATCCGTGAATGGGGTCAACGCGCGCCGCTGCTGCATATCAAAGACGGTCCTGGTGTGCGCGGAGAGCCTATGACTGCTGTGGGGGAAGGGATCATGGATATTCCGGCAGTCGTTGCGGCGGGCGAAGGTGCAACCCGGTGGCTGATTGTCGAGCTGGACTCCTGCGCGACCGATATGTTGGAAGCTGTCGAGCGAAGCTACCGCTACCTGGTAGGACGGGGCCTGGCTTTGGGCAAGGCTTGATAAGGGGCGATGGCAGATGGCAGAACTCAAAGTCGCGTGCCTGGGTGCGGGCAGCTTTGTATTTGGCCCCAGCATGTTACGCCAGGCTATCCTTGAACACCGCCTCGAAGGGCTGGAACTGGCCCTGATGGACATCGATGCTGACATGGTGAACCTGATGGCCGGTGTGGGGCGGCGCATGGCCGAAGTATCGGGCATCCCGGTGCATATCAGCACGCACACCGATCGCACAACTGCCCTCGATGGGGCGGATTTTGTGATCTGTGCGGTAGCTACCGAGATGTGGCGACGGTTCTATATGGACCAGGACATCATCCGCGAGCACTACCCGGATCACCTGCAGACGGAATTCGGCGGGGTCGCAGGGATCAGTTATTCGCTGCGGCAGATCGCGCTGATCGAGGCGATCGCAGCGGATATGCGCCGCTTGTGCCCGGATGCCTGGCTGCTGAATGTGTCCAATCCGCTGCCTCGGGTTTGCCAGGCCGCACACGAGGCAGGTATTAAAACGGTCGGGTTTTGCTCGGTCTCCCTGTCGATTTACGCCATGCTTTACCAGCTTTGGGGGTTGGGATGGCCGCGCTACCCGTTCAGTGCGCCGCGTGAACGGTGGATCGCTAAAACTGCCGGGCTGAATCATCTGGCCTGGCTGCTTGAACTGCGCGATCAGACAACCGGTGATGACATGATGCCTATCTTGCACAGGCGGCTGGCTGAAGGACACACACTCGGACAGCCGATCACCGAAGACCACTACCGCGAGACGGGGTATCTGCTGAGCGCGGGCGATGACCACATCCACGACTTTTTGCCCCCTCACCCGGCAGCCCATTCACGGCAGAGGGCGTCGCACGGCTCACCGGACAAACGCCAAGAGCGCATCGAGATTCTGCGCGCCGTCGGTGAAGGGCGCACCGGCTGGGATATCCTGTTCGAGCACGAATCGTGGGAGCGGCCATTCGACCTGATCGCGGCGCTGACGTATGATCGTTTCGCGGTATTCCATTCGCTGAACCTGGTCAATACCGGGCAAATCGCCAACCTGCCGCAGGGCGTTTTTGTAGAAACTCCCTGTACGGCCAGCCGCGCCGGAATCGTGCCGGAAACCTTGACCCTGCCCGACCCGGTGCTGCCCTATGCCGTGCGCACAGCCCAGGTGACCGATACGCTGGTGCGAGCTGCCCGTGAGCGCCGCCTGGACCTGATCGCGGCGGCTGTCGAGCTTGATCCGACTATTGTGGACAAGGCTGCCGGGCAGCGTGCAGTCGATGCCTGCCTGGCTGCCCATGCCGACCTGCTGCCTGAATATCACTGACAGACGATGCCGGTGGTTGGGGGTTAGCGGGCGCGACGTACTCTCAGCGCGTGTCCTAGCACGGTGAGCGTACCCAGACTGGCGATCAAACCGGTCAGCAGCCAGGGCAGTCGATGGCGAGTGGAGTGATCGATCACGACCAGACTGTCCAGGCCGGTCCAATCCTCTGCTGTGAAGGTGACCCAATGCTCGCCGCCAGAGAGAGACTCACTGACCATCAGGCAGCCAGACGCGCCCGCCGCCATGTTGATCGCCGGGCGCGCAGAACCATCCAGCACCACCTGGACGGTCTGTGCGGTGGGCGGCTGATGCGCACATAAATACAGCCCTGTCCCATTGAAGCGAAAGGCGCGCGCTTCGCGCCCATCTTCGGCCTGGCGAATTTCCCCACGGTGGTGAGTTCCCCAACGGCCTGCACCGAGCGGCTTGGGTAAATCCGAGGTCATGTAGGTTTTGAGGGATTCGAATACCGGGCGCGGCGTGAAGTCGGGGTCTAACAGACGGAAGTAAAACGGGCTTTTGTCCCGGTTATCCTCTGTTGCTTCCTTGAAGAACCAATAGGTGATCACGCCGATCCAGGGCCATTCTTCCTGGGCACGTTGGTAGGCGAGCGGTGCCCATTCGGCAGCCTGGGCATCGGTCACCCGGCCATAGCGGTCGCGGTCGGCGATGGCGGGATCATCCGGTACCGGGTTCCACCCCGCCTCGCTGATCCAGATGGCTTTGTCCGCGTCACCATGTGCCACCATCACATCGCGAATCCACAGGTGGCGCTGGAAGTTGATGGTTACCTGCCGCAGCCGACGGTCGGTGGGGCCGCTCCACAGGCCGTAACCCTGTACGCTCAGCACGTCGAAGCAATCGCCTGCGCCCGCCTGATACATCCGCTGCAGGTACAGGATATCGCTAGCGTTGACGCCGCTCAGGTCAACAGTGGGGCCGAGCGCACCGGTCACCACCACGATCTGCGGATCAACGGCTTTGAGCGCGGCATAGGTGCGGCACAGCAGGTCGGTATAGGCTTCGGCGTTCACCGTCTGCTCACCCCATTCGGGGTAGAGATTGGGTTCGTTCCAGATCTGGTAGTAGCGCAGGCGGCCCCGGTAGCGCTCGGCGACTGCGACGGCAAAATCGACAAAATCCTGGAAATCGGCGGGCGGGGCGAAGGAACTATCGGGCGTGCCGGGCGGCTGGCTCCAGTTTGGCGGAGCGCTGAGCCGCACCAGCATGTTCAGATGATACTTCTCGACCAGGTCCACAATGGAGTCGTATTTGTCCCAGGCGCTGATTGTGTCGGGGATGCCGTCGCCATTCAGGTCGTTACGGCGGTCGGTGAAATCCCCTTTAGCGTGATGTTCGATGTCTTCCCAGGGAAACTGCTGACGTATCCAGGTGAACCCGGCCTCGGCGATCTCACGGACCTGTCGTTCGCGGCGTTCGGGTTTGACTTCCTGTTCCAGGAAAGTATTGACACCAAAAGGATTGACATCGGCCTGGGGCATATAAACGAAAGGTTCGGTGTCTGGCTGCTGGCGTGTGAACCTGGTCAGGTATTGGGCGAAGCCGAGGATTTGTTCCGGCGGGTTCGTTTCGCCGGTGACACTCCACAGGTAATCGTAGACCAATCCCTGGTTGGCCAGGTCCAGGGCGAGGGCAAGCACACCGATAAGCGTACAAGCGGCCAATACAGCCAGCGTGCGCAGCCGGATGCCAAACAATTGGCGAGGGGGAGGTGGAAAGACCTGGTTCATAATGTGGCGGATTATAGAGGCGGGGTGTGCAAAGCACAACACCCGGTTCTTGCCAGGGTGACAGATCATTCGTCATGCAGAGAAAAATTGACTACAACATGATCAGCCGATGATGCGAAGGCAAAAGGAGGACGCATGATCCTGGTCACGGGAGCTTCGGGATATGTAGGCAATAACATTGTGCGGCGACTGGTGGCCGAGGGAAAACCGGTGCGTGCGTTGGTGCACAGCCCGGCGAAAGCTGCGGCCCGGCTGGCGGATGTGCGCGCCCAGCTTGAACTGGTCCAGGGCGATGTCACGCGGCCCGAGACGCTGGCGGCAGTGATGAACGGCATCGACACGGTGATCCACCTGGTGGCAATTGCCATTGAGCGGGGAGACCGCACCTATGAGCGTGTGAATTATGAGGGTACGGTCAATGTATTAGAAGCTGCGCGCGCGGCGGGCGTGCGGCGTTTCATCAATATGAGCCAGAATGGAGCCGACAGCCGCCTGCCTTATCGCTTCCTGGCGAGCAAGGGGCGCGCCCAAGAAGCGGTTGCTGCGTCTGGCCTGGCGTGGACGGCGCTGCGCCCTTCAGTGATCTGGGGGCCGCAGGATGAATTCGCCAATGTGCAGGCACGGTTGATCCAGCTCACGCCGCTGGTGTTTCCGATCGTGGGGGATGGCCGCGCGCGGTTCCAACCGGTGTGGGTGGGCGATGTGGTCGAAGCGGCGGTGCGCTGCCTGGACGATGACACAACAATCGGCGAGGAACTGGGCCTGGGTGGGCCGGAAGTGCTGACCTATGCCGAGATTGTGCAGCGTGTGCTGAAAGCGATGGGCGCGCGCCGCCTGACGGTAAAGGTACCTGTCCCGCTGCTGCGCCCCGTCGTGCAGGTCATGCAGACTGCGCTGCCCAATCCCCCTGTGACGACCAGCCTGCTGGATTTACTCAAGGTGGACAACGTAGTCGTGCACAATGCGCTCACCGAACGGTGGGGGTTGACTCCGCGAGCCTTTGTGCCGGAGAACCTGGGCTACATGCGGGAATTTTCGCGGCTAGGGACACTCAAACGGTTGATGGGCAGCCGGACGGCTGACGAACACTGAGGGGAGGTGGGGATATGACATCGCGTGTGCCAATGGTGCCCCCTTTTTGCAACGATCATTCCTGGTCTGTCGGTGAGCCGCTGATCGGCAGTGCGCCGCGCTTCCAGACGGTCCTGATTCTGGAGGTCAACGGCAGGTGGGAGCCGAGTGTGTTGGACAGCGCGGGGGTGCCCGGTGAGGTGCGTGAGCGGCTGCGCGACCTCGAAAAAACGCTGCCAGAGGCCAGAGTCTGGTTCATCCGGCGCGGCAAGGAGTCTAAAGCCGGGGCGAGTATGATGTTCTATGTCGCCCTGGTGCGCGAGAGTAGCCCGGCACTGTATGCCTTCCGGCTCAGTGGTTATGCGGACCTGCTGAGCCTGGATATCGAAGCCGTGGTGGCAGAATCGCCGGTGTATGCCGAACATCGCCAGGAAGAGCCGCTGATGCTGGTGTGCACGCATGGACGGCGGGATCGCTGCTGTGCAAGGGTGGGTCAGCCGGGCTACGAGCGCCTGGCTGGCGAGCTGGGTTCGGCGGTGTGGCCGGTATCGCATGTGGGCGGGCACCGCCTGGCCGCGAACGTGGTCGTTTTGCCGCATGGACTCTATTATGGGAGAGTGGACCGGCTGGGTGAGGACTGGGCCGGGTTTGTTGACGGGCTGCGTTCCGGCAGGATCGCGCTGGAAGCCTATCGGGGCCGCGCCTGTTATGCCCGACCGGCACAGGCTGCTGAGTATTTCGCGCGGCAATCCAGCGGCGTGACCGCCTGGGACGCCTGGACGCTGGTTGGGGTTGAGCAGCAGCAAGAAACAGCGTGGCGTGTGGAGTTTGCAGAAGCCAGCGGCGCGCGGCATATCGTTCACCTGCGCGCCGCCGATGCGGTGGATATCTATACAAACTGTGGTGATCAGGCTCTGGAACCGGTGATTCCGCTGGTGTTAGCCGGCTACGAAAATCACGCTGCCCCGTAGTAAGCATCAAGGATGAGCATCAAGGACCCCTGTTTTCGCTCGCGGGATTCTGCTGCGCGAGGGCCTTGCGAACGGCAGCTTTGATTTTGCCGGCATCGGGCATTCCCACCTCGCGCAGCACTAACTGCCCGCTGCCATCAAATACCAGTGTGGTGGGCACTACTTTCACCTCAAACTGGGACGCGGTCGCGCGCCCTACGCCGCTGAGCAGGTCGATTCGCAACACCTGCGCCTGCCCGCGCAAATCATCCTCAATCCCATCCACGATGGGTTTCGCAAGCGTGCACATCGTTCAAAGATTGGTGTAGTACTCCACTACCGTGGGCTGGCCATCAGTCAGTACGGCCTGCAATTCCGCGGCGCTGTCGATGGCGCTGGGGCGGATATACCATACCAGGTGGATGAGGGCAAAACCCAGCAGCGCGGCCAGCATGAGGATCATCAACCAGTTTTGCGAGATCAGCGAACCCAGTCGTGCCAGAGTAATCATGAGTGCTCCTTTATCAGCGAACGTCACCACCCGACAAGGTAACCGGTGCCTGGCTGCTCAATTGCTGGTTAGATGAGCGGGCGCGGCAAACGTTGCGAGGTTCATACAAAACATTGACCGAATGTTTACCTGCTTCTTGCGCAGCGCTGATTTTATTTTTACATAAGTGCGCGAAGATAAGGCTGTGAATGAGTTGGAACCCAGTTGAAGGAGAGATGAAGATGCGTAGCTTGATTCGTTGGAATCCTCAACCTGTCCGGGAAGTAGCCGATCCGTTCCGTGCCGTTGAGTCGCTGTTCGATGAGCTGTGGCAGAGCTGGCCGACTCTGGCGACGGATACTCGCCGCCCCTTCCTGCGGCCCGCGATGGATGTCATCGAAAATGACCACGACGTGACCGTCCGTATTGACCTGCCGGGGCTGTCGCCGGATGATGTGAACATCGAGGTCGAAGATCACATGCTGACGGTGCGTGGCGAATTCGGTGACAACATCGAGCAAAAGGGCGATCGCTATCACTACCGCGAGCGCAGCGTCGGGATGTTCCAGCGCAGCGTGCGCTTGCCTGATACGCTGGACACCGACAAGATCGAAGCGACCTTCACCAACGGCGTGCTGAACATCGTGCTGCCCAAGCTGCCCCAGGCGCAGCCCAAGCAGATCAAGGTCAAGGCCGACAAGAAATGACCCCACGACCCGAATAGGGCAGGGTAACATGTG
>DAOUFU010000201.1:0-20778 GCA_034429275.1 Anaerolineae bacterium | reverse complement strand
TTTGCGCTAGAGTGAGGGCCATCACACTACAAAAACACGGCCCGGTAGGTAGTCCGGGCGGCGCGGCGCTCCCCTGGTGCCGTGCCCAGTATCCGTCCCTTCGCGAGGGAATGTCCGGTAGTGCCTTGAGGCACGCCTGCTGCCAGGCGGCAGGCCCAATCGCGGAGTGGACCATGCAGCTCACCGTCTATTTTGAATCCCCGTTTTATGTCGGCGTGCTCGAAGAAGAGCGCGAAGGCCGGTTGTATACGGCTCGCCACGTTTTCGGCGCGGAACCCAGCCTGCCCGAAATCTACGCCTTTGTGCTGAGCGGCCTGGACGATCTGCGCGCGCAGATGACGGTCGGGCTGCCGCTCGACCAGGCCCCGCGCCGCCGGGCGAATCCCAAGCGGCTTCAGCGCGAGATCCGGCGCGAGATCGAGCGGCAGGGCGTGCGGCGCAAGGCGCACGAAGTCATGCGCGCCCAGATCGAAGCGCGTAAAGAGTCTTCACGAGGGAAATCGCGGCGCGGTGGCGGGCGGGCGCGGTGAAAGTGAGGGGTTGGTTGTTCGGCCCAACCCCCAAAGTCCCCCCGTTTGGCAGGTGAATGGGCGCGGGGCCGGTCGTATACTGAGGTCATGCTTGAAGATGAGCGACCGCGCTCAGATGAGCACTGCGCTCAAATGAGCGACCGCGCTCACAGATGCGAATAGCCGCCAGAACGGAGGCACACCATGTTTAACCCTGTTCCGCCCATGAATCATTCCAGCCGCGTCCGCAGTGACGGTGAGCTGGCGGTATGGCGCGAGCGCATGACCCGCGACTCTCGCCGCTCGTTCTGGCCGGTGCGCCTGGGGGCTGCCGTTCGGAAGCTGTTCGTCCTCAAGCGCGAAGACCCGGCGGCGTTCCCTGTGCCGACCCTGCCGCCCGCAGTCGAATATCAGAACAAACACGCCTGAGTCACCCGGCCCTCCCGGACGATCCATCGTGCCCCACGCGGTGGATCGTCCCCCCTCTCTGCTGACCACTCCATCGATGACAGCATTAAAGTTCCCCGGTTGGGCAAAAGGTAAAATCCACTTAACCTATATTGAAGATAGGCGTCTGAAAAACCTATCCTTTGGCAGGGCCGCCCGGTCTCCCTTGTGCGTATAATCACAATCGTTCTGTGAGAAAAAGCGCGAATCGGCCCGCTGCCCGCTCAAAAGGGCGGGGACTGTTCGACAGGCGGGCAAATATGGACACAGAGCACAGAGGAGACAACATCATGGAACCTACCTATAACGCCCCGATCAAGAATCGGCGCTTCCGCACCGAAGCCGAGTATCGCCTGTGGCAGCACGAGATGGCGATGCTGGCCCGGCCTTCGACTCGTCCCGGTCTTGTGAACCGGATCGTTAACGGCGTGCGCAGCCTGTTCAGCCGCCCGGCCCAGGCTCGCCCTGTCGCGCGTGCGCAGTCTGCGCGTCCCGAAGCTGGCAAGCGCCAGACCCAAACCATCGCCCGCGTGACCAGCGACTGACGACCTGTCGGCCTGTCGGCGCGCATAGCGCGTGCGCAAAGCGCGCGCGAGCCTCAACTAAGCCCTATCCCTCAGCAGGTGGCAGACAATCCACCTGCTAGCCCGACCAGGGACAATCCTCCCCCCAGGGATTGTCCCTGGTTTTTTGTGTATGCGGCTGGCTCGCGCTGGGCGGAGAGCCGGAGTCCTGCCTGCGACCTGGTCTCAGCGGCCCATTGCAGCGGCTTTTTGGCGCTCATCCCCGGCAGGGTGAGGGCCGATCGAACGGTTTGCCAGGTGTTGCATACGCTCCCTGCCAGGGGTGTAGTTCAATTGAGTTCACGCCCTGCGGGCCGGATGCTCAAACATCTGCGGATGCTCAGGCATCCGCGGGTGCTCAGGCACTTTGACAAATTGATCGGATATGAGGGGCCGAACGGCTGGCCTCACCCCCGCGCGGCCAAAACCGGGCCGCTTCGCCCCCTCTCCGAAAATTTTCGGAGAGGGGGCAGACCAAGCGCCTCCCTTGAGGCGCGCAGGTCGGGGGTGAGGCCAGACTCTCGCGGATCACCGCAGCCGGTTATTGTCTCAAAGTCCATAAGCATCCGGCTGGACCAACAGGCCGCTGGCGGCCCGTGTAAGCCCCCTCAAAAAGAGGGCTGATGGCGTTTGAGGGAGTGTGCTCGCCGCCGACCAACTCTGCCAGCGCCTTCAGTGCGCTTTCAAGTCTTGCACATCGCTGCACGCATGAGCATGCGGACAAACTGCCAGCAATTAGTTGCTCAAAAGCCGTTGAACGACTATAAAAGAGTTTATGGGTAAGCATGGTTTACCTATCGTGACCACCAGGGAAATTAAGACATGGCTGAACAGTCGGTGGCGCTCCCGCTACACATCGACGATGTGCTGCTCGATCTGATCCGACAGGCACAGCGCTCGATTCCGTTCGACAGCGGCGGCCTGCTGCTGCATGATGCCGGTTCCGGTACGCTGATGCCCCACGCCTACCTGGCAGACAGCGCGCTGCGCGTCCCCGCGATTCGCGTGGGCGAAGGCGTGATCGGCGAGGCGGCGCTCAGCGGCCAGCCGGTGTACGTTCCCGACATGCGCGACGACCCGCGCGTCCAGGTCATCGACCCGGAATCGCGCGCGGAACTCGCCGTGCCGGTGGTGTCGAACGGCGATCTGCTGGGTGTATTCAACGTGGAGAGCCGCCGGCCCAATGCTTATACTTTGGCCCATGTTGAGATGCTGCGCACCCTGGCCAGCCAGGCCGCCATCCTGATCCGACTGATGCGCAGCTACCAGGAACTGGCCGGGCAGCAAGAGGCGCTGCTCGCGGGCATTGATCATCGGCAGCGCGAAACCGAGGCCATGCTGCGGCTGGCGACCATCACCAGCGCGACGCTCAACATCAACGAACTGCTCACTAACGCGGTGCGCGAGTCGGCGGAGCTGCTCGACTGTGAAGGCGCACAACTGCTGACGCCCGACCACGTCGCGTATGTGCTCAACGTGCACGAGCCGTCGGTGTATGGCATCGCGCAGTCGTGGCCGATCACTGTGTGGCCGCTGGACCAGGAAGGCTACCTGGTGGATGTGTATCACACCGGGCAGCCTTACTATGCCAATACGCCACCGCCCGAAGCCGAGGCCAATACGCGCAATGTGCTGGCCTGCCCGCTCAACTTCCGTCTGCGGACGCTGGGCGTGCTGCACCTGGTCAACCGGCGATCCGGCCCCATCGACGAGGAGCACATCGCGCTGGCCCAGGCGGTGGCGAACCTGATGGCCGTCAGCCTGAGCAGTGCGCAGAGCTTCGCCGCCGAGCACCGCCGCGCCGAGATGCTCAGCCAGATCAACCAGATCAGCCAGTTGCTGTATACCATCCTCGATCCCGAAGCGCTCTTGAGCGCCGCCGCCGAAAAAATCCTTGAGATGTTCGAACGCGACGCCGCCTATATTTACCTGTTGAAAGAGGATGACAAGGGCCAGGTCGAGGTGCGGGCGACCGCTGCGACCTCGCCCCGGCTGAAAGGGTACGAGGGCTATGCCTTCAGCATCGAGCGCGGGCTGGTCGGGCGCGTGATGCGGACCGGCCAATCGCAAAATGTGGGCGATGTGCGCGATGATGGCGATTACGTCCCCTTTGAGGACCCTCGCCGCCTGCAAAGCAGCCTGGTGGTCCCGCTGCGGCGCGGTGACGAAGTGATCGGCGCGATTGAGGTGGCTTCGACCTCCATCAATGCCTTCGCCGAGGACGACGCGCACGCGCTGGAGACGATGGCGACGATGGTGGGCATCGCGCTGGAGAACGCGCGGCTGCACAACCAGGCTCAGCGCCGTCTGATGGAGCAGCGAATCGTGCACCAGATTGGGCAGGACCTGACCGCTATCCTCAACTATGCCGAACTGGCGCACGCCCTGGTCGAGCACATGAACCGCGCGCTGAACACCACGAGCTGCATGGTCGGCCTGTATGAACCGGCGATCAACAGCGTGCGCATCGAGGCCGACTATTACGCGCCGCCGGGCCGCACGCCGACCACGCGCTCGCTGGCCGGGCACCTGCTGCCGCTCAGTGAGCGACCCTCGATGGCGCTGGCCATCCGCGAGCGGCGGCCCGTGCTGGTCTATGCGGGCGACTCCGAACTGGATACCGACGAGAAAGAGCGCCAGTTGCTCCAGGAAGCCAACGCCCGCGCCAAGCTGGTGCTGCCCATGATGGCCGGGGAGCGGGTGATCGGCGTGGTACGCTGGACCGACGACACGCCCGGACGCCGTTTCACGGAAGAAGATGTCAACCTGGCGCAGACCCTGGTCTCGCAGGCAACCATCGCCGTTGATAATGCGCTGCTGTTCCGCCAGCTTGAGACTCGCGCTGTCGAACTGGCCGAGGCGAACCGTCTGCGCAGCCAGTTCCTGGCCACCATCAGCCACGAGCTGCGCACGCCGATGAACAGCATCATCGGGTTCAGCAGCGCGCTGCTCAACGGCCTCTACGGTGAACTGAACGAACAGCAGATCAGCCGGGTGGAACGCATCGAGCGCAACGGCCAGACTCTGCTGGCCCTGATCGACGACCTGCTCGATCTCAGCAAGATCGACGCCGGGCGATCCAAGCTGACGCTCGAAGTGGTCAACGTGCGCGATGTGATCACGGCGGCGGTGCAGAGCATCGAGCATCAGGCGATCAGCAAGGACCTGACCCTCACCGTCGATCTCCCGGATACACTGCCGGACATCTACGCCGACGCCCAGCGCTACCACCAGGTGATCACCAACCTGCTCAGCAATGCGATCAAGTTCACCGCCGAAGGTGGAATCACCGTCACCTGCCGGGAGCACGAGCGCAAAGGCAAGCTGTATGTCGAAACCATTGTGATCGATACCGGCATCGGCATTGCAAAGGCCAACCAGAGCATCATCTTCGACGAATTCCGGCAGGTGGATGGCTCCAGCACGCGCGCCTACGGCGGGACGGGGCTGGGGCTGGCGATCAGCCGGCGGCTGGTGGAGATGATGAAGGGGGCGATCTGGGTGGAGAGCGAACTGGGGAAGGGCAGCGCGTTTCACTTCATTGTGCCGGTCGCCACGCCGGAGAACGCGAGCAAGCGCTCGGTAGGGTTGTAAGGCGTGGGGCGGGCCTGCGCATAGGGCGACCTGGAAGAACAAGCCATGACTCTCGAACTGGCCGTGCTCATTCTGACGTGCGGGGTGACGATCTGCGGCGGGATCGGGCTGGCCGCGCTGCTGGCGTGGAACCCGGAGCGCCGACCGCTGCATCTCTGGCTGGCGTGCGGCGGCGTCTCGCTGGCGGTGTGGGCCTATTTTGTGCTGGCGCTGCACGTCCCGGCGCTTTCGCCCACCACGCGCGCGGCTGCCGCCATGCTGGTGATGAGCGCCCAGGTGATCGCGCCGGTCATGCTCTACGCATTCGTGCGGCGGCTGCTGCCGCCGGTCGATATCTACGCGCGCGGGGTGGTGATCTGGGCGCGGGTGTTTGTGGTGGCGGCGCTGCTCATCATCTGGGCGGGCGGCGCGGCACACAGCCCGGCGGATTGGGGCGATCACGCGCTCGATTGGCGGCCCCTGGGTGTGATCATCGTGGTGCAGGCGGCGATCTTCGCGCTGATCCCGTTCCTGTTGCTGCGGTTGAAGACCGGGCTGGATGCCGGGCTGCTTGGACCGGCGGGCCTGGCGCTGGCGCTGGGGCTGCTGGCCAGCCTGCTGCCCGGACTGCGCGGCTCGCCGCTGGATATGGCGCTGGTGGCGGCAGCGACGACCTTCGCCGGTTATACCCTGGTGCGCGGCCAGTTGTTCGCGCCGCTGCTGGCCGAAAGCGCGGCCCTGCGCGAAGAAGTGCGCGCCTTGCGCGCCAGCATGACCGACCTGGCTGCCGACAAAGAACAGGCCGAGCAGCTCAGCGAGGAACTGCGCGAGGCCAACCGCGCCAAGAACGAGTTCCTGACCAACATGAGTCACGCGCTGCGCACGCCGCTCAATTCGATTGTGGGCTACAGCGAACTGCTGCTGAAGGGTATCTATGGCGACCTCAATGAGCGGCAGTCGGACCGCGCCGACAAGATTCTGCGCAACAGCCAGCGCCTGCTGGCGCTGCTGAACGACAGCCTCGACCTGACGCGCATCGAAGGGGGCCGGTTGGAGTTGGACCTTCAGCCATTGCAAATGAGCCGGGTGATCGCGGCGGCGCGCGACGAGGCTGCTCAGCGTGCGGGGGCCGCTGCGGGTGGCAGCCCGGCGGCGGTGGAAGTGGACCTGGCCGGGCCGTTGCGCGTGGTGCGCGGCGATGAAGAGCGCGTCCGGCAGGTGATCGCCGCCCTGCTGATCCATGCCATGCAGCGTGTGCCGGGTGGGGTGGCGAAGCTCCATGCCCGCAACGTCACGGTGCGCGACGGGCGCACCGAAGACGCCGCGTTGCCCACACTCGGCTGGCTCGAAGACCGGCACTGGCTGCTGGTCAGCGTGCACGATGACGGCCCGGCCATTCCGCCGGAAGAGCAGGCCCTGATCTTCGAGGCTTTCCGGCAGGCAGGCGATCCCGCGCGCCAGGAAGGGGAGGGCGGAATCGGGCTGGGGCTGGTGGTGGCGAAGCGCCTGGTCGAACTGCACGCCGGTCGGCTGTGGGTGCGCAGCGGGCCGGATGTGGGCACCACGTTTTTTGTGGCCTTGCCTGCCCAGGCGAGCTTTGAGCCGGGCGAGTTGTAAGCTGCGCGGGCCTGCTCGATATCCTGTGGTGCGGACCTGCCGAAATGCCGCGCCCGGCAGTCGATTCTGACCGCGTAGAGTTGCATGCTGATATGGCAAACCATGTTACAATGAGGGGCTAAGTGGGCCTGACTGCGCAGGTGTGGCAACCATGAAGTCAATCGGGATCGGCACGATCTTCGGCCTCAGCTCCGATGTGGTGCTGATTGTTTTCAGCACGGCATTGGCGATCCTGCTGCTCTGGCGCGATCCCCACCGACGCAGCACGCAGTACTTCGCCCTGTGTATGAGCGTATTCGCGCTGCACGGCATGGCGCGGGTGGTCTGGCAGGTGGCGCAGCACTATAACCTCGACCCCGAACCCCTGATTTCGCTGGCCAGCACGCTCTACAGCCTCGGCATCCTGATGTTGTTCGCGTTTGTGTGCGTGTTCGTCGATATGAACCGCCGCACCCAACGTGCGCTGCTCGGCCCGGCGGCGGTAGCCGGTGGGGTGTATGTGATTCTGATCTTGACGGGCCAGGTGTACCGCGATTTTGAGCCGGTGGGCGACAGCGGCTACATGTTCACCTATTCACCGCTGGGGACGGCGAGCACGGTGAGCCTGATGGTGATGCTGGCTGTGACCCTGGTGGCGCTCTACCGTCAACCTCATCCGTATGCCCGCACGCTGATGATCCCGTTGGGCCTGCTGCTGGTGAACGCGATTATCCACCCGCAAAGCCGAATCCTGCGGGCCTATCCCATCCACAGCTTGATGGTTCTGGGGGCGGTGCTGCTGCTGGGCCGGACGGTGCTCAAGGTGCGGGTATATCAACCGCTCCATGTGCTCAACGATCAACTTGCCGAACGCATCCGCGAGCTGGACCAGGCGATGCAGGTGAAGGCGCAGTTCCTGGCAAACATGAGTCACGAACTGCGCACCCCGCTCAATTCGATCATTGGCTATGCGGAGCTGGTGGTCAACCGTACCTACGGCGAGCTGACGCCGGTGCAGGACGACCGGCTGAGAAAGGTGGTGCGCAACGGTCACCTGCTGCTGCGGCTGATCGGGGACGTGCTCGACCTGAGCCGGATCGAGGCGGGCAAGCTCAACCTCAGCTTCGACCGGGTGAAGACCAACGCCCTGCTGGATCGCCTGCTGAGCGACTATGATGAGCAGGCGCGCGCCAAGGGGCTGACGCTGATGCGCAGCTATGGCCGCCTGCCCGCGATGTGGGTGGATGAAACCCGCGTCCGCCAGATACTCGACAACCTGCTGAGCAACGCCGTCAAGTTCACCGAGCACGGGGTGATCATCGTGCGGGGCTATTATGACCTGGGCCGCCAGCAGGTGGTGATCAGCGTGACGGACACCGGCCCCGGCATCCCGCCCGAAAAGCAAGAGCACCTGTTCGAGGTCTATGCCCCGGCAGAGGGCGCACGTCAGGGCGATGGGACCGGCCTGGGGCTGGCGCTGGCCTCGCAGCTTGCGGCGATGCATGGCGGCAAGCTGTGGTTCGAGACCAGTGCCGGGCACGGCTCCACTTTCCATGTCGCGCTGCCCGCCTTCGATGACAGCGTCAACATTGTGCGGCCTATCCAGCCGCGCGCCCGCAGCCAGGGTCCGGTGATCCTGGCCATCGACGACGATGCCGAGGCGATTGAACTGCTCCAGGACCAGCTTGAGGGGGTGGGATACCGCGTGTACGGCGCGATGACCGCTAACGACGGCTTGCGCCTGGCGCGCGAGCTGAAGCCGGTCCTGGTGGCGCTCGATCTCGCCATGCCGGACCTGGACGGCTGGCAAATTCTGGGCGCTTTGCGCGGCGACCCGGTGACTTCGGCGATCCCCGTCCTGGTCATCTCTGCGCGCGACGAAGACCCTGCTCAACACCCGCGTGCCGATGGCTTCCTGCGCAAGCCGGTTGATCCGGAAATGCTGCTGGCCCATGTGCGCACTCTCACCGGGCAGCCCTCGGCTGCCGACCGCCTGCGGCGCATGACTCCGCCCACGCGTCGCCGAACCGAAGAGGAACACGCATGAGCCTGTCGCTGATCACCCTCTTTGTGGTTGCCGCCAACGGGATCGTGGCGGTGACGGCGGCGATGCTGCTGCTGCTGGTGGTGTGGCAGGCCCCGCGCCAGCGGGCCAACCAGTGGTTCGCGCTGACCATGGTGTTGTTCATGAGCTATGCCATCGCCAACGGCTTTGGGCGGTTCATCGACGACCTGGGGCTGCATGCCACGACCGTCATGTATGTGGCGCTCTGGCTCTATGGCCTGTTCACCGTGTCGATGTTCCTTTTTGCCTCCGAATACGCGCAGATCAAAACCCGGCTGGCCAGGGCGATGCGCTATGCCGGGGTGGTGATCGCGATATTGCACACCTACCTGCTGTGGACGGATCGCCTGATGATCAACATTCGCCCGACAGGCACCGGCGACGGCAGTTACCAGGGCGACTGGACCTCGTGGGGGATGCTCGCCATTGTGATCAATATCGCCTATCACATCTCGGCAGCGGTCCTGTTCTGGCGGATGCGCGACCCACGCGCGCGGGCGTTCTGGCCCGCACCGGCATTTGTCACGTTGGGGATGCTGGCCAGCGCGCTGATCTGGCCGGTGCTGCCGATTCCACTCAACGCCATGTTTCTGGCGATGGCGGCGGTGGCGCTGGGGCGGCCCGTGCTGCGCTATGAGCTGTTTGATCCGCTGGTCCAGGCCAATGCCGAACTGGCGCGGCGCACGATGGCTCTGCACGAAGCCAGTGCCATGAAGAACCAGTTCCTGACGAATATGAGCTATGAGCTGCGCACGCCGCTCAGTTCGATCATCGGCTATACCGAGCTGGTGCTCAGCGGGGTCTATGGGCCGCTCAACGATACGCAAAGCGACCGGCTGCGCAAAGTGACGCGCAACGGGCATCACCTGCTGGCGCTGATCAACGACGTGCTGGACCTCAGCAAGATCGAAAGCGGCGGGGTGGTGCTCAACCTGCGCCCATGTTCGACTCCTGGGCTGCTCAACAGTGCGCTGGCGACGGTGGAGCCGCTTGCCCAACAGAAGGGACTGGTCATCAGACGCAGTTTCGACGGCGCGCCCCCGGTGCTGGCCGATGAGATTCGAGCGCGCCAGATCGTCACTAACCTGCTCAGCAACGCGATCAAGTTCACCGCCGAGGGCAGCATCACCGTGCGCGCGGTGGATGAGGGCGAGACCGTCCGGCTGGAAGTGGCCGACACGGGCATCGGGATTCCACAGGACCTGTACGACCGGGTATTTCTGGAATTTGAACAGGCCGATAGCTCGTCTACGCGGCAGTACGAAGGTAGTGGGCTGGGGCTGGCGATCACCCGGCGGCTGGTCGAGCTGCACGGCGGTGAGATCTGGTTCCAGAGCACGGTGGGGCAGGGGACCACTTTTTTTGTCCGGTTGCCCGCCGCGCAGCAGGCCGCATTGCACCAGGCGATTTCGGTATCGGACGCTCAACCCTGATGTCTGATGCCGCCTTACCCCTCACCTGGCGGGGCACAAACACATGACGGGACGATTGGAAAACGGGCGGGGCACGCCCGATGAAGTCGAGCGGCTGCGAGCGCGTGTGGCAGAGCTTGAAGCGCGGGTCCGCGCCCAGGACGAGGCGCTGCGCGCAGCCCGCGATGCCTATCACGCCCTGGCGAGTTATTCTCAGCAAGGGCTGGTGATTATAAAGGGCGGGCGCGTGGTGTTCGCCGGGCCGGGTGTAGAGGGACTGCTGCGCTTTCCGGCGGATCAGTTCGCCGCGCGCGCGGGCTATTACCTGGCCGGGCTGGTGCATCCTGACGATTATGCTGCGCTGCGGACGACGCTGCTGGCTGCCGAGCGTGGGGACCAGTCGTTCGACGCGGAAGCGCGCCACGAAGCGCGCCTGCTGACGTACGGGGGCGATTATGGGCGGTTCGCATTGGCGATCCGCGCGATGACGCACGAGGGCCAGCCGGCGCTCCAGGTGACTTTCATCAACACGCAGGACCTGATCCAGGTCGAGGACGCCCTGCGCGAGCGCGAGGCCCGGCTCAGCCGCGCGGAAAGCAACCTGCTGCGCAGTGAGCAGAAGTACCGCCAGTTTGTCGAACAATCGGCAGATGCGATCTGGCTGTGCGACGTGCACGGCAAGATACTCGAATGGAACCGGGGGGCCGCGCAGCTCACCGGTTTCTCGCGCGATCGCATCATCGGCCAGCCGATCGGCGAGGTGCTGGCCGAGCTATCGGGCGACGCAGGCCAGGCTGTGCGCGAGGGGGTGGGCCATCAGTTGGCGGTGTTTGTCGAAACGCTGCCTTCCGAGCAGATGTTCAGCCTGCCCGTTCACCGGCGTGATGGCGAGATTCGCCACACGCAGATGCTGGTCTTCCCGATCTTTGGCGACGAAGAGCTGCTGATCGGCGCGATCACGCGCGACATCACCGACCGGCTGCGCGCCGAACGGGACGCGGTGCAGCTTCGGCTGGAGCGAGCACGCGTGGAACTACTGACCGATTTTATCCGCGATGCCTCGCACGAATTCCGTACCCCGCTCTCGATCATCAACACGCACCTGTATATGATGCGCCGCATGCCTGCCGCCGAGAGCCTGATCGACCGGCTGAACACCATCGGCGAGCAGACCGAGTACCTGCATTCGCTGCTCGAATCGATGCTGACGATGGCGCGGCTGGATAGCAAAAACGACTGGCAGTTCGACGCGATCCCGGTGGAGCGGCTGGTCGATTCGCTGATGACGCGGGTGCTGCCGATGGCCGAGGAAAACGGCCTGGCGATGCAGGTCAGCATCGCCGAACGGCTGCCTGCGCTGGTCTGCGACGAGATCGAGCTGTACACGGCGCTGCTGGCGATTCTGACCAACGCCGTGCAGTACACGCCGATGCCGGGCACCGTTGTGCTGCGCGTGGACCGGGTGGCCGATTTCCTGCGCTTCACCGTGTCGGATACGGGGATCGGCATCCCGGCAGAGGCGCTGCCGCACCTGTTCGACCGCTTCTTCCGGGTGGATACGGCTCGCTCGCGGCTGGGGGCCGGGCTGGGGCTGTGCATCGCGCGCCGGATCGTCGAGCAGCACGGCGGCACGATCGAGGTAGCCAGCGTCGAGGGCCAGGGCAGCACGTTCACCGTGTTACTGCCGGTGGAGCCGTCTTCCGCGCGCGGCTAGCGTGCGTCATTCCAGCGCGGCGCGATCCCACACCCCGGCGATCTCGCCCCAGGCATCGATCACGTACACTTCGGCGGCAGTCGCGCCGGTCGGTGGGTCGGCGGGCAGGTCCAGGTTCAGCGGCTCGAAGGGGTCCGCTGGCTGCGATGGCCCGGTGCAGATCACCTCGCCGTCGCGGTCCAGCCAGGCGACCTGCGCGTGTCCACACTCGAACACCCCGCCGCGCCCGCTCAACCGGTGGGCCGCCGCGTCCCAAACCAGGCGCTCAGCCACCACTCCCGCCTGTGATGCGCGCCGGATGACTCCGCCGCCGTAGACACACGCGCCCCACGTCTCGATCAGGGTGGTCTGCCCGCCGCCCGGTGCGAGATCGACCAGCGGCCCCAGGATTTCGACCTCGAGATACACCGGGTGCTGGTTGTTCCACACCTCGATGCGCGCGCCGCCGTCGGGATAGGCAGCGGCGGGATCGATGGCGAACAGCTTGACATAGGCCACGCCGCCCTGGGGAAACTGGTCGGTATAGGCGATCCAGCCGGGGTCGCAGTCGGCATAGATCTTCTGGTTTTCGGGGCGGAAGCTCACGCCAAAGACGCCCTGGGCCACCTTGCCCAGCCATGCCGGCGATTCGGCGCTGACGCGCACACCGCGCACGCCGTACAGGCTGCGCGGATTGACCGGGAAGTACACCCGGTAGCGGTGATGATCGCCTGCGCCGGGGTAGGACTCAACGCGGTGCTGGGTGATGTCCCAGATGCCCCACTGCTGCGGCTGGGTGCCGGTGTTGATCAGGGTCTGGACCATCTGGAGGCGCGCGCTGCCCGGTCGAAGGGTGAGCGTGCGCTCGAAGCGCAGGCCGGGCGTGCGCCAGCGCTCAATCGGCCCTGCCAGGTGCGCGGTGATCGTGCCGTCGGGGTCCCGGTTCACGATGGCGTCATAGGGGCCGTGATCGAGCAGGGGCGGCGGCGGCCCGCCCCATCGTTCCGGGGGGGCGGGCCATGTCTTGTAACCGCCTACATTGGGCCAGGCGGCTTCCGGGTCGGGCGTGATGCTCTGCCCGGCCAGCGCCGGATTGACCCAGATCGCGCCGTGATCGCCCAGGTCGAAGGCCATCACGCGCCCGCCCAGGGCGGGAACCAGCACGATTCGCACCCGATCATTGGACAGGATGTGCGCATCCCATCCCATAAACGAGGACCCCATTACGCAGCTCCCTTGTGTGTGAACCGAAGGTGAAAGGCCGTGCCAAAACCGGCGTGAATTGTCTCAGGCTTTGGCGAAATGGGCAACAATCGATTTGGCGGCTTGCGCGGGGGGCCGGAACCGCTTATGGTAGGGGCAGAATGAACGGCCCACGCATGGCGAACGGAGGCGTGTATGGTGATCGACTGGCTCACCGACGAGCTTGGACTGGGTGCGGACGCGGCGCGTGTCGTCGAAAAGGCGCTGGTGTTTGTGGCGATTATCATCGGTGTGTGGCTGGCGCGGCGGCTGCTGGACGAAGTGCTGCCCCGGCTGCTCAGGCCGCTCACCGGGCGCATCCCCAGCCGGTTTGATGATCGCTTCGTGGCTGCGCTGCTGCCGCCGCTGCGGTTCCTGATCACGCTGGGCGGGCTGGCGCTGGCCGTGATCGCGCTGGGGCTGCCAGGCCCGATCAACAGGCCGCTGAACTCGCTTTTCGACTCGCTGGTGGCGTTTGCGGTGTTCTGGACCCTGTTCCGGCTGGTGGACCCGGTGGGCGACCTGGTGGCGCGGATGTACCGGCGCGCGTCGCCCTCCCCGGCGGTGCCGGACGTGCTGCTGGTCAAGACTACCCAGGTGGGCAAGCAGATCACGCGCGGGCTGATCACGCTGCTGGGGTTTGCCGCCATCTTGCGCGCGTGGAACCTGGACGTGAACGGGCTGATCGCCGGGTTCGGTATCGCCGGGGCGGCGGTCGCGCTGGCGACCAAAGACACGCTGGCCAACCTGCTCGGCTATTTTGTGATCCTGGCCGACGAGCCGTTCAATGAAGGCGATTACGTGGTCATCGGCACGGTGAGCGGGACGGTTGAGCACCTGGGCTTCCGCAGTACGCGCATCCGGGCGCTGGACCAGGCGCTGGTCACCATCCCGAACAACACCATCATGAACGCCAACGTCACCAATTGGTCGCGGCTGACCAAGCGCCGCCTGAATATGACGCTGGGGATTGATGTGACGCATTCGCCGGAGCAGGTGCTCGCGCTGGTGCAGTCGATTCGCGCCATGCTGCGCGCTCACCCGGCGGTCGAGCCGGATTCGGTGGTGGTGCAGTTCACCGATTTCGACGCCAAAACGCTGAATATCATGATCATCTGCTTCATGAAAATCCCCGGTTGGAACGACTTCCAGGCGGCGCGGCAAAACATCAACCTGCGCATTATGCGCCTGCTGAACGAGTATGGGATCATCGCGCCCAGCGCGCCTCAGCAGGTGCCGGCCACGCCGGGCGAGGCTGCGGAAGCTGCCGCTGCCGCCGAGGTATTCGTGCCGCCGCTGCCCCCGCTCAAGCCGGAGCCGAGCACATCGACCGCCACCAATTCGCCCATGCCGGACGACGCCGAGAACGATCCCGGCTCAGCATAGAGCGGGCCGGGGCGGTCCGGTCATCGCCCGGCCAGGGGAACGAATAAACACACATGGGGCGCAGCCGTGCTGTGCCCCATGTTTTGTGTCGTGGCGTGTAAGCCTGGGGTGAGGGGTCAATCCGCCTGGCCGAGCGGGATCAGCCGCCACCTGCCGCCCACGCAGTCCCCCACGATGGCTTCTTCGGTGAAGGCGATCACGCCGCTCCGCAGGGTCAGCAGGCGATGCTCGCCGGGGCCGGGCGTGAAGACGCCGTTGGCATCGACCGTGCCGCCGGGAATATAGCGGTACTGGCTGACCATCTCTGCTTCGGGGATGGTGGCCCACCCCAACGAATCGCGCACGCCGGGCGTGTTGCGCCACAGCTTGCCAAAACCGCGCCGGGGCTGGTACAGGCCATCCGGCGGCACCAGAGCGGGATCGGTCTCCGGTTCGCCTTCCTGGAAGGTGTCCTCATAGCAGAACCAGGTCCCGGTGGTGGGGTTGGCAGCATCGGCGGCGGCGACCCAAATCTGGCGGTTGACGCGCAGCCAGTACATGTAGCCGCGCTCAAATTCCTGGTAGGCCACCTGCACATCGGCGATGGTATCGGTCGGGAACATCTCCGGGCGCGCGGTGGGCTGCGCGGGTTCGGGCGTGGCGCTGGGCGGCACCGATGTCTCAGTCGGCACAACCTGCACAAGGGCCGCGGCGGTAGCCGTCTGCGCGGCGACAAAGGCGGTGCCCACGGCCTGAGTCATGGCCGCGTTGCGGGGCGCGGCGGCGGTCTGAGTGAACAGGTCGGCGACCGAGGCATCGACGGTGCCCTGCCAGGCGGTCGGGTCTTCGCCGGGGAACTGGCCCAGCGCCGGGAGAGCGCCCAGCGCCAGGACAAGAATCATCACCAGCGCCAGGCTGGCGGTTGTGGTCGTGATCATCAAACGTTTCGACATGGTGTCTCCTGCTTGCATAGCTTGCCTGCACAACAAAGCTGCAAAACGAACATACGCATGACATACGCGCAAAAATGCGGTCTGCGCGGTGCAGAGCGCGGTGATAGTCGCACAACCCGATTGTAACGCATTCGGGGGCGAATGTCCCCGACCGGTTGGCGTGCGGCGGGTAAGCGTTGGGAAAAACGCCGGGGCGCACCCTGGCGCTCAGCCACCGCGCGACCCACCCGCCGGAATCACAACCGGGGCGGCCCGATTTACGTTGTGGCCAGGGTCCGGGCCAGCCGCACCATCTCGCGCGTGAAGGCGCTTTCGGGCGTGCCGATGACCAGCGGCGTGCCGCGCCGGATGGCGTTCATCTGGTTGGCGTCGTAGGGCAGTTCAGCCGCGATCTGGCGTTTGAGCGCCTTCTGAATGGTCTCGACGGGCACATCCGAAGTCGGGCGCACATGGTTGAGCAGCAGCCGCACCTGGGCCATCTCGACGCCCAGCTTTTGCAGGGCGACCAGGAACTGGCCGGTAGTCTGCACCGAGGCCGGGTCGTCGGTCATGACGACAATCACGGCATTGGCGGTCTTGAGCGCGCCCACGGTAGCGACATCGAGGTGCGGCACATCGACCACGACGTGCTGGAACACCCCGCCCAGTTCCTTGAGAATGTTCGAGGTGGCCGGCGTGCTGAGCGTCTGCGGCGAGGGCATGGGCGGCGCGGCCAGCACCGAAACCTCGAACTTGGGGTGTTTGGTCAGCAGCCCGGTGACCATCTGGGTATTGGGGTTATCGCCCGCTTTGAGCAACTGCCCCCAGTGGCTATTAGTCGGCAGATGGAGCTGGAGCGCGATGTGACCGCTGGACGTGCTCAGGTCGGTCAGGCAGATGCGCCGCCCCCGGCTGGCCAGCAGGAAGGCGAGATTGACCGCGACGGTTGTCGTGCCCGATCCCCCGCGCAGGCTGGCCACCGCGATCACGGGCAGCTCGCCGATGGGCAGGGGCTGCAGGTCGGCGGTGGTGGGCGGGCGCGAGACTCCGGGCGGCGGCTCTTGCGGTGTGATGGGGCGGAGCTGCTGCGGCGGAGAGAGCGGGCGAATGGCCGGTGTTCCTGGGCGCGGCTGCCCACCCGGCGCGGCAGATGGCACACCCGGTGGGCGAGTCGGCATGGCGGGGGTGATGGGTGCGCCCGGCGCGGGCGCGGGCGGTTCGGTCTCGGCGGGCGATTCCGCCTCGGCAGCGCTGACAGCGGCCTGGCGCATCGGCTCGGTAATCAAACCGGTGTGCACGCGGAAGTTCACCCCGGCCTTGAGCACGGCTTCGACCCGCGAGGTGAGTTCGTGCGAGGTGATGGGCTTAGAAAGGAACGCATTGGCCCCGGCTTCGAGCGCCATCTGCTTATCCATCGGCTGGCTGCGCGCGGTGAGGATGATGATCGGGATCTGCGCAGTAGCGGGGTCATCGCGCATTTTGCGCACCACGTCATAGCCGCTCAGGCCGGGCATCATCACGTCGATGATCGCCAGGTCGGGCTTGTCGGTTCCGGCCATCTTGATGCCGCGTTCACCATCCATTGACGTGGTGACCGTGTGGCCGACCCGTTCCAGCATCAATTTCACCATCTGTAACAGGTTGGAATCGTCATCAATCAGCAGTATTTGAGCCATACGTATTTTTCCCACCTAGCGCCGCCGCGCCCCACCTGGCACGGCGTCGAGCATCGATCCGGCTTGTGGTTCCTATTGTAGCACAGCGCGCACAGTGCGACTCACAGTGCGTGTATTTCGGGTGCATTCCAAATTAGGGGCGAAATTGCGAGGACTTCGCCCCCGTTATGCATTACGATAAGTTGAGCGGATAGGGGGTGGGCGAACGGCTGGCCTCACCCCCGACCTGCGCGCCTCATGGGAGGCGCCTGGTCTGCCCCCTCTCCGAAAATTTTCGGAGAGGGGGCGGAGCGGCCCGGTTTGGGCCGCGCGGGGGTGAGGCCGGGCAACCCCCACAGTCTCATGCCCCGAACATGGAATACGCCCTGCATGTCACGGTGTGCGCAGACCGCCAGCAGCCGGCTGCCGGTGAACGCCACCCACCGTGAAGACCTCGAACTGTGAGCGGTTGACCAGGATGGCCCCGCCCTGGAAGACGATCTGCCGCCGGGCGCTCATCGTCGCCTGGGCATCGAACACGGGCACGAACATCTCCGGCGTAGTGCGCAGCATATTGGCAATATTCACGGTGGGGTGCTGGCGAATTCGACCGCGCACCTCGAAGCCCGCCACCACGATGAAGACATCGGTATCGACATGGTCGCGCCCTTCATAACGCCCCCTGCGCTGGGGCATGCCGTCTTCGGAGCGGTTGAGCACCACCATCGCCAACCGGTCTTTGCGCACTTCGCCGGTCTCGAAGTTACCGGTGAGGGTGGCCGGATCGTTGAGCGGCGAGACAAACATCCGCTCCACCGTGATGAAAAACGCCATGTGATCGTTGAGCTGGTCGAGCAGCGTCTCGGCTCGAACTGACACATCCCCACTGATGCGGTAGGTCAGGTTGATGAAATCTGCCGAGACATACCCTTGCCGGATAGTGCTTTGAGATCTCATGAATTCCCCCAACGTAAGCTAATAAGTGCGGACACATTCGGCCATCACTGGACGCTGTCAGGACTCTCCGGCAGCGCCTTGCGCCGCGAGGAAGGCGTCCACGTCCGCGCGTACTGCGTCGGAAAGGGTAGACAGGTCCGGGTCCGCCGGAAGATTGGCATCCCAATCGGGCGCGCGAGTCACGGTGGCATCGGCCCAGAGTTTTTCGAGCCACAGCCGGAAGTATCCCTGCACGGCTTCCTGGAATTCGGAGTCGGTCAAGGGCTGCATTCGCCGCTGGTCCACCTGGATGATATGCAGGCCAAACGGCATCTCCACCGGGCCGACAATCGCGCCGTCGGCAGCCCCTTCGATGGCCTTCAGATAGGGTTCGGCCAGGTAGCTTTCGAGAATCCAGCCGAGCGCGCCGCCCGACCCGCTGCCGGAATCCTGCGAATAGGCGGCGGCGACATTGGCGAAGGGCTGCCCGAAGGCCAACTGGTCCAGCGCGCGCTCGACACAGTCCTGGGCGGCGGCGCGCTCGGCCTCGGTTGGCGCGGTGGTGTCGCGCGGGTTGTCGGGATGGAAGGCGCACAGGATTCCGCGCAGAAACACGGCAGGCTCCTCGCGCGGGACATTGGCCGCCAGGTGGTTATAGAGCGCGGCGCGCAGCGCCTCGGTCTCAAAGACGATGCGGATGTCGTTTTCGCTCAGCCCGGAGGCAGCGGTTGCATTCGCATACCAGCGCGCGATGAACTCCTGCGCGGTGGGGTCGGTAGCGAGCTTATCGACGGCGACACCGGTCCAGCCGGAGAAGAAGGCGGCCTCTGTTTCCTGCGCATCTTCGAGCGTGGGCACCACGCCCAAGGCCTCGCCGGTCTGCCACAGCAGGCGCTCCTCTTCCAGCTGAGTGAGCACGGCGTCGCCCAGCTGGGCGGGCTGGCGCAGATCGGACAGGCGCGAATTCAGGTAGTCGGGCATGAGGGCGAAATTGCCGCCGGTGACCGAGTGCAGCATTTCGATCTCGCGCAGGTACTGCCAGCGCACGAAGCGCAGGCGCTGGAAAAACGCCTCGCGCGTGATGACATCGCCGTTAACGGTCGATACCGGCGAATAGTCCTGGGCGCGCGCGGCGGAAAACCCGGCCAGCAGCAAGAGGGCCATCACCAACCATCGGGCAGCGCGCCCGGTGAGCAAACGGGGAAACGCGGTCAAGTGCACGCAGTCCTTAGCCGGTCCATATCACCGGAATGCCGGTGACAGCGAACTGTACAGGATAGAAAGACGATCTGGAGACTATCATAGCCGATTCTGCGCACGAGGGAAACCGGGCGAAGGGCATAGTGCAGGGGCAGGTATTGAGCGTGGACACGCCTCGGTAAGGCGCGCGTGTACATGTGCGCCCTGGCCAGACGCGTCCGCGCCGCTTCAACGGTCGCCGGGTCAGGCCCCGGCAGCAGGCTCCAGGAAGTGCTTCAGCTTGCTGGTTAGCTCACGCAGGTCAATCGGCTTGGAGATGTAATCGTCGCACCCCGCTTTGATGGCTTTTTCGCGGTCGCCCACCATCGCGTGAGCGGTGAGCGCGATGACCGGGATGTGCTTGAGCGCCTCGTCGGCCTTGATTTCACCGGCGGCCACCCAGCCATCTTTGACGGGCAGCGAGAGGTCCATCAGGACCAGGTCGGGGATGTGCTGCCGGGTCATGGCAACCCCTTCACTGCCGTCGTTGGCGACCAGCACCTCGAACCCCATCGAAGCCAACACGTCGGTGATCAGGATGCGATTGTCTGGGTTGTCTTCTACGACCAGGATGCGTTTGCTCATGGTGTGTGCGCAGGATCGCGCCCGTCTCCTTTTTCGAAATCCCCCTATTGCTGCGCCGCCCAAACGGCGCGCTGCACTAATGGTACCGTATCCTGCCCATCTGCGCACACACTGGTTGAGCGCGCGCCCCACTGAGCGCGCCTGCCAGGTGTGCATCTATGCTCAAGGGATCGGCGTGGCGGTGTACAGGCTTTCGATGAACTGCTGCAGCGAGCTGGCCGAAGGCGCGAGCATCATCACCGCGCAGATCATGCAGCCGCACAGCACCACGATCAGCCAGAAGCAGGCGACGACTGAACGCCCCCAATCCATGCCGTGCACGGCTTTCATTGAGATCACGTTGAGCGTCAGCTGGTAGATGAGCAGACCCAACGCGACCAGGGTACCCAGGCACGGCACAAAGGTGACCACGCTCGCCACCATCAGCGGCGCATAATAGCACGAGTTGGCATAAAACAGCTGCTCGAAGGTGCCCTTGCCGCCCAACACTTTGGCGGCGAGATGCTGCGACCCCCAGCCGATGGTCAGGCCGAGGAAGCCCAGCAGCACAGCCACCGGCGCGCAGATCACAAACAGGATGGTCGAGCCTATCGCGGTGTCGAGGCTGCCGAGGCTGAGTCCGAACAGGCTGACCATGCCGAACTGGACCAGGTAGCCGGCCAGCAGCAGCGCGGCGATCCACAAGGCGGCGCGCATGAAGCGGGCGCGCGGGTCGCGGATCAGCGCCTCGAAGGTGGCGACGCCGGGCTGCGTGACGGCGGCGATCCACGCCTCGTGCCATTCAAAAGTGCGCGGCTCGCCGAAGACGTCTTCTTCGTCGCCGCGCCTGGCTTTGCGCTTGGGTTTTTCGTCATATTCATATTCGCCATATTGATCCGTGCCGGGGCGGGTATAGCCGCCCACCCGCCAGCCGGAATCTGCCTGGTCGCGCTCGGAATCATGCCAAATGGGCAGCGGTGGGGGTGG
>DAOUFU010000200.1:0-2312 GCA_034429275.1 Anaerolineae bacterium | reverse complement strand
CAAGGGGCGTATTCCATTTTCGGGGCATGAGACTGTGGGGGTTGCCCGGCCTCACCCCCGCGCGGCCAAGCACGGGCCGCGCCGCCCCCTCTCCGAAAATTTTCGGAGAGGGGGCAGACCAAGCGCCTCCCATGAGGCGCGCAGGTCGGGGGTGAGGCCAGCCGCTCGCCCACCCCTATCCGCTCACCTTATCAAAATGCATGGCGGGGGGCGAAGTCCTCGCAATTTCGCCCCCAATTTGGAATGCACCCTGCCCAAGCGCCCGGTGGCGGGTGATGCTACAATACGTGCAGATTCGGACCGGGCACAGATGACGCGCATCTGCACGCTGCCCACCTGGCAACGGGAGACACCCCCTCCATGACAGAAAACTTCAAGCGGCTGCTCGCCCACAAACTTGGCAACCTGGTCATGCTCGCGCGGAACCCCGTCGAGATGCTCGACGAACCGGGCCTGCCCGACGATCAACGCGCCCAGTTGCGCGCCATGTTGATCGAGAGCCTGGAAAACATGGAGCAGATATGCCGCGACCTGACCGACCTGGGCCGCCTGGAAGAAATCTGGACCGAACAGCGCGAGCACTATCAGCCGGGCCTATCGTTTCAGAACACCGTCCAGCAGATCAGCGATTCCCCGGCGTCCAGCGGCTATACGATCACCTACCGCGAACTGACCCCCCTGCCGGGCGAGTTGATCGGCTACCCGGATTTGATCGAGCGTGCCATCGAAAAGCTGATCGAAAATGCCATCAAGTTCTCGCCCGAAGGCAGCACCATCACGGTTGAGGCGTTCGTCGAGGGCGATCAGCTGGCAGTGCGCGTCACCGATCACGGCCTGGGCATCCCGCCGGAGCACCAGGCCCGCATCTTCGAGCCGTTCTACCGGTTCAAGGATCGCCAGACTTCCCGCCTGCCCGGCCTGGGGCTGGGGCTGGCGGTGGCGTGGTCGGTGGCGCAGGTGCACGGCGGCACCATTACGGTCCGCAGCGCCCCCGGTGAGGGCAGCACCTTCACCCTGCTCTTGCCGCTGACTGAGGCCAGCGACTCATAGGGCAGACTTCACCGCGCCCATTGAGCGACCCTGTGCAAAGCGACCAAGCGCCGCCCCTGCCACGATTTCCCGGCGGCGCTATACTCACCCGCCTGGAGACAGCCACAATCCACCACACACAGAAGGAAGAATAGCCATGCGCGGGACCCTGCTGAACGTGATCACCGTCCTGGCCGGCAGCCTGTTGGGGCTGAGCATCGGCAACCGCCTGGAACGCCGCATTCAAGAATCGGTGGTGACCGCGCTCGGTCTGGTGACGCTGGTCGTCGGCTTCGGCAATGCCAGCGAGACCGGCAACATCCTGATCCCGCTGCTGAGCCTGGTGCTCGGCGCGATCATCGGGGAACTGCTGCGCATCGACAAGCGCCTGGAAGCGTTCGCGGGCTGGCTCCAGGCGCGCGTGATGGGCCGCCGCTCCGCCTCCGAGAACCCCGATTCGCCGGAGGGTGAAGCAGCGCAGCGCCGCCGCGCGCGCTTCATCGAAGGGTATATCACCGCGTCGCTGGTCTTCTGCGTGGGGCCGCTGACCTTTGTCGGCTCGATCCAGGACGGTATGGGCCTGTCGAGCGGGTTCGAGCAGTTGGCCATCAAGAGCACGCTCGACTTTTTTTCCTCGACTGCCTTCGCCGCCAGCCTGGGGATTGGCGTGGTGTTCAGCGCAGCAACCGTGTTCTTTTTGCAGGGCGGCCTGGCGCTCACCGGCTGGCTGGCGGGCGAGTTCATGACCGCCGCCATGATCGACGAGATGACCGCGGTCGGCGGGCTGATGCTGATCGGGCTGGGGTTGGCGCTGCTCGATATCAAGCAGCCGCGCGTGGCGAACTTCCTGCCGGGGCTGGTGATCGCGCCGCTGATGGTGGCCGTCGCCCGCGCGCTGGGGATCGATATTTACCCGGTGTGATCGGCTGCCAGTTGAGCTAAAAACGAGGGCGTACCTCCCGGTACGCCCTCGATGTATTCCGTCAATCCCCGCACTCGGCCCACTCAAGGTAGTCGTGCAGGAAGCGCCCGGTGTGGCTGTCCGACGACCGCGCGACCTCTTCCGGCGTGCCCTCCGCCAGCAGATAGCCGCCCTCGTCGCCGCCTTCCGGCCCCAGGTCGATTATGTGATCGGCCACTTTGATGATGTCCGGGTTGTGCTCGATGATCAGCACCGTGTTACCCATATCCACCAGCGACTGGAGCACCTCGATCAGCTTGGCGACATCGGCGGTATGCAGGCCGGTCGAAGGCTCATCCAGCACATAGAGCGTCTGCCCGGT
>DAOUFU010000199.1:0-9367 GCA_034429275.1 Anaerolineae bacterium | reverse complement strand
CCACGTCCCCTGCCCGCCGTTGGGATCAGGATCGAGCCGCCCTACCAGCCGGATAGGATAGAGTTGGGCGGGGAAGTGGCGTTCGATGTGAAAGACGTTGTTCGCCTCGATGGTCGTCGTCTGCATCATTGGAGCGAACGGGTGCCGCGTGGCCGAGTCGCGCAGCACGACATCTCGCTCCAGGCGCTCGATGCAGCGCGCCACCGGCAGCGCGGTCACAAAATCCACCCGGTACTGCGGCTGAAGCTGCCGCTTGGGCTTTTCGTTCACCCGTCACCTCGCTGGTTATTGATCGCCCGCCGCGTTCGGTTGTCTTCGCCTACCATACCACAGGCACCCCGATCCCTCCACCTTGTCACCCCCCAATTATGGGGGGAATTGGACCGTTAGGACCAAAATCAGCCTTGTGAACCGGGCCGACTTCGGGTAAAATACGCTTAATCTGGTAATAGAGAGGCATGTAAGATAGGCGGCGAAGTGACCAATGAGGCAACCTTCGTCGCTGTTTCTACGTGTTCTACATGCAACTGGAAGCCTGATGATCACAACCTTCAAAAACCTGCTCGGCTATCTGAATAGCAAGCGCGAATCGTTCCGGTTCAATCTGTTGGTGATCGCGGTAGTATGCCTGGTCCTGTGGGCGTTGGGCATCTTCTACCCTTCGACCAAGCTCGGCTTCCTGCTGGTGATCATCCTGGCCGTGGTCAACCCCCGGCTGCGTGGTTTTGGTTTCGATTTTCTGCCCTTCATGGCGCTGCTGTTCACCTATACCGAACTGCGCCGTTTTGCCGATGACTTCACCGGGGCCGATATCAACGTCGTCAACCTGATCAAGTGGGAAAAAGCCCTGTTTGGCGGCACGCTGCCCGGTCACTGGCTGCAATCCAACCTGGGTGATCACTTCTTCACGCCCGTCATCGACGTGTTGACCAACACCTTCTACCTCTCGCACTTCATCACCCCGCTGATCCTGGCGGCGGTGCTGTGGTACTTCCGCCGCCCGGAATATTGGGCCTTCATGATCGGCCTGGTGGTGCTCTCGTTCGCCGCCTTCCTGACCTACCTGGTCTTCCCGGCGGCCCCGCCCTGGTGGGCCACCTCGCACGGCTACCTGCGCACCGAGCCGATCACGCTCGACAGCTTCATCGTCAGCCGGCACGTGGTCGCTTCCGGGCCAAACCCGGTCGCAGCGATGCCATCGCTGCACATCGCCTATCCTACCTACCTGGCGCTGGTCAGCATGACGGTGTGGGGGCGGCGCGGCCTGCCCGTGCTCATTCTGCCGCTGGGCGTCGCCTTCTCGGCCATCTACCTGGGTCACCACTACGTGATCGATGGGCTGGTGGGGGCCACCTATGCGCTGTTTGTGTACCTGATCGTCTACTGGTCGCTGCGCAAGACCAACATCGACCTCAATGTGTTCGCCTGGACCAAAGCGCACAGCCCTCAGCGCGTGGCGAATCGCCGTTACCGCTGATCGCGCGCTTGCCCGCCAGGGGCGATTTCACCAAAATTTCATTTTCTGCCAATCAGGGCGGATCACCACGATCCGCCCTTTTTGTTTCCCTGTCTGGACACTGCACAGCGGGCGAAATGGGTGCGCTTCGCCGCTGTATGCCCTACAATAACTTTTCTTAAGAGCTGTTTGCTACTACACTGAGTGTAGCAGGATGACCTGCCCGCAACGACGCAAACGGGATTTTCCCTGGGAGGACCAACCATGACAATCAACAGATGGGTGCAGGGTGTTGTCACCTTCGCGGTGATCGCGATCCTGGCGGCGACGATAGTGCCGGGAGCAGCCGCCGCCCCACCCGCGCAAGGAACCCTGGAAGGGGACGCTGTGGAGCCGGTCACCGGCTCGCTCGACGCACGCACGCCGAGCGCCCTGTACATGTTCCCCTGCACAGAAAACTTCCCCGGCTCGCTGGTGGTCGAGACCACCTCCGGCAACCTGGCCGCCGAATTGACCGTAGTCGGGCCGGGCTTTCAGCCGTTGGGCACCAGCCAGCCGGCAGGCGACTCAGCGGTGATGCTGGAAACGTTCATGCCCGCCAGCACCGGAATCTGCCAGGCCGAAGTGCGGCGGACCGGCGACACCTCCGGCAACTACGCGATCAAGCTACGCTCCGGTTATGGCACGCTCAAGGTGCTCAACACCTTTGACCAAACTGTTGAGCCGCTGGGCCTGGAATGGAAAGCCTTCGAGACCAACAATGTCAAGGGCGACCTGGTCCCCGGCGCGGTGCAGGTGACCGTCAAGACCGCCAACATGTTCGGCTATTTTGTGGCTGAGGACCCGCTCGAAGAAACTACCGAGTTCTTCATGCAGGCCGATGTCGCCATCCAGAACAACCCCAGCTACGCGGAATATGGGCTGGTCTGGGGCATGTCGGAAGACGGCGAAATTTTCTATTCGCTGTCCTTCAGCACCGATGGCGACTACAGCCTCTACGCCTATGACGGCGGTTGGACCGCCCTCCGCGAATGGACGGTGAACGAAGCCATCGACGGCGCAGAGATGAACCCTCGCATTGCGATCTGGCTGCATGGCGGGGTGTTGAGTGTCTTCTGGAACGGCGCGTTCATCGAGGACATCCCCGGCGTCGCGGTCGATACTTCGGCGGGCTATCTAGGCATCTCCGGCGGCACCATTCCCGATCAAACCGATCAGGTCGTCGCCCAGTTCGATAATTTCTTGCTCACCACCCCCTACGACGCTGCGGCAGCCTCCACCGGGCTGATGGGCGTGCTTGGCCTGGGCGGAACCCCTCAAACGGCAACGGCTACTCCGTCCTCGCTGCTGCCCGTGCGCCCGACTCCCGCCGCCGTCGATAGCGACGGAGACGGCGTGCCCGACTCGTCCGACACCTGCCCGAACCAGGGGAATCTCGGTAACGGCGTCGATGCGAGCGGCTGCCCCATCACCCCGCCGCCCACCCAGGCATCCGGTTATCCTCAGTTCCTCGACAACTGGGCGGCCAACGACCCGGCAGTGTTGATCAACGAACTCCACGCAAAGGGTCTCGTCCCGTTAGGCGGCAGCGTGCAGATGCGCGTGCCCACCACCTATGGCGAAACCAGCCGGGCGGGCTTCAATTACTACCCGCTGGGCAGCGGCAGCACCTTCGATGACCTGGTGCTGACCTTCGATGCCACACTGGTGAACTCCGGCCCCGGCTCCGGCTGCGGGATGCATTATCACGCTACCAGCGACACCAGCATCAGCGCGCTGGTCTTCGAGGACACCTTCGCCCTTTTCGCCTACTACGGCCCCAGCGGCGATCCTGACGAGGCCAGCTTCCTCGAATACACCGACCTGGTGAAGCCCGGCGTCGGCGTGACCAACCGCGTCACGATCATCTCGATCGGCGTCAACAACCTGATGTATGTCAACGGCGAGCTTCTGGCCGCCGCGGAGTTCCCGATGGCGAGCGGCACTACCTCGCTGGAAATGTACGTCGAGTCGGATTCTGCCGGGGCCACCCAGCTCACCTACTGCCAGTTGGATAACGTCTGGCTGTGGTCGTTCTAGCGCGTGCCCGGCATTGATGAAATGCCTGCAGGGGCGGATTCCACAGAGTCCGCCCCTGTCCTTCTCTTGTCCCCCGGCTGAACGAATACGCCGCCCGTTTTTTGCGATCAGGCGAATCGCCAGTATAGTAACCGGCTATCAGACTGCCACACGCGCCGCGTCCCGCGCAGGAGATTGCCCCATGCCTACCGCCCCGCTCACGCTCGGCATTGAAGAGGAATACCAGATCATCGATCCCCGCACCCGCGAGCTAACGTCCTACGTGCAGCAGATGATGAACCAGGGCCGGGTCGTGCTGGGCAACCAGATCAAACAGGAATTCATGCAGTCCCAGGTCGAGGTGGGCAGCCGCATCTGCCAGAACATTCAGGAAGCCCGCGAGGAACTTTCGCACCTGCGGCGCACCATGTGCGAAGTCGCCGCCGCCAGTGGCCGCGTGATCGCCGCCGCAGGCACGCATCCGTTCGCCCGCTGGATGGACCAGCGCATCAGCGAGGGCGACCGCTACGACGACCTCGCCAGCGAGATGAAGGACGCCGCCCGCCGCCTGCTGATCTTCGGGATGCACATTCACCTGGGCTTTGGCCAGACCCCCGCCGCCTTCGAGCTGCTGATCGACGTGCTCAACCAGATGCGCTACTTCCTGCCGCACATCCTGGCCCTGACGACCTCATCCCCCTTCTGGCACGGGCGCAATACCGGCCTGAAGAGCTATCGCAGCCTGGTGTTTGAGAACATGCCGCGCTCCGGCATCCCACCCAGCTTTTACAGCTACAGCGAATACGAACGCTATGTGAGCGTCCTGGGCAAGGTTGGCTCGCTGGGCGACCCGGCGCACACCAAGCATCAGCAGATGCACACCACCGGCGGCGACCCCACCAAAATCTGGTGGGATGCACGCCCCCACCCCAACCTGGGCACGCTCGAAATTCGCATCTGTGATATGTGCACCCGCCTCGACGATGCCATCGCGGTGGCCGCTCTCGTCCAGGCGCTGGCCGCCCGCCTGATCGAGCTGCGCAACCAGAACCAGTCGTGGCGCAACTACCGCACCATCTACATCGAGGAAAACAAGTGGCGGGCTGTGCGCTATGGCATCGAAGGCAAACTGATCGACTTCGGCAAGGGCGAAGAAGTGCCGATGGTGGACCTCGCCGGGGAACTGGTCGAGATCGTGGACGGCGTGGTGGATTCGCTGGGATCGCGCAAGGAAGTAGAGCACATTCTCACCATCGCGCGTAATGGCACCAGCGCCGATCGCCAGCTCGCCGTCTACCAGCGCGCGCTCGCCGAGGGCCAATCCGAGCAAGACGCGCTGAACGCCGTCGTCGATCACCTGGTGGCCGAAAGCGCCGAAGGCTGGCACGGCGGATCGTGAGCGCGCTCGCCCGACGCCTGTTCGACGAGGCCGCCCGCACCGGCGGCGCAGCCCGGATCGCGTCGGTGCTGCACCCGCTGACCGCCGATTTTGCCCGCTATGCCGCGCCGCAGCCCACCGACTGCGCTCTCGACGCGGGCAGCGGTACCGGCTCGCTGGCGCGGCTGTTGGCCCCGCGTGTGTGCCGCATCATCGCGCTGGATGTTTCCGCCGGGGAGCTGCACCTCGCCCACGCCGATGTCGCCCTCCCCTGCGTGCAGGGCGACATCGAGCGCCCACCGTTCGCGCCCGGCACGTTCACCCTGGTTGTCGCACACTTTGGCCTCAACCTGACCGATCCCCGGCGCAGCCTGCCCGCGCTGAGGCGCATCATCGCGCCGGGCGGGCGAATCGCCGTGCAGGAATGGGGACCGGCAGCGGACCCCATCCGCGCGGCGGACGAGGTGCTGGCCGCGCACACGGTCGAGTCGCCCGGCGCGCCTGCCGCCGACCTGCGTGCAGCGATCGAAACGTTCCCTGCCGCGTGGGAACAGCAGATGCAGGATGTTGAGGACTACCGCGAAGCCTTCGCCGATGCCGGGTTCACCGTGATCGACGCCTCAGAATCCGCCCCCGTGACGCTGCGCCTGTCCATCGACGCACTGATCGCCTTCCTGCTGGCCGAGACGGTGCGCGCCGCCGAGATGGCCGCGCTGCCCCATCCGGCTCGTGCCGCCTGCCTGGATGCGATGCGCGCCCGGCTGCGCACCTGGGCCGGGCCGGGCGGTGTGATCGCCTGGTCGCCGCCGGTGATCCGGCTCACCGCGCGGGCGTGAGCCGCCGCACGCTACCCCAGCGCGGCGCGGATGTCGTCCTCCAGCCGGGCCAGCGCCGCGCGCCACTCGTGCTCGCGCACTTCCCACAGCCGCGCCGGGTGAATGTAGTAGAGAGCCACCTCCGGCACCTGGCCCATCGACGCCTCAATCGCGGCGGCATACGCGCCCACCTGCAGGTGATAGCGCTTCGGGTTGGGGATCGGCGCGGTCTTGTAATCCAGCACGTGCCATGTCTGCCCGTCGAAGAACACCACGTCGATCACGCCGTGAATCACCCGCTCGCCGCCCTCGCCCACCAGCCGATGCACAAACGGCAGTTCGCGGTAGACCTGCGGCGCGCGCTCGATCTGCGTGCAGAGCGGACTCATCTCGAAGCGCCACAGCAGGTCGAGCGCCCTGGCGACCGCCTGCCCGCGCTGCGCCGGATCGGTGAGCGCCCGCTCCCACGCGAACGTTTCCAGCATGGCGATCAGGTCCTGGCGCGGGGTATTGCGCGCCAGCAGCCAGTTTTGCAGCGCGCGGTGTACAATTTCCCCGACGACCCGCAGGAATCCCCGCTCGTCCATCCGGCGATCCGGCACCGGTCGCAGCGGATCGGGCGCGTCGTGCAGCACACTGTCGCGGAAGGCCCCGTAGCCGAGAACGGGCGCGCCGCCCAGTTTGTCGAGTTGGGTCGCCGAGAGATGCCGCGCCGGGGCGCGCCGATCAATCGGCACGGCGCGCAGCAGTGGCAGCTCGACCGGGGCGACGCGCTCCAACGCCTCCCCTTCCGGCAGCGCATCCCAGGGCGAAATCGCGCTGCGGGCGCGGCGGCCCGTGAGAGACGGCGGCGGCGTGACCGGCACCCACAGCGCGCAGCGCCCCCACTCGCGCGTGATCCAGCCCACTTTGTCCGAGGCGACCAGGTCGTCCGCCCCCTCGATCCCCAGCGCGCCGAGCCACTGCCACAGCCACGCCCCCCGCGAAGACTTCTCGGTGACCGCCCCGCTCACCACCAGGTGATCGCCCGCCCGCGTCGCAGCCACATACAGCAGGCGGCGGCGCTCGGCCTGATCGCGCTGCCCGGCCAGGATGCGCGCGTGCCTCCAGGCGAACGGTTCCGGTGGTTTGTCCTCGGTGTGATTCTTGGGCAGCGTGCAGGCCGCGCCCGCCACCGGGTCCAGCGCGAACAGGCTCTCGCGCGGGCTGCGTGTCCAGGTGGTTTCGGCCAGGATCACCACCGGGAATTCCAGCCCCTTGCTGGCGTGGACCGACATCAGCCGCACGGCGTTTCCCGCGTCGATCACGGCTTCCCCTTCGCGGATTTCGCGGGCGCTCAGGTCGCGCGCGTAGGCATTGAACGCGCCCAGCGAGACCCGCCCGGAAGCCCGCGCCAGCGCGATCAGCTTCTCCACGTTGCCGCGCCGCCGCGCGCCGCCGCTCAGCCCCGTCAGCGCCGCCTGGAACCCCGTCCGCTCGACGGCGTGCATCAGCACATCGGCAATCGGCGCGCGCCCGGCCTCGTCGCGCAGATCGCGCAACACACCGCGCGCGAAGGTCAGCGCTTCGTGCTCATCAGCGGGCAGCAACACGGGCGGAGTCTCATCCATCACCGCATCCCACAAGGGGCGAGGGTCGCGCTCGCCCGGTTCTTCCGCCCGCAGCGCGAACAGCGCCTCGTCGCTCAGCCCAAACAGCGGCGAGCGCAGCGCCACCGCCAGCGCGAGATCATCCGCCGGGTTGTGCAGCGCCGCCAGCAGGTTGAGCAGGTCGCGCACTTCCTGCTGGTCGAAATAGCCGCGCCCACCCACCGCCAGGTAGGGTAGATCCGCCTGCTTGAACACGTCCTCATACTGCGCCTGGTGCGTGCTCGCCTGGAACAGCACCGCCACATCGCCGTACTGCACCGGGCGATACGCGCCCTCGCCCTGCCCGGTGGCAAACGTGGGAATCACCGCGCCGGGCGGCAGATTGTCGTGGCGCGCTCTCCGGTCCCAGATCAGCCGCCCCTCGTCCACCAGCCCGTGAATGCAGTCCGCCAGCAGTGCCGCCTCCCAGCGCCGCAGGTCATCCGCGCTCATCTGCGCCGGGTCCATGTCGGGCGGGCGCTGCACGGCGATCACCGTCATCGGGTGATCGGGTGCGGCGCGAGGATCGTCGGGCACGGGCCGAAACGCCGTCATCGGCACGCCCAGCCCTACCCCATAGCCGGAGTCGTCAAAATCGCCCGGCCCCAGAATCTGCCCGAACAGGTCATTGCACGCGCCGACCAGCCCGGCGTGCGCCCGGAATGACTGCGACAGCGGCAGTTCGGCCCCGCCGCGCGCCACCAGGTCATCGCGCACCGCGCCAAACACGCTGACATCCGCCCCGCGAAAGGCGTAGATGCTCTGCTTGGGATCACCCACCACAAACAGCCGCCCCTCCGACCGCGCAGCCCCGGCGCGATCCGGCCCGGCGCGATCCAGCCCGGCCAGCCGCGTCACAATATCGCGCTGCGCCGGGTTGGTGTCCTGGAATTCGTCCACCAGGATGTGGTTGAACTCGCCTGCCCGCGCGCCATCGCCGCAGTACCGCGCGGCGACCTCCGGGTGATCGATCAGCAGGCGGCGGGCGCGCGCCTCCAGGTCATCGAAATCGAGCGCGGCGCGATCCTGTTTGCGCCGGGTGTAGCACGCCGCCGCCAGCCGGATCGCCTCTCGCCAGCGCAGCAGCCACTCCGCCGCCTGCTCATCGATCCCATCGGCGGCGCAGTCGGGCGCGGGCGGCAGTGCTTCCAGCGCGGCGATCAACTGCTCGCGCAGCCCGCGCAGCGCATCTTTGGCGGCGGCCAGCCGATCCTCGCCCCACAGGTTTTTCGACCCCACCCGCAGATCGATCGCACCGATGACACTGCGCAGCGCCGCCGGGAAATCCGTCGCTGCGCAGCCCTCTGCCGCCGCGCAGCCAGTCCGCGCAGCCTCCCACACGGCGGTGAGCTTGTCGCCCGGCGGCATATCGTCCCACAGCGGCAGATCGAACACGTCGTGCCAGCCGCTCGCAGCACAGAACCGGCGCTGAGCCGCCTCCGCCAGCGCGCCCCATGCCGCCTGCCAGCGCTCCACCAGGTCGCCGGGGTCGTCGGGGATGGCGTGTACGACTCGCTCCGCCGCGCCCGTCCAGGCATATTCGCGCAGCACGGCCCGCACCGGCTCCACCCCAAAGGCGACCAGCAGCGCCGCCAGCGATTCATCGCCCGCCAGCGCGCCCAGCGTTTCCTCTATCGCCTCGTCGCACAGGATAGCGGCTTCGGTCTCGTCCAGCACCTCAAAGGCCGGATCAACCCCGGCCTCGGCGGGATTAGCGCGCAGCAACGACGCGCACAACGCGTGGATCGTGCCGATCCGGGCGCGGGTCAGCGCCGCCTGGTGATCCAGCCACCGCTCCAGCGCCTGGTGATCGTCATCCGCGACCGCCTGGGCGATGCGCCGCTCGATGGCGGTCCGCACACGGTCGCGCATCTCGCGCGCGGCCTTCTCGGTGAAGGTGATCGCCACCACCGAGGGCAGCGACCAGCCGGGGTGCGCATCCAGCAGCGCGATGAAGCGCTCGACCAGCACGCGCGTTTTCCCGCTGCCCGCGCCCGCCGTCACGATCAGCGGGCGGTCGTGCGTGGTGATG
>DAOUFU010000198.1:0-1828 GCA_034429275.1 Anaerolineae bacterium | reverse complement strand
AGCGAGTTGGTCGAGCAGATCGGCGACGGTATAGAACAGGACGGTTTGGCCGTTGAGCAGAGCCGCCATGCCCAGACTGACCGCCAGGTGGGTTTTGCCGACGCCGGGCGGACCGAGCAGCAGCACGTTCTCGCCGTGGGCCACAAAGCGTAAGGTGGCCAGGTCGCGGAACTGCTTTTCGTTGACCGAGGGTTGGAAAGCGAAATCGAACTGGTCGAGCGTTTTGACAAAAGGCAGCCGGGCGCGGCGAGTATTGCTGGCCACATCACGGGTGGCGCGCGCCGCCAGTTCGGCCTGGGTCAGACGGTCAAGGAAGTCCAGGTAGGTCCAGTCATCGGCAGCCGCTTGCTGGGCCAGGGCATCGAGGCTGTCCAGCGCCGAGATGAACTTCAGGTTCTGGAGCGCGGTTTGCACGCGTTGATAGGTGTCAGCCTCAGTCATGGCTGACCTCGACCAGTTGGGCATACACACTTAGCGGACGTTGCTCGACCTGGGGGGCGGTCAGGCCCTTACCGTCCTGGAAAGCCAGGTGAACCCGGGGCGGACGCGAGATGGCGGCGGGCAGTCCGGCATAATGCGCCGGGTTAACCGACCACTGGTGATGACCCCGCAGTAAGCGATGTTCAGCCACCACTTCGCCTGCGGCATCACACACCACGATACGCTGGTCTTCGGTTTCTTTCACCAGCAGCGTCTGGCCCGCCCAGGCCGCAGGCACCGAATACGAATTGTTCTGGTAGCGCACCAGGCAATCGCGTCCGGCACGCCGGTAGCTGATGATGCTGGTATCGAAAGGACGGTCAGGCAGCGGCTGCAAGTGTTCGTGCGGCAGCCGGTCAAAGGGCCGTTCTCCGGTTGTACCGTGCACGCGCGGGTTAGCCACCGTATCGAGCCAGACCCGCGATTGACCATTGAGGTCATCGAGGTCTTCAAAGTGCAGTCCCGTCCAGAAGTTGCCTTCCACGTAGCGCACTCCGCTCTCGACTTTGCCTTTCGTCTGGGGCCGGTAGGGACGGTGCGGCTTGGGCACAAACCCCATCGCCAGCGCGAAATCCAGATAGCGTTCGTTGAAATGCACCGTGCCATCCGCTTCCCGCCGGATCACCGCACTTTTCAGGTTGTCGTGCAACACCTCGCGCGGCACACCCCCGAAGTAGGCGAACCCGTGGAGGTGGCAGCGGATGAAACTGGCTGTGTCCCCCTGGAAGGTGAACTCCACATACATCACTCGCGACCAGCCCAGCGTCATCACGAAGCAATAGATACTTTTCTCACGGCCATCCGCATACTCATACCGGAAACTGCCCCAGTCCACCTGGGCTTGCTGACCTGGTTCGGTCTCAAAGCGCACTGTCGCCCGCTCCTGGCGCGGTGGACGAAACGGTTGGATATACAGGATGACTTGGGTGACCCCGCCGGTGTACCCGCGTTCCTGGATTTCCCGGTACAGCTTCCGAGCGTTGTACACCCCCTCGCTCATGCGGTGTTGCAGATATGCGGTATGAGCATCCAACTTGCGGGGACGAGCGGGCTCCACCGGTTTTCTCTTCACGATTAACTCCCCCTTGATGGCTTTGCGCACCGTCTTGCGGTCTCGTCCTGTCTGGCGCGCGATCTCACTGATGGTGATCCCTTTGCGGTATAGCTCTTTGATCATGCACCGTGTCTCCACTGCTAGCACGGGCCGCTGCTCCTCTGGTTCGGGTGGGGGTGACCAGCCCATCCTCGTTCCTCGGCGCGACCTTGTCCAGGGTGGGGATTTTCGTTCCGATCATTGTGGGGAGTTTAGTTGCGATCATGACACCGGCTGGGCTTTGTGCGCAACCTG
>DAOUFU010000197.1:0-9602 GCA_034429275.1 Anaerolineae bacterium | reverse complement strand
GAGGAGCACCCTATGAGTCCCCACGACTCGCTGACCAACCACCCCTACCCCGTCGATCTTTCGGTGGTGCTGCCCGTCTACAACGAACAGGACAACATCGACCTGGTACACCGGGAACTTGTCGGTGTGCTGCAAGGGCTGGGGCTGCGCTGGGAGATCATCTATGTGGACGACGGCAGCCGCGATAACAGCGCCGCCCGCCTGATCGCCCTGGTCGAACAATCGCCCGATACCGTGCACGCCGTGCTGCTGCGCCGCAATTTCGGCCAGACCGCGGCCATCCAGGCTGGCATCGACCATGCCAACGGCGCGATCATCGCCCTGATGGACGCCGATCTGCAGAACGACCCGCACGAGCTGCCGCTCATGCTCGACCAGATGGCCACCGAAGGCTACGACCTGGTCAGCGGCTGGCGCAAGAACCGCCAGGATAATGCGGTGCGCCGCCTGCCCTCAAAGGTGGCCAACAACCTGATCTCCATAGTCACCGGCGTCCGCCTGCACGATTACGGTTGCACGCTCAAGACCTACCGCCGCGAAGTGCTCGATCATGTCCGCCTTTATGGCGAGATGCACCGCTTCATCCCGGTGCTCGCCAATGCCGCCGGTGCACGCATTGTCGAGCGTGTGGTCAATCACCGCCCGCGTATTCATGGCAAATCGAAATACGGCCTGTGGCGCACCGTCAAGGTCGTGCTCGACCTGATGACCGTTACCTTTCTCACCAAGTACAACACCCGCCCGATGTACATCTTTGGTGGCATGGGCTTCCTGCTCACCATGCTGTCGGGGCTGTGCGTGCTGGTGATCGCCCTCAGCGGCCTGTTCGCGGGCGACCTGCTGTGGAATTCGGCCTGGCCGGTGCTGGCGGCGCTGTTTGGGGTGATGGCGGTGCAGTCGATCCTGCTGGGGCTGGTGATGGAGATGCTGATGCGGACCTACTACGAATCCCAGGGCAAAGGCCCCTACGCGATCCGGCGCGTGCTCAACGCGCAGCGACACATCCCCCTGCCGGTTGAAAACACGCTGGCCGGAGATCGCCGGAATTCGTAGCGAGAGAGGGACAATCGGTGGCCAGTCTCCAGGCGTACCGGGCGGCTGGCCGCACCTGTGACTGCGCCGTTCAGAGACCATTTGCAAAAGCTTTTTAGGCCCTCATCCCTCGAACTCGAAGAGTTCGCTGAACCCTTTTGGGTTCGCGGCCCCTTCTCCCTCAGGAAGACGGGGCAATGGGCTGGTTTTCCCTCGCCTGAGGGAGAGTGAACCAACGGTAGCCGGTAGGGTGAGGGCTTTTTGAATGGTCTCTCACACCACCTCAAACGGCGCGCCAATGCGCTGGCACAGCGCCTCGGCCTCGCCCGCCGTCAGCACGCGGTAATGGGGCTTGTACGCGGCGTTGAACTCCGGCGAATGGGAGCAGGCGGGCCAGCTTTCGCGCTCTCGCGCCGTCCCCCAAAGCTGAATTTCGCGCCGGTCGAATCGCTCCGCCAGCGCCGGGTCAGCGCTCACCAGCACAGCGAACATCGCCCAGCGCGCCGCCATCAGCGCGGCCAGTGCCGCCGGGTCGCCCGCCGTCGCCTCTGCCGATCGCACCAGCGCATCTAGCAGCGGCTTGGCCTGCGTCGTATAGCTCAGGTACGGGCGCAGATGCAGCCGCACCAGCGCGCCTTCGGGATGCACATTCTCGACCAGGGGCTGCGCCGCCGGGCGAAGCTGCCCCATCTCCATTTCCAGGTATTCGCGCGCTGCTTTTTTGTTGGCGATCAAATGCCCCGGCCCAAAGGTCGCCTGGTGCAGCAGCTTGTACACATCGATCATCCGCGCCTCACCATACCGCCCCAGGTGCACACGGATCAGCCCTGCGATCTGTTCGTCGCCCATCCCGCTCGCTCCTCTCACGCGCGATTCGCTGCGCCGCGCGCTGCGGCTTTTGCGCGCAGTCCCAACCGCTCCACCATCACCTCGCGGCCCGGCCATTCCTCGCGCATCATGCCATAGAACAGGAACTCAATGTATTTCCCGTCCGGCGTCATCACGCACGACCGCCGCGCCCCTTCGCGCACGAACCCACACTTTTCCACCTGCCGCTGAGCGCGGGCGTTCGTCCCCATCGTCGTCAGCCACAGGCGTCGCATATCCAGCCACCGAAAGGCATATTCCACGATCAGCAGCATGGCGTCGGACCCATACCCGCCGCTCCAATAGGCTGGCTCACCGATCCCCGCGCCAACTTCCGCCGTGCGGTGTGCCGCCTGAATCTGATACAGGCCAAAAGTCCCAATCGGCGTGCCGTCTTTGGCCTCCACGCCAAACGTCACCCGCTGAGGCCGCTGGGTCTCGTCGTAGAACCATTCGCGGATCCAGCGCTCGTTCGCAGCTCGCGTCAGCAGGTGGTCCATCCCCCACCAATCGCCCATCGGCCCATTGACCCAATCGCGGCGGCGTTCCAGAAACGGCTCGCCCTGCGGCACCAGGTTCACCAGCACACCTTCGAGCATCATTCTCTCGCTTTTTGCACATCCGCCCACACAAAACCGCCCCGGCCTGATTCACTCAGGTCCGGGGCGTGTATTCTAACCGGCACCCATTCGCCGCGCTACTTGATCACGTTCAGCGGAATCGTCGCGCCGGGGGCCATCGCCCGCATACTCACCTGCGCGGCTACCTGCTGCGCCAGCGCGCGGAACGCCTGCCCCGCTTCAGAATCGGGATCGTCGGCCACCACCGGGTGCCCCGTATCGCCACCTTCGCGCACGTTCGCCATCAGCGGCACGCGCCCCAGGAACGGCACGCCCCGCTCACTCGCGAACCGCTCGCCGCCGCCCTCACCGAACAGCGGCCCGGCCATGTTTTCGATCACGCCCAGGATCGGCACGTTCAGTTTCTCGAACATAGCCAGCCCGCGCCGCGCATCGTCAACCGCCACGCTCTGCGGCTGGGTGACGATCACCGCGCCGGTCAGCGGCACCGACTGCGCCAGGCTCAACTGCGCGTCGCCCGTCCCCGGCGGCAGATCGACCACCATATAATCCAGCTCGCCCCAGGCTACATCCTCAAAAAACTGTCGGATCGCGCCGTGCAGCATCGGCCCGCGCCAGATGACCGGCGTGTTCGGGTCGGCCAGAAAGCCCATGCTCATCACCTTCAGCCCAAACGCCTCGAACGGCACGATCTTTTTGTCGCCGTCTACCATCGGCTGCTCGAAGCCCAGCCCGATCATCTTCGGCACGTTCGGCCCCAGGATATCCGCATCCATCAGCCCGACTTTCGCGCCGCTCTGTGCCAGCGCCACCGCCAGGTTCACCGCGACGGTGGTCTTGCCCACGCCGCCCTTCCCGCTGCTGATGGCGATGATGTTCTTGATCGGCACCTTCAGGTGGCTGAAGATGCGCCCATCGTGCGGCACGCGCGCTTCCCAGGTGATCTCCACTCGCCGGATTCCGTCTACCTTCAACACCGCAGCCTCGCACGCCCGCTGGATGACGTCCTTCAGCGGGCAGGCCGGCGTCGTCAATACAACGGTGAATTTTGCCGTCCCATCGTCGCGGATTTCCAGGTCGCGCACCATGTTCAGCGTCACCAGGTCGCGGTGTAGTTCCGGCTCGATCACCGTCCCCAGCGCGGCCATCACGGCATCAAACGTTTTTTGATCGGTCACTACAGCACCTCACAGGGGTCTATGGCATCCTTGTTGCCTTGCTGACCCTGAGATTATACCAGATTCCGCCCCCGGCTCTACTGATTTTGAATCAAACGGGTGCGTGCAAAACCTGACAGCGCGTTTTCGAGCGAAAGTCCGGCCTCACCCCAAACCTCGCCGCTCCCTGCGGGTTCGGCTCGGTTTTGCCCTTCTCCAAAACTGTTTTTTGGAGAGGGGCGGCGCGGCCCGTTCCTGGCCGTGCGGGGTGAGGCCAGATCGCCCGTCCAGCGAGTGCTTGGTTTGCCAAGTGGCTGCCTGTCAACTTTGGCTCACACCTAATCAAACGGGTGCCTGTCAACCTCTGCCCGCGCCCGATCCAATCTTCGCGCTCGGCAGATCATACCGCTCATCCCGTCAGAAACCGCGAACACCCGGCCTTGTCTTCCCTCGCCCCTCATTCTGCCACTGGAACAGCGCCGTTAGAATACCCAAACTTCTGGCCCGCTCTCCGCTCAGTAAGACTAACCCGCTTCTTCCCTGCCCTTGCGCCCGCTTTCACTCCCCAAAAGGCTGGGATACAATAGTCATAGACTCAAGTCATTCTGCTCTGTGAAGCAGTGCTTGTAAGGGAAAGTCTCGTGTCGCGCAGACGCACATCCGCCCGTTCCGGCCAGCCTGTCCAATCCACCGCGCCGCTCTTGCTGCTCGTGGATTCGGAACCCGCCAACCTCACCGAGTTGTACGACGACTTTGTGCGCTACGACTACCAGGTGCTGGTCAGCGACTCCAGCTACGACGCGCTCGAACAGGTGCGCCAGTATCAGCCACACCTGATGATCGTCGGCAGCACGCTGGCTGATGTGAGCGGCAACGACATGTGCCGCCAGATCAAGGCCGATGACCGGCTGGGCTTCATCCCCATCATCCTGTTCGATGGCGATGCGGCTAGCCTCTCCGGCGACTCCCCCTGGTACGCCGATGTTGTTCTGCCGCGCTCCGCCAGCCTCTCCGACCTGCACGACTGGGTGAACTTTCTGCTGCACATCCGCGGCCAGTTCGACCGCCTCAAGCGCGAGAATGAGCGCCTGCTCGACGCCGCCCGCAGCATCGAAATGCTCAAGCGCCAGATCATCGCCAATGTCTCGCACGAACTGGGGACGCCGCTCGTCCAGGTGAAAGCTGCCGTCGCCCTGCTCGCCGAAGAAAGCCGCCAGAGCGAGAATCCCGGTCAGCCCAGCGTCGCCGAAATGGCCCAACAGGCCGTCGCCCGGCTCGAAGGCGTGGTCGAGACCATTCGCCAGCTTGCCCAAACCCACGATGTTCGCCTGGTCGCCGTCAATGTCGCCGATTCCGTCGATCTCGCGCTGCGCCACCTGGAGCGTAGCTGGAGTTCGCGCAACTCCACCGACCGCATCAACGTACAGATCGACCCCCGGCTCAGCCCGGTCCGTGCCGACAAGCGCGCGCTGGCTCGCCTGCTCCAGCTTTTGTTGGACAACGCCCTCAAATTCAGCGAGAGTCCCTCACCGGTCCACCTCATCGCCCGCGCAGAGCCTCGCGGCAAGGTCTGGATCGGCGTGCGCGATTTTGGCATCGGCATCCCCCCGCACGAGCATCACCGCGTCTTCGATGCCTTGTACCAGGGCGATGGTTCCTCCACCCGCCGCTATGGGGGCACCGGCTCCGGCCTGGCGCTGGCCGGGCTGCTCGCCCGCAGCATGAACACTACCATCCACCTCGAAAGCACCCCCGGCCACGGCAGCACCTTCTATTTTGTCCTGCCCGTCGCCACCCCCGAAGATTACGAGTAACCTGGGGCACCAAAACCTGGCAAACTACCCTTTTCCAATCCCCATTTGCCTTTTATAATGGGCACCACGCTGAAAGGGGGAGTGGCGGAACTGGCAGACGCGCATGACTTAGGATCATGTGGAGTAATCCGTATGGGTTCGAGTCCCATCTTCCCCACCACAGCCAGGGGCGCACTGCTGCGCCTCGTTTTTTGCATAAGACCTCTGTAAGAAGCATGTCCGCCTCTGGTCGGGGATCATGCGTGATGCTATAATCGCCACACTGCGAGAATGCGAAGGACAGCATGTTGGATCTTCAGACTGAACACCTGGACAATCATACCGCGCGCCTGACCGTGACCATCGGTGCCGAACGCCTTGAGCAGGCCATGCGCGAAGCGGGACGGCGAATTGCCAAAAAAGCCCGCATCAAGGGGTTTCGCCCCGGCAAAGCCCCCTATAACGTCGTCCTGAGCCTCTACGGACGCGAATACGTGTTGGCCGAAGCAGTGGATGTGCTCGGCCAGGAGGTGTACAAACAGGCGCTCGACGCCAGCGGAATCGAACCCTACGCCGCCGGCGCACTGGAAGACGTCAAGGAAGAAGACGGCTCGCTCAAGCTCATCTTCACCCTCCCCAAACAGCCCGAAGTGGACCTGGGCAATTATCGCGACAACGTGCGCGTCGATGTGGAGGTCGAAGAAGTCACCGACCAGCAGGTCGAAGATGCGATGGAAGCCCTGCGCGGCAGCCAGGCTGTCATTGAAGACGTGGATCGCCCTGCCCGGCTGCAAGACCAGGTAACGTTCAGTCACATCCAGATCGAAGTCCTCAACGAAGACGATGACGACGATGATGACGATGACGACGATGATGATGACGACATCGACGACGGCATCGACGAAGAAGAAGATGATGACGACATCGACGACGATGATGACGACGATGACGATGACGATGACGACGATGACGACGACGATGATGACGACGAGCATGGCGTAACCGACAACGAGGTCCTGCTGCATCGTCATAACTGGGCGCGCGTCCTCGACGATGACCCCTCCCGCGATCTGTTCCCCGGCTTTTCGGCGGAACTGGTCGGCCTGAGCGCCGGTGACGAGAAAATCTTCACCCTCACCCTGCCCGCCGATTATGAGGACGAACATCTCGCCGGGCGCACCCTCCAGTGCGAAGTCCACGTGGAGAAGGTCCAGGCGCGCACCCTGCCCGAATGGTCGGATGATCTCGCCAGGCGCATCAGCGAAAACGAGTTCGAGACTATGCTCGAGATGCGAATGGATGTCCGCAAGCAGCTAACCGAGCGGGCTGAGGCGCGAGCCAAAAACAAAGTGATCGAGGCCGCCATCGACCAGCTTGTCGCAGGCGCGACCATGCACTATCCCGAAGAACTCATCTCCGACTATGCCGACGATCTGCTCAACGAGATGGACCGGGTGTTGCAGAACCAGGGCATCAAGCTCGAAGATTATATGACCATGACCGGTCAGACGCGCGATGACCTGAAGAAGCAGTACCGCGACTCTGCCGTCAAGCGGGCCGAACGCGCCCTGGCCCTGGGCCAGCTTATGCGCGATGAGGAACTCCAGATCGAGTCGTCGGATATTGACGCCGAGGTAAACGCGATGGCGGCGCAGTTTGGCGGGGCGGAGCAGGCGCAGCAGTTCATCAAATACCTGAATACCATCCAGTCGCGCATGAGCATCGCGTCGCACCTGATGAACGACCGTGTGCTCGACCGCCTGGCCGCCATTGCCAGGGGCGAAAATCCGCCGCGCGGCACGGTCGCATCAGCCGAGCCGGTCTCCGGCGAAACCGAGCCGGTCTCCGGCGAAACCGAGGCGGTCTCCGGCGAAACCGGGGAATAAGCCCGGAAACCCTGGCGCAGGCCGGGACCAACAGCGAGTACGCGGGCAGTCTTCGCAGCTGCCCGCATCATAAAGGAGAGCCTGAACGATGGACATGTACAACGGCTTGATCCCGATGGTGATCGAGACAACCGGGCGCGGCGAACGTGCCTACGATATTTACTCTCTGCTGCTCAAGGAACGAATCATCTTCCTGGGCACCGGCATCAACGACCAGGTCGCCAACCTGATCGTCGCGCAGTTGCTCTTCCTTGACCGCGAAGACCCAGATAAGCAAATTCAGATGTACATCAACTCGCCCGGCGGCGTGATCTATGCAGGGCTGGCCATCTACGACACCATGCGCCAGATTCGCGCCCCAGTCCAGACCGTCGCCGTTGGCCTCACCGCCAGCTTTGGCACCGTCCTGCTGACTGCGGGCACCAAGGGCCGCCGCTTTGCGCTACCCAACGCCACCATTCACATGCACCAGCCCTGGTCATCCGGCGGCGGCGGGCAGGCTTCCGACATCGAAATCCAGGCGCGCGAAATCCTGCGCCAGCGCGATTTGCTCAACCAGATTCTGGCCGACCGTACCGGTCAGCCGCTCGAACGCATCGAGGAAGACACCGACCGCGATGTGTATCTGACCGCTCAGCAGGCCCTCGATTATGGCCTGATCGATGGCATCCTGGAACCGCCGCAAAAGTCCCAGGAAAACGGTAAAGGAAAGGCCAAGTAGTGAGTTACCTGATCGGACCCCAGCGCTGCTCGTTCTGCCGCCGCTCGATCGATGAGGTCGAGCAGCTGATCCCTGGCCCGGATGGCGTCTTCATCTGCGACCAGTGCGTTCACCTGTGTTACGACGTGCTGCACGAGCCGTCCAATGCCGGGCAGTCGAGCGGCTTCCGCGTCGAGCGCATCCCAACCCCGCGCGAGATTCAGCAGTTCCTGGATCAGTACGTCATCGGCCAGGACAAAGCCAAGCGCGTGCTGTCGGTGGCCGTCTACAATCACTATCAGCGGGTGAACGCGGGCGGCGCGCTCAACGATGTCGAGCTGGATAAAAGCAACGTGCTGCTGATCGGCCCAACCGGCACCGGCAAGACTCTGCTGGCCCAAACCCTCGCCAAGATGCTTGACGTGCCCTTCTGCATCTCCGATGCCACCTCGCTCACCGAAGCGGGCTACGTCGGCGAAGATGTCGAGAATATCCTGCTGCGCCTGATCCAGGCCGCCGATTGGGATATCGCCCGTGCTCAGTTGGGCATTATCTATATCGACGAGATCGACAAGATCGCCCGCAAGTCCGGCGACAATGCCTCCATCACGCGCGACGTGAGCGGCGAGGGCGTCCAGCAGGCCCTGCTCAAGATCATCGAGGGCACCCTGGCCAATGTGCCGCCCCAGGGCGGGCGCAAGCACCCGCACCAGGAATTTATCCAGATCGACACGCGCAACATCCTGTTCATCTGCGGCGGCATGTTCGATGGCATCGAAAACATCATCGGCAACCGGGTCGGCGTCAAAGGCACGATGGGCTTTAACGCCATCGACACCGAGGACCCGGCCAACCAGGCCAGCCTGCTGCATCGCATCGCCCCCGAAGACTTGATCAAGTACGGCATGATCCCCGAAATGGTGGGCCGTATCCCGGTCGTGACGGTCGTCGATCCGCTCGATAAGCCCGCGCTGATCCGCGTGCTCACCGAGCCGAAAAACGCGGTGACGCGCCAGTTCCAGCAGATTTTCAAGGTGGATGGCGTCGATCTGGAATTCACCACCGCCGCGCTCGAAGCTGCCGCTGATCTCGCCGCCGCCCGCGAAACGGGCGCGCGCGGCCTGCGCAGCATCATCGAGACGGCCCTGCTCGATGTCATGTTCGAGATGCCCAGCCACAAGCACATCATCCAGAAGGTCATCGTCACCGCCGAAGCCGTGCGCGGCGATGGCCGCCCGGAGATCGTGCTCAAAGATGGCGGCACCCTGCGCTGGCGCGATGATGGCACGCTGGACCGGCACGACACCGCCGCCGCCTGATCCCATCCTACGCTCAGAATCATCCACATCCCACCCAGCAGCCGGGTGGGATGCTTTTTTCTGCCCCTTGCGCGCAGCTTGCGCTACAATAGCCGCCCGGAGGACCCGACATGCGCCGAACTGTCCATTTCGCCGCCGCGCTCATCCTGCTGGCGCTGACCGGCTGCACGCTGACCGACCCATCGCCCGAATCTCCACCGCTCGTGGTCACGGCCACCCTGTCCGAGGCGGTGGTGCAGGCGCTCACGCCCACCGCCCCGCCCACCG
>DAOUFU010000196.1:0-7665 GCA_034429275.1 Anaerolineae bacterium | reverse complement strand
ATTCCATTTTCGGGGCATGAGACTGTGGGGATTGCCCGGCCTCACCCCCGCGCGGCCAAAACCGGGCCGCTCCGCCCCCTCTCCGAAAATTTTCGGAGAGGGGGCAGACCAAGCGCCTCCCATGAGGCGCGCAGGTCGGGGGTGAGGCCAGCCGTTCGCTACCCCTATCCGCTCACCTTATCAAAATGCACGAGGGGGGCGAAGTCTTCGCAATTTTGCCCCCAATTTGGAATGCACCTGTAGCGCGCGCCAATTGTGCTCGAGAAGGTGCCATGCTATAGTGGCCGGAGTGAAGCGCAAAGAATACTTATGAGGCTATCATGAACCTGTGTTGGCTGGCCGACTCTCTTTGGCCGCGCAGCGTGGACTCGACACTGGACAAAGTGATCTTCATCGGCTGCATCATCGCCAGCATCGTTGGGATCGGTATGCTTGTCTACCTGTATCAACGCTCGTGGCGGACTGGCTTCCTCCGCACCCGCAAGCGGCTCAAAGCCGGGCACGTAAGCAGCGAGCTGGCCCACCTCAATTATCTACACGATCACGGAGATTCCTCGTTCAAGACGCTGCTCAGACTGCTGCTGTCATACCTCCACGATGGCCGCGCGGACGAGGCCGCCGCCATCGCGGACGAGTTGGAAACCGCGTTCGCGCGCGAAACCAAACACATGAACACAAGCTCGCAGGAATACCGCGTCATGCGCGATCTGCTGAAGATAGGCCGCTATGATGCCACCGTCAGCCAGGGCGATTTCATCCGCGCGGCCCAGGACCTCAGTGATTACGTCGGGCAGTGTCTCAAACCATTCTTCGCCGCCGAACTCATCGCGTTCGCCTACCATCTCGCTCGCGATGATGAGCACGCCGCCCATATCATCTGCCAGTTTCCCCCAAAAGTCACCTGGCGGACCTCGGCCTACTGGATCTTTGCCCACCGGCAGATGAGCCCCAACTACCGCTTTTTGTTGGCTTACCTTCAGCACGCACTCTGCGGCCACGATAAGCGGCGCGCTTTGCACCGAATGCGCGCGCGACTGGACTACTGGGAAGACGAAGCCGCCCGCAATGCAGCCAATCCCTACGGCCAGCGTTTGAGCGAAATCCTGGCCGATGTACGCAGGGTGATGGAGCAGTAAGCGGCGCGCAGGGTAATTGCATCAAAATACGTGACCCGCGCGAGAGTCCGGCCTCACCCCCGACCTGCGCGCCTCTGGGGAGGCGCTTGGTCTGCCCCCTCTCCGAAAATTTTCGGAGAGGGGGCGCAGCGGCCCGGTTTTGGCCGCGCGGGGGTGAGGCCAGTCATCTGTCGCCCTCATATCCGATCACATGGCCAACATGCATAAGGGGCAGACGATGCGCGTCCACTGTAACAGTCCTTTTGATGCGTTCGCCCTATAAGCGGCGCGCCTTCACCATTGCCAGCCGGGCGGATTCCCGCTATACTTCCAGATACTTTGAGACCAAAGTATTCCACCCGCGCGAATCACCCGGCCAGCAAGGATGATCCATGACTAACCCAGCCCCAACCCCACCCGCAATCATCACCATGTATGGCGCAAGCTGGTGCCCCGACTGCCGCCGCGCCAAGCAGTTCTTCGGCGAGCAGCGCATTCACTACGACTACATCGACCTCGACCAGCACCCGGAGCGCATCGCCGATGTCGAGCGCATCAACCACGGCATGCGCAGCATCCCCACCATCCTCTTCCCCGATGGCGCGATCCTGGTCGAGCCGAGCAACGAGCAACTGGCTGCCCAGTTGGGGCTGCACATGCAGGCCAGCCGCGATTTTTATGATGTGATCATCATCGGCAGCGGCCCCGCCGGGCTGACCGCCGCCATCTACGCCAGCCGCGAGGGACTCTCCACCCTGGTGATCGAAAAAGCGGGCATCGGGGGCCAGGTGGGCCTCACCCGCCAGATGGAGAATTTCCCCGGCTTCGACGAAGGCATCAGCGGCGCAGATTTTGCCGCCCGGCTGCGCCGCCAGGCCGAGCGCTTCGGCGTGGAGATTTTGCAGGCGCAGGCGGTCACCGGCCTGGCCGTCGATCGCGATTACCGGCTGGTGCGCACCGCCCAGGGCCAGGAATACGCTGCCAATGCGATCATTGTGGCCACCGGCAGCACCTACCGCCGTCTCCACGTGCCCGGCGAAGGGCGGCTGATCGGCGTCAACATCCACTTCTGCGCCACCTGCGATGCCCCCTTCTACCAGGGCCGCACGGTTACCGTATTGGGCGGCGGCAACAGCGGCCTGCAAGAGGCGCTGCACATCTGCCAGTATGCCGACCGCGTGACCATCCTCGAATACGCGCCCACCCTCAACGCCAGCCCCGTGCTCCAGCAGAAGATTCAGGACTGCGACAAGATCGAGGTCAAGACGAACCAGGACGTGCGCGAGTTTTTGATCGGCTCAGACCGCAAGCTGGCGGGCGTGCGCGTCGTGGACCGCGTCACCGGCGAGGAACGGATCGATCACCCGGATGGAGTCTTCATCTTGATCGGCATGGTGCCCAACACCCAGCCGTTTGAGGGGATGCTGAACCTGGACCAGTGGGGATTCATCCTGACGGGCGACAACCTGGAGACTTCGGTGCCCGGCATCTTCGCGGCGGGCGATGTGCGTGCGGGCAGCACCAAGCAGGCCGCCGCCGCCGCCGGAGAGGGTGCCACCGTCGCGCTGATGGTGCGCCAGTATCTCCAGCGCCTCGTCCCGGTGGGCAATTAGCGCCGCCACACAGCCACAGCCCGGCGCGCGCTGCTCGCTGGTGAAGTGCAGGGGCCATACGGCCCCTGTTTTTATGTCGTCAACATGCCTTCCGGCAGGTGCGGCGCATAGTTCACACCGCGCAGTACCCACAGCCCGTCCTGCCAGTCGATGTAGTGCATCGCCGCGTTGTTCATCCAGATATCCAGGTGATGGCAGCGCAGCATCATGCGCAGCATGGTACTGGCCGTCCCGCCATGACACACCACCACCAGCGTCCGCGACGACATAGGATTCTCGATCAGGCGGTTGAGCACGCGCCGGGTCTGTTCGGCGAAGCGCTGATAATAATTGTCGTGCGGCATCACATAATAGTGCGGCCCGGTATCGGCGGGGTGAACCAGGCGCGGCAGTTCCATCTGCAGGTTGCGCGTCGTCTCGCGCAGGTCGTCATCCACCTTCACCGAGACGTTGATGAACCGGTTGAGGATCGAGGTCGTTTCGCGCGCACGCCGCAGCGGACTGCAAATGATCTGGTCGATCCCTGGCTCATTGGCCGCCAGCCACTTGCCCAACAGTTCCACTTGCCGCTTGCCGAGGTCGGTCAGCGTCAGGTTGTCGGTTTCGTCGTTGTTCAGCCGCTCAGTCTGTCCATGACGCACCAGGATCAAACGCATAGGTTCCTCATCCCCGTGATGGGTGGTTGCTCTGTCGTAAAGCGCGCCCGGCAAATGCCGCGCGCGGCCTATGAGTATACCGCCCCCGCGCCGGACTGCCACCCCAAATCGATCCGGTTGCGCACCTCAAAGACCGTTTTCAAAGGTTTTTTGGCCCTCATCCCGCGAACCCAAGAGGGTTCGAGTACCTTTTCGGGTTCGTTCCCCTTCTCCCTCAGAGAAGCAGAGTAATGGCCTGGTTTTCCCTCGCCTGATGCACTTTGGCAAATTGATCGGATATGAGAGGGCAAAGGGCTGGCCTCACCCCCGCGCGGCCAAAACCGGGCCGCTCCGCCCCCTCTCCGAAAATTTTCGGAGAGGGGGCAGACCAAGCGCCTCCCAAGAGGCGCGCAGGTCGGGGGTGAGGCCGGACTCTCGCGGGTCACCCTGACCGGTTGTTTTCTCAACGTGCATCAGGAGAAGGAACCGGCGGCAGCCGGTAGGGTGAGGGCTTTTTGAATGGTCCCTCAGACGCGCCCGCCCCAAAAACGACATTTCACCGCGCCAAACCCCTACCCCGCGCCGCGTGTGGTAAAATAACCGCGTTGCTGTGCCATCGCTGCTACCTGGGGGTTCGTCTATGTCCATCACCGCCGCACGCCGCGCCCGCCTCTCGCTGATCATCCTCGCCGCCGGGCTGATCCTGATGCTGGCCTTCACCGCGCTCAGCGAGGTCGTACTCGATGCGCGCCCGGTGCTCGAACTCGACACCGACCTCGCCCAGGCCATGTTCGATGCCGGAGAGACGCCGCTCACCGGCTTCTCGCGAATCTTCACGTTGCTCGGCAACGAGGTACTCTACCTGTTGGGAGTCGCGTTGGGCCTGTGGTTCATCCTGCGGCGGCAGTGGACCCACCTGTTCACCTGGACGATGGCCGTGGGCGTGGGCAAACTCATCAACATCGTGCTCAAGGACTGGTTCGCGCGACCGCGCCCGGCCTTCCCCGGCTGGATTAACCCGGAATCTAGCTTCGGCTATCCTTCCGGCCACGCGATGATGGCGATGCTCGCCTATGGGATGCTGGCGGTGTTCATCTGGCAGGCGGCGCGCGGACCGTTGGCCCGCTCATTGGCCCTCAAGCTGGCCGGGACCCTCATCCTGCTGATCGCCCTCACCCGCGTCACCCTGCACGTCCACTACCTCAGCGACGTGATCGGCGGGCTGGTCGCGGGCGGCTTGTGGCTGGGCGTGTGCGCGGCGCTGTTCTTTGTCCTCACGCGGCCTGCTATAATAGAGGAAGCGCAGGCTTCTCGCCCGGCGTCCGATGGCGTCCGGCAGTCGTCAGGTCGGCAGCTCTCTTAACTCACCGCCGATCGCCTGGCTGTTCACTTTGGAGAAGGGACGAATTTACATGCACAAGATCGCAGTATTGACCAGCGGCGGCGACGCGCCCGGCATGAATGCCGCCATCCGCGCCGTTGTGCGCACCGGTCTCGATTATGGCTGGCAGGTCGCGGGCGTCAATCATGGCTATCAGGGACTGGTCGAGGGCGACTTCCGCGAGATGGGCGCGCGCAGCGTGGGCGGCATCATCCAGCAGGGCGGCACCATCCTCGGCAGCGCGCGCTGCCCCGAATTCACCACCGAGCAGGGCCGCCGCCGCGCCATCCGCATGTTGAACCAGAACAACATCGATGCCCTGGTCGTGATCGGCGGCAACGGCTCGCAGACCGGCGCACATGCCCTCTACGAGATGGGCTTCCCCGTGGTGGGCGTCGCCTCCACCATCGATAACGATCTCTACGGTTCCGATATGACCATCGGCGTTGATACCGCGCTCAACATCGCGCTGGAGTCCATCGACCGGCTGAAGGTCACCGCGTCTTCGCATGGGCGCGCCTTCCTGGTTGAGGTCATGGGGCGCGACTGCGGCTACCTGGCGCTGATGGCCGGGTTGGCTGGCGGGGCCGAGGCTGTCGTCATCCCCGAATTCGAGACCGAGCCAGCCGCCGCCGCCGAAGTCGTCAGCAAGGCGTATGAGCGCGGCAAGTCGCACGCGCTGATCGTTGTCGCCGAGGGGGCCAAGCACGGCGTGGAAGCGCTCGAAGCCTATTTCAAGGAACACCGCGAGGACCTCGGCTTTGGCGTGCGGACCACCAAGCTCGGCCATGTCCAGCGCGGCGGCGCGCCCGGCGCGTTCGACCGCATCCTGGCGACCCGGCTCGGCGCGAAGGCCACCGAGCAGATCAACGCGGGGAATTTTGGCGTGCTGGCCGTCCACTGGAAAGGCCAGATCACCACCCTGCCCTACAGCGAGATCACCGGCAAGAAAAAGGAACTCGACCCGGCACTGCTAGACCTGGCCCGCGTGCTGGCGAAATAGACCGGCAGTTCGCGCTTGATAGTGCAAATCGGCCTCACCCCCGACCTGCATGCCTCGATGGGCGTTTGGGGGCGAGGCCGATCTCTTGTCCGGCGTCGTGGCCGATCCTGCCCCGGTGTTCCGCCTATTGCCCCACCAGCGCCTCGCGCGTGACCCAGCCGGTCATGCCCATGCACTCGATCTGGAAATACGGCACCTCGTCCAGCGCGCCCATCGCCAGCACCTTGACCTTGCTCCCGCCGAAGCACTGCGGGCCGGGGATCGCGTTGGGACCCGGCGCTTCCTTCATCGAGACCAACACCGGCATGGCAGGCAGCGTGATCTCATCGCCCACCGCGATCATCGAATCGGTGTAGTCCTGCAGCGCCGAGGCCGGGTCGATATCGGCAGGATTGAGCAAATTCGCGCCCAGGTATGCCCGCCACTCGTTCTCGACCTCCACAAATGGCCGCTCGAAGGTCGCCTCGAACGCCTGGTAGAACGGCGTGCCTTTGGCCATCTGCGCCGCGATTTTGGCGTGGCTCTCCATGCCGTAGGTGGCGATCATCCAGTTGATGAACGACGTGCCCGCATCGTAAACATAATACATCTGCCCGTCAGCCATCGTCAGGTTGCGCGAGACCTCGCCTAGCGCCAGCGGCGGCAAATCCTGCATCTTGGCCAGGTTGAACAGCCGCGCATCGTAGCTCAATTCGGGCGCTTCGATATAGGGGCTGCTGAAATATTCCGCCTGCCCTTCGGTCCACCAGTTGGGACCGGTCGCCGCCAGCAGGTCATACTGCCACAGGTGAACCAGCTCGTGCGCGATGGTATGGCTCAGCCAGCGCGAGGCGCGCACGTCCTTGTCGCTCTGGTAATCGGGCACATACTGCTCGGTGATGCCCCACTGCTGGCTGGTCGAGCCGCCGGCAGATGAATTCGACACGGTGATCTGCGCCTCGTCCCATGCCGCCCGCGTGCCGTAGATCACCGCCGAGGGCTTGTAGCTGATGGTGCCGTTGAACCCGGCCACCCGGCGCGGATGCGTGCCCGCCAGAAGCTCGGTCGCTTCTCGTGCGAAGAGGTCGGGGTTATCCTCGGCAAAACCCCACCAGTACACGATCGAATAATCGTTTTCCATCCGCCACCACTGCCGGTTGGGGTCCCAGTAGTGCAGCGGAATCTGCGCGGTATCCACCGTGTTCCCCGCCACATCGCGGATGCGCCAGCTAAGGTCGAAGTACATCCATGCAGGCACGCGCGAAGTCGCACCGCTCCCCATCTGAGCCACCCACGCCCCTTGCGCAGCGTCATAACTGGCCGTGACACGGTTGCCCGACCCGTTCAGATAGCGCAGCATCAGGATCACATCTTTGATCTCGCCGTTGGGCGACACCGGGTTGAGGGTGAAAATCATGCCCAGCGGGTACTGCGAGACGGCGGTCATCTCCCCCACCGTGAACCCATTCACTTCGCCGAAATCGTGCCGGAAGGTGATCGCCTCGCCGCCGACTCGCTCCAGCTCATAGGTGATCTGTTCCACCGGGTACCAGGTCGGCGTGGGCAGAATGCTGCCCTGGGCACCGGGCGCGGCCCACACAGGGATCACCAGGACCGCCGCCATCAACAAGGCCGCCGCTGTCGCCAACCCAAGACCCAACCGTGCTTTTGCTGCCATTGCCTTCTCTCCACTCGTTCCAGTCGACCAATGTCATTTTGCGGATTATAGCGTTTTTTGCCTGCTGCGCCGCCTCAGATGGGTGCATTCCAAATTGGGGGCGAAATTGCGAGGACTTCGCCCCCGTCGTGCATTTTGATAAGCTGAGCGGAAAGGGGGGGCCGAACGGCTGGCCTCACCCCCGACCTGCGCGCCTCATGGGAGGCGCTTGGTCTGCCCCCTCTCCGAAAATTTTCGGAGAGGGGGCGGAGCGGCCCGGTT
>DAOUFU010000195.1:0-3062 GCA_034429275.1 Anaerolineae bacterium | reverse complement strand
AGTGCATCAGGGGCAGGCGATGCGCATCAACCGAAACAGTTTTTTTGATGCGTTTGCCCTGGGGGATGCATTTACCCTGTTGTCGCATGTGGCGGGGAGAGACGGAGTCGGGCACAATGGGGCGGATGTGTGGGATTGAATTCGCCGGGCGAACCGGCGCGAAAGGCGGACCATGAAACTGCTGTTGGATACCGATATCGGCTCGGATATTGATGACGCCGTGTGCCTGGCGTATCTGCTGGCACAGCCGCGCTGTGAACTGCTGGGGATCACTACGGTGACCGGCGAGGCGCATGAGCGCGCAAAGATGGCCAGCGCCCTGTGCAAGGCGGCAGGGAAACAGGTGCCGATTCTGCCGGGAACCGAGCGCCCCCTGCTGATTGAGCAGAAGCAGCGGCGATCGCCACAGTCCGCCGCGCTCGACCGGTGGCCGCACGACAGCGCATTTCCCCCATGCGAGGCGGTCGAGTTCATGCGGCGAACGATTCGCGCGCACCCCGGCGAGATCACGCTGCTGGCGATTGGGCCGATGACCAACGTGGCACTGCTGCTGGCGACCGACCCGGAGATCGCCGGGTTGCTGAAGGGACTGGTGATGATGATCGGCGTGTTCACTAACCGGCTGGCAGGGGTCGGGCCGCTGGAATGGAACGCCATCTGTGACCCACACGCGGCGGCCATCGTCTACCGGGCACCGGTGGCGGTTCACCGCTCGATCGGGCTGGATGTCACCTGCCAGGTGGTGATGGATGCGGCGCAGGTGCGGCAGCGATTCCAAACCAGCCTGCTGCGCCCGGTGCTGGATTTCGCCGAGGTGTGGTTTGCCGAGCGCGACGTGATCACATTCCACGATCCGCTGGCGGCGGCGACGCTGTTTGATGACTCGATCTGCACGTTCAGCCGGGGCGCAGTCGAGGTGGAGCTGGCCAGCGCGCGGCTGGCGGGGATGACTCACTGGCAGGCGGGGCCGGGGCCGCACGAAGTCGCCCTCTCGGTGGACGTGGGGCGGTTCTTCGAGCACTATTTCTCGACGCTGGCCGGGGGACGGTCAGGGCGTCTTGAGAAAGTTGAACAGGATCACATAGAGCAGGCTGGCAACCATGCTGGAGATCAGCACGACCGGGACCCCGGTCGAGAGCCATTCGCGGTCTGAGATCGGGCGGTCGGTACGCTCGCTGACGGCGATCACGACCACGTTAGCGGTGGAGCCGATCGAGGTGGCGTTTCCGCCCAGGCCCGCGCCGAGTGCAATCGCCCACCAGATGGGGCGAATATCCACACCCTGCGCGCCGAGATTGAGCACGATGGGGATGACGGCGATGGTCACCGGCACGTTGTCGATCAGCGCGGAGAGCAGCACCATCGCCCACATGATGATCAGGCCGAGCAGGACCGGCGAGATATCCTGGAAGGTGAGCAGACCCTCAGCGATCTGGTCGAGCACGCCCGCCGCTTGCAGCCCGCCGACCAGCACAAACAGCCCGGTGAAGAACAGCAGCACGTCCCACTCGATCTCTTTGAGAATGTCGTGCACACTGACCTGGGTCCAGCCGAGCGCGATGCCTGCCCCGCCGAGCGCGGCAAATGCGGGCGTGATTTCCAGCGGGCGCTCGAACATGAACAGGACGATCACCCCGGCGAGAACCCACAACACGCGCCAGGCGGTGCGGCGGTCGGTGAGGGCGGCGCGCGCATCCAGGCCGCGAATGGCAGCCTGGCGCTGGGCTTCGGGGCCGGAGGCGCGGAGCTGAACGCGGAAATGCCAGCTCAGCACAAAAAAGGTGACGATCCAGACGGCCAGCACGATGGGGCCGAGATGGGTCAGGAAGGTGTTGAAGCTCAACCCGGCAGCCGCGCCCAACAGGATATTGGGCGGATCGCCGACGAGAGTCGCCATGCCGCCGGTGTTGGAGAAAATGGCCTGCGAGACCAGCAGCGGCAGCGGCGAAACATCGAGGAATTCGGCGATCAGGATGGTCATGGGGGCCATCAGAACGACGGTGGTGACGTTGTCGAGCACCATCGAGAGGATCGAGGTGGTCAGGCCGAGCATGAACAGCAGGCGAATGACGCTGCCGCTGCTGTTGCGGGCGACCAGGATCGCTACGTACTCAAAAAAGCCGGTGGTGCGCAGCAGGGCGACCAGGATCATCATGCCCAGCAGGAGGGCGAGTGTGTCGAAGTCGATGGCCTCGACCGCGTGCTCTTCGTTGTAGAAGTTGAACAGTAGCCCGGCGGCGACCATAACCGTCGCGCCAACCCCGCTGACAACCATTCGGTGCCATCGCCGGGAGAAGATCACTGCCAGGGTGACGACAAAGATCGCCGCAGCGATAAGTTCGGTCATGGTGGATGCTATTCGCTTTGTTTGCTGAGCCAGCTCGACAAAAACAGACTGCCAATCCGTACACGCGATACCAACCCCACCAGCTGCTGGTCGGCATTGACTACCGGAACGTCATCGAGCTGGTGATTGTGCATGTAGACCATCGCCCCCATCAGGCTGCTGTCTTCGGAGATGAAAAACGGGTGGCGCATGAAGCGGGCCAGGGGTTTTTCGAGCAGGGCATCGGCGGGCGGCCCCATCTCCCATTTGCCATAGTCGTGCACAAAATCGGTGGTGCGCAAGACCTGGACAAACTTCGGCATCAACTGGGCGAGCAGGTCGTCGAGCACAAGGACTCCGACGATGTGGCGCTCGCTGTCGATGACGGGCACGGTGCCCACCATGTGGTTGATCATGATGCGCATGGCGTCGGTCAGGCTTGCGCCGGTGTTTACCGTGTAGACGTGTGTTCTCATGCAATCGGACACTTGAGCCATTGGCATTTGCTCCCAACGCACCAGGCGTTGTCCAGGGCCGAAACGTGCAAGAGACAACGGTATGCCCCGCATTATAGACCTCAACGGGTGCTGAGACCAGCCACGGGGCAGGGTGATTGCATCAAAATACGTGACCCGCGCGAGTCCGGCCTCACCCCCACCTTCGCCGCGCCCTGCGGGCGCGTTGTCGGTTGCCCCCTCTCCGAAAATTTTCGGAGAGGGGGCGAAGCGGCCCGGTT
>DAOUFU010000194.1:0-2443 GCA_034429275.1 Anaerolineae bacterium | reverse complement strand
AACCGGGCCGCTTCGCCCCCTCTCCGAAAATTTTCGGAGAGGGGGCAACCGACAACGCGCCCGCAGGGCGCGGCGAAGGTGGGGGTGAGGCCGGACTCGCGCGGGTCACGTATTTTGATGCAATCACCCTGGCCGGAGGGCTGCGCCGTGGCCAGAAACCGCGCAAGAATCGGGTGGAACGGTCGCACGGTGGGGGGTATGATGAAGGCACGATCGCAGCCATCACGGATGATTACCGATGCGGAGCAGACCAGCATGGACGATTACGCACTTGTCGAGCGTGCCATTCACTACCTCGAAGATCACTTCCGCGACCAGCCCGACCTGGCGACGCTGGCCGATCACATCGGGCTGAGCGAATCTCACCTTCAGCGCGTGTTTCAGCGGTGGGCGGGCATCAGTCCCAAGCGGTTCGTGCAGGTTCTCTCTGCCGACTATGCCCGCGCGCGGCTCGAAGCCAGCGCCAACGTGCTCGATGCCGCCTACGAGGTGGGACTCTCCGGGCCGGGGCGGCTGCATGACCTGACGGTGAACGTCTATGGCATGACGCCGGGTGAGATCAAGGCGCGCGGCGAGGGGCTGACCATCACCACCGGCGTGCACTCGACCCCGTTCGGCCAGGCGTTGATCGCGGTGACCGGGCGCGGGGTGTGCGGGCTGCATTTTCTGACCGGGGCAGATGACGGCCCGGCGCGTGAAGCGCTGCGCCGCGAGTGGCCGGGCGCAGCCTGGCGCGATGACCCGGCGGTCACTGCGCCAGTGGCGCGGCAGATCTTCGCGCCGGGGGAGCGTCAGCCGCTGGCGCTGCTGGTGCGCGGGACAAATTTCCAGGTGCGGGTGTGGGAGGCCCTGCTGCGCGTGCCGCCGGGCGCGCTGGTGACCTATGGTGAACTGGCGGCGGCAGTGGGGCAGCCGGGCGCATCGCGCGCGGTGGGGTCGGCGGTGGGCAGCAACCCCATCGCGTACCTGATTCCGTGTCACCGGGTGATCCGGCGAGGTGGCGCGTTGGGTGACTACCGTTGGGACCCGGCGCGCAAGCGGGCGATGATCGCGTGGGAGGCGGCGCGGTTAGCGGATCAGCCTGGGGCGTGAGCGGGGCAGGGCGGATGTTCCGGGGGCAGCGAGTGGTTTAGCGCTCGTTGTTCTCGCCGTACACATCGCCGAGCAGCCCGGTCATCAGGCTGGCGACATAGCGGACGGTGCTGACCGCGTGGCCGTAGCGCATCCGGGTAGGGCCGAGCAGACCCAGCGCGCCGCGAGTCTGCGGCGTGCCATAGCGGGCCAGCACCATGCTGAGGTGACTCAGGCTTTCCCAGCGGCCTTCGCCCGCCACCACCACCCGCACATCAGGCTGATCGGGGTCGAGCAGGTCCTGCAGGATGTCGTCGAGCAGCTCTTCTTCTTCCAGCACGCGGACTACCTGGCGGGCGGCGTCCTCGTTGTAGTGGGGCAGGTTCTCGCCCAGGCCATAGCGGTAGATATCGCGCCCGGCTTGCTGATTGGCCTGGCGCAGCACATCCGCCGCCAGTTCGCCGATCTCGCGCGCGAGCGCATCGGGCAGGCTGCGCGCCTTTGCGCCGATCTGCGCGGCAGTCATCCCGGCGCAGGCGTGCGAGATCTGCTGGGCGGTGCGCGAGAGAATTTCCTGCGGGACCGGCTCGGCCAGCGTGAGCATCTGCTGGTGAACGCTGCCCCCGTGCACGACGAGGATCATCAGCACCAGCCGCCCCTGAGTGTTGATCAATTCCAGGTGCTTGAAGCGGTTTTCGACGGCGCGCGGCGGCGTGGCGAGCGCGGCAGTCTGCGCGGTGCGGGCGAGCACCGTCGCGGCGATGCGCGGCCATTCGTCGATCTGCTCGGCGCTGCGGACAAATTCCTGGGCGATCTGGCGGCGCTCTTCGGGCGAAAGATCGCTGCCGGGCAGCAGGTGGCGCACAAAATAGCGATACCCCTGCTGCGAGGGCACCCGACCCGCCGAAGTGTGCGGCGCGTAGATCAACCCGTGCTGTTCGAGCGCGCCCATCTCGTTGCGGACGGTGGCGCTGCTGATTCCCAGGTCGTACTGCTCGACCAGGGTCTTTGAGCCGACCGGCTGCCCGTTCTGGATGTATTCGCGCACGATCAGCGAGAGGATCATCTCCTGTCGCTCGGTGAGATGAGGCAGCGCCTGGGTCGAGCCGGGGACCAGATCGCCGGGCTGAGACATTTCGGGCATGATGTGTGCTGTGCTCCTGGACTGGATCATGCTTTCGTTCAGAGCATAGCACGGCCAATAGGGGGCGTCAACGGTGACTGGCGGACATCGCCGGAGGCATCTCCACAGGGGAGGCTGAAGCCATCCGGCCAGAGAAAAACAAAGAATGCTGAAACGCCCCCTTTGCTGAGCGCCGGTAATAGGGCCTGGAAGCCTGAGCCTGGCCCTTATGCATTTTGGCAAATTGAT
>DAOUFU010000193.1:0-17190 GCA_034429275.1 Anaerolineae bacterium | reverse complement strand
AGGTGGGGAACGGGGGTTTGATGCGTGGAAAACCGCGCCGCCCTTCGATGGCCTCAAACAGTGCCGTCTCTTCGCCGCAGATATACGCCCCTGCTCCCCGCCGGATTTCAACGTGAAAGCAAAAATCGCTGCCCAGGATGTGATCCCCGATCACCCCGGCGTTTTGGGCCGCTTCCAGGGCATCGGCCAGGCGCTGGGCTGCCTCCGGGTATTCGCCACGGATGAAGATGTACCCCTGGCGAGCGCCGATCGCATAGGCACACAGCGCCATGCCTTCCAGCACCAGGTGAGGACGCAGTTCCATCAGCACCCGGTCTTTAAACGTTCCCGGCTCGCTTTCGTCGGCGTTGCACACCACGTAGCGCGTGGGACTGTCGGCGGCTCGCGTGTAACGCCACTTGGCCCCGACTGGAAAGGCCGCGCCACCTCGCCCGGTCAGGCCCGCCGCCTCGACCTCGGCGATCACCTGTTCGGGGGTGAGTTCGAACAGTGCACGGCGCAGCGCTGCATAATCGCCGTATTCCGCCAGCGATTCGGGGCGTTCAGCCGCCGCTCGTTCCAGCAGGCGGAGGTTTTCTCCGCCCACCACCGCTGCCGGCATTCCGTTCTGTGAATCAAGCAACGCCCCCATCGTGTGAACATGTGCACACTGGCGCTGCCCGGCTCCACGCTTCCTCACCAGAGCCGCCGGGGCGTGCTCGCACAATCCCAGGCAGGTCGTGCGCCGTACCAGGTGCGCGCCAGCCGGATCGGGCTGGCCGGGAACGGTATGCAGTTCGTGGCACAGGTGCTGAATGGTGTTCTCGGCACCCATGACCCGGCACACCGGCCCTGTACACACCTCAATGATCGTTTCGGCAGTCGGTTCTGCGTCGAACATCGAATAAAAGGCAATCACGCCGTAGATTTCTGCTTCGGGGATGCGCAGAGAACGCGAGATTTCGGTTACCGCCGCCGGGTTGATGTGGTGATCAGCTTCCTGAACCTGCCACAGTGCGGGCAGAAGCGCTTGCCGGTTTTGGGGAGCGCGAACTGAAAAGGAATCTTCAAAAAGAGGCGGTTCCATAACCAAGTCCTTCGCAACAAACTGTTTTTGAGGACATTGTCTTATGAAGACCGCGAGCGCGTCTTCACGATCTGGAGGGAAATACTGAATTTTCAGGCTGGCCTGCAGCCGACTGGCGTAAAATAATCATGGACATTAAGATAATACAAAAAACATTGCAGCACAAGCGCGCTGCATGTCACTCGGTACCCACGGCGGCGACATTGCCTCCGAACGCCCGAATAGTCTTTTTACGGAGTAACCCTATGGTGACTTCCCCAGGGCTGCAGGCGGACCGGACGATCCAGACAACCTGCCCTTATTGTGGGGTGGGCTGCCAGATGCACTTACATATCAAAGAAAACTTCGTTTTTCGCGTCACCGCCCCGTTTAATGTCGCTCCGAATTATGGCAATCTGTGTTCCTAAGGTCGCTTCGGCATCGATTTCACCACGCACCCGGACCGTCTCACCACGCCGCTTATTCGCGCAGGCGCGCGCGGGCAGTTTCGCCCGGCTGGCTGGGACGAAGCCCTGGCGCTGGTAGCAGACCGGCTGGCCGAAAACCTGCGCACCCACGGCAGCAGCAGTATCGCGGCGCTGGCTTCTGCCAAAGCAACCAACGAAGACAACTATGTCTTCCAAAAATGGGTGCGCGCCGTGATGCACACCCACAATATCGATCACTGCGCACGATTATGTCATGCGGGCAGCGTAACCGGCCTGTCGCTCTCTCTTGGCAGCAGCGCTATGAGCAACAGCATCGCCGAGATGGAGCACCTGCACACTTTCATCGTCACCGGCAGCAACACTACCGAGACTCACCCGGTGATCAGCCTGCTGCTCAAACGTGCCGTGCGGCGGCACGGGGCGCGTTTGATCCTGGTGGATCCGCGCCAGATTGAACTGGCCGATTTCGCCACGCTGTGGTTACGGCAGCGTCCTGGTACAGATGTCGCGTTGTTTGGGGCAATGGCCCACGTCATTGTCAGCGAAGGGCTGCTCAACCGGGACTTCATCGAGACACGTACCGAGGGTTTTGCGGATTATGCCGAGTCCCTGGAAAGCTTCACGCCGGAGTGGGCTGAAGATGTGACCGGTGTCCGCGCGGGTTTGATTCGAGAGGCCGCACGGATGTACGCCACCGCGCCCAGCGCTGCCATTTACTGGGGCATGGGCATCAGCCAGAGCGTGCACGGCACCGAAAACGCCCTGGCCCTGGCGAACCTGGCTTTGCTGACCGGCCAGATTGGTCGACCGGGCACAGGTCTCAACCCCCTGCGCGGTCAGAATAACGTCCAGGGCTGCTCAGACAGCGGCGGCCTGCCGAATGTCTACACGGCGTACCAGCGCGTGGATGACCCGGATGTGCGCGCGAAATTCGAGAGGGCCTGGTCAACTTCACTCCCTGCCGCACCCGGCCTGACCGTTACGGAAATGTTTGACGCTGCACTCGCTGGCAGGGTGCGGGCGATGATCGCGCTGGGCGAGAATCCGCTGATGAGTGAGCCGGATTTGCACCACGCACGCGCCGCCCTGGAAGCGCTGGATTTTTTGGTGTGCATCGACATTTTTGTCAACGAAACCAGCGCGCTGGCGGATGTGATCCTGCCTGCGGCCAGTTTCGCAGAAAAGGACGGTACTTTCACCAACAGCGACCGGCGCATCCAGCGAATTCGCGCGGCGCTGCCGTTGGTCGGAGAATCGCGCCCGGACTGGGCCATTATCTGCGACCTTGCGCGGCGCATGGAGTCGGTCTTGGGCGTGACTCACAGCGCAGGATTCGACTACGCTGGCCCGGAAGAGATCTGGGAGGAAATGCGCACCGTCACGCCGCCGTTTTATGGCATCACTTACGATCGCCTGGCGCGCGAAGGCGGGGTGCACTGGCCGTGCCCGGCCCTCGACCATCCGGGCACACCGTACTTGTTCGCCGACGATTTTCCGCGCGGGCGGGGGAAATTTTGGGCGTTGGAATTTGGCACCGACAGTGAACTGCCCGACGAGCATTACCCGTTTCACCTGACCACGGGCCGTGTGCTGTATCACTGGCACGGGGGAACCATGACCCGCCGCTCTAGCCTGGATGAAGCGTTCCCTGAACCGGTGCTCGAAATGCATCCGCAGGATGCGCAAGAACAAGGGATGGTTTCCGGTGATTGGGTAGAGGTAACCTCACGGCGCGGCAGCGTCACCTGCCGCGTGCTGGTGACTGAGCGATCCCCGGTGGGGACGGTGTTTTTGCCGTTTCATTTTGCCGAGGCTGCGGCGAACGTGCTCACCAACACCAAGATCGACCCGCGCGCCAAAATACCCGACTACAAGATGGCAGCGGTTCGCCTGCGCAAAACTGTACCGCCTGCAGACCGGGCCGGGACCGAACTTCCGCTGCTCGACCGGGGCGCAATCAAGGACCCGACGGGCCTCGTCCACTAAGGCCGCGCTATGCAATTCATTTCCCCCTCTCTCCAATACGGTCTCGTGGGGAGGGGAGCAAAAACCGTGCGGCAGGGAAACTATTCTTCGGGCGCGGCCTGACTGCCGTCGTCCAGCAGCATCAAGCGGACGGTTTCCAGGTGTTCGGGAGTATTGACGTTAAAAAAAGAGTGTCCCCGCGGGTCGTAGGCAGCATAGTCCGCTTCGTCCAGATAGTTCACGGTAATGCGGTCGTAAAACGAGATGACCTTGAGTTGGTCCGTGCACAGGGATTCGGCGATGGCGTCCAGGCAAGTCCGGCGGTAAATCGCCAGCAGTCCCTGGGGACGCCCGGCCACGCGCGGAACAATGGCGTCACAATCGATCTCGGCGCGCAGGCTGTCCATGTAGCGCAGCAAGGCGGTGCTGACAAAGGGCATGTCGCAGGCGATCACCAGCGTGTGTGAGCATTGGCTGCGTCTCAGCGCCGTATAAACTCCGCCCAGCGCGCCTTTGCCGGGGATTTCATCGGGAAAGCAGGGCAGCTCAAGGTGGGTGTAAAGCTCCGGCTCGTTGGTGATCAGGATAATTTCTCTCGCATCTATTCCTCTCACACGGTCAAGGACGTGTTCGATCAGCGGGCGTCCGGCCAGTGTGACGAGGGCCTTGTTCTGCCCCATGCGGGTACTTCTGCCGCCTGCCAGCAGCCCTACCGACAGTCCAGACATTAGCTTTTCCTCGTGAACGGTATTTCCAATAGTATACCTGGCATGAGCGACCGGGTGATCGCTGGTCGAAGTCCTTAGCCTGGCCAGGGCCGCCTCTGCAACCACCTCTGCCGGACAGAACCTCTCCGAAAACGCGCTGTCCTCTGGAGGGATGTTCCCGGCAATGTCCGAATGTTGATGCGCTCGCTCTGGGACTTCTGTTTCATTCTGTTGACAGACTGAATGTTTCATGATACCCTGTGATCAAGTTAGTAAAACTTACTTACTAACAGGATGGCTCATCCGCATCCCTGACGGATGGCCAGAGTGCAATGCATGTTGCCGGTGTAGCGCGCCATAGAGGAGGTGGCAGCATCCCGGACATCGTTCTCCCGGCTTTCCTGTGACCTGTTATGTTTTGCCCCGTTAGTTTTTCAAGGAGACACCCAAGACCATGAAGCGCATTCTCTTTCTAGCTCTTGCCATCGTGATGATCGCTGCGCTGGCAGTTCCGTCCGGCAGAACCCCGGCATCGGCGCAAGGCGACCAGGTGCTCGAAATCTACATCACCGGCCTGACCGAAGACACGATGAACTGGTTCCGCGAGGTTGCTTTCCCCGCGTTCCAGGCCACTCACCCCGGCGTGACGCTCGACATCTTGACCGGTGGCTGGGGCGATTTTGACGTGACCGTAGCCGGCTGGATCACCACCGGTGAAGGTCCCGATATCATCTACCTCGGCTCGGAATATGCCGCGACTTACGGCGACCTGCTCTATGATCTCGATCCCTTCTTCGCCGATTGGGAAGAGTGGGGCCAGTTCCTGCCTGCTGCGGTGGAAACCGTCACCTACGATGGGCATATTCGCGGCCTGCCGCTGTTGATGTCGCCCCGCCCGATCTTCTACCGCGCTGACCTGATGCAGGGTGAGGTGCCGCTCACCTTCGCCGATGCGCTGGAATTCTACAAGGCCAACACCATTGTAGAAAACGGCGCGGGCGTGAAGTGGGGCTTCATGGACATCGGTAACGACCTGTTTGACGCGCAGGAATTCATCGGCTACATCTGGTCGGCGGGCGGCGAGCTGTACTATGAAGATGGCAGCAGCGCCTTCGACAGCCCGGCAGTGGCCGAAGCCATGCAGTACATGTATGACCGCCGTCGCATCATGCGCCCCACCGAAGACACGGCGGGCCTGCCTCCCATCGAAGGCACAGCCCTGGAATCGGGCCTGGTGATCAGCGGCATTTTCCCGATGTGGGCCGTCCCCGCGACCAGCCAGCCGATCTGGGACAATGTCGAGATCGCGCCCTATCCGGCGGGTCCCAATGGCGCACCGCTCATCCAGGTGTTCATCGACTGGCTTTCGGTCCCCGCTTATGTCGATGATCCCGCCCTGGCGGTTGAGTTCCTCAAGTTCATCGGCTCGCAGGAAAACGCCATCGCGCTGAAGGACGTGGCCGGTTTCACCCCCGTCCGCCAGGATGCCTGGGATCAGATCAAAGCCACCGACCCGGTGTGGGCCAAACTGCTCGATCTGACCGTCGAATATGGCCGCAGCTTCTCCGATATCCGCGCCAGCGCCGAACTCCGTCCGCTCATCTTCGAGCAGATGACGCTCTTCCTGACCGATCAGCAGAGCCTGGAGACCACCCAGCAGCTTATGAAGGAAGAATACGACGCCATCCTCGAAGCGAATGGCTATCTGGACTGACGCTGAGCCGCACGACCCCATCCCGGCGTGATCCTCAGCCGGGAGCAGCGCTCAGCATCTGGGCAGGGGGAACGCCGCTTCCCCCTGCCTGCCCTGACCCCAAAATCAGAACTATGCCCATTCAGTGATAAGCGAGCGCACGATGGAACCCCAAGCCCGTATAGACAACCTTCAAATGGCTTTGTTGACCGTAATTTTTATCGCCGTCTCCAGTGTGGCGCTGGGCCTGCTGGCGCGTTTCATCGCGCGGCTGCGCGGTTGGTCAGAAGGTGAGCAGCGCCGGATGTTCTGGGGAGTCACCTTCGCCGGTCCCTGGATCGTGGGGTTCTTCATCTTTGTGCTGGGGCCGGCCCTCGCCTCGCTCTATTACAGCTTCACCGACTACAAGATTGGTAGCTCTGCCCATTGGATCGGCCTGGAGAACTACCGGAGCCTGTTGAGCAGCAGCGGGCGGGTGGGGCGCAACTTTAACAAAGCCATGATGAACTCGTTCTACTACGCGCTGGTAGGGGTGCCGCTCCAGATCGGCGCTGCGCTGGCTATGGCCCTGCTGCTGAACAACGAGGTGCGCGGCATTCGCGTCTTCCGCATGATCTTTTATATGCCGGTCATCCTGGCCGGTGGACCGGCGATTCTGCTGGCCTGGCGCTATATGCTCGGCTCCAATGGTGGGTTCATCAATGAGGCGATGCGCAAACTGGCCGGGGCCTTTGTGGTCTTCGATTATCTCTATCGCGGCTTTATCTACGTTGTGGAAGCGTTTAATGGGTTTTATGCAGGGCTGGTGCTCAAAGACCCTATCGGCCCCTTGAAGTATACCATCCCCGCTGCGGTGGCCGTGCTCTTGTTTCTGGCGTTGGCCAGGGGCGAATGGGGCGAGGGCAAGCGGCTGCTGGCCTGGCGCGGCGCTCAGATTCTGGGGCTGATCGTCGCCTACAGCCTGCTGGCGAAGGGGCTGATCGCCCAGCCGGTCGATCCCTCGTGGATTTACGCGGGTGGGCTGGTGGCCCTGGTCAACATCGCGCTGATGCTCTGGCAGTCCCGGCGGCAGGTGCGTTATGTGCAGTGGGGCACGCTGGCCCTGCTGCTGATCGCGGCCTTCGGTGCGTTCGACTATGCCGGGTATGAAGCAAGCGATCCCCGCTTCACCCGCTACCTGGTGCCGGCGGTGCTGGTTGCGCTGGCCGTCGCCGGGTCGATGGTGATGCCGTCGGGCCGCCGCTCTGCGCGCCTGGCTGTGCTCGCTGCCGCCGTCCTCGGCGTGATCCTGTTTGTCCGGTTGGTGCCCGGCCAGCTGGATGGTGGCCGTCTGAATGTCTTCACCCGCTACCTGACGTTCGGCAGCACGCTCGAAACGACCTCCGACCAGGCCTATCTTGAGAAGGTCTATCCTGCTGTCACCATGTCCGCCCTGTGGATCTATGGTCTGGTGGCGGCGCTGCTGATCGGCGTGGCGCTGCTGGACACTGCCTATCCGCGCGCGCGCCGCGCCTTGACGGTGGGTGCGCTGGCTTTTTTTGCACTGTTCATGGTGGGGTCGTTCCTCGATGCGCGCGCGTATTTCCGGGCGTTTGTCCAGATCGCCGAAGAGGCGGGCAAGCCCGTCTATCACTTCGCCCTATTCCGGCAGGCCATCGCCCAATTCCCATCCAGTGACCGTGTGCCGCTGTGGATGAACAGCGAGTTGTGGTCCAAACCCTCCGCGATTCTGATCGTGATGTGGAGTTCCGGCACGGGGATGCTGATCTTCCTGGCCGCGCTCAAGAATGTGCCGCAGTCGATGTACGAAGCCGCCGAAGTCGATGGGGCGAATGTGCTCCAGCGGTTCTTCAAAATCACGCTGCCGCTCATCTCGCCCGCGATGTTCTACAACATCGTGATCGGCGTGATTGCGGCCCTGCAAACCTTTGAGATCGTCTACATTCTCCAGACGCCGCTCACCCGCGACAGCTTGCAGTCGGCTGCGTTCCTGCTCTATTCGCGCACCTTCTCCGAGCTTCAAATCGGTGAGGGCGCGGCGATGTCGTGGATTCTGGTCATCATCATCCTGACTCTGACAGTGCTGCAGTTTCGCTTCAGCCGGAGTTGGGTCCATTACGAATCATAGAGGGCATAGCGATGACAAATCGAACCGATTCCGCGCAGGTGATAGGGGTGAGGATCGCGCCGCTGCTGCATGGCAACATGCACCACGTGCGCAAGGTCCTGCTCTATGCGGCATTGATAGCGGCTTCGCTGTTCTTCTTGTTTCCGCTGGCGTGGATGGTCGGAACGTCGCTGAAGACCATCGAGGAAGTTGGACGTTCGCAGCTCAACCTGCTGCCCGCCGATCCCCAGTGGGTGAATTATGAGAAGCTGTTCAACGACAGCAGCTTTTACCGCGCCTATTTCAACAGCCTGTTCATCGTCACGATTGTACTGTTCGGCACAGTGACCTCGGTCTCGCTGGTGGCCTTTTCCTTCAGCCGCCTGGCCTGGAAGGGGCGCGGCCTGGTGTTCGCCGCCATGATGAGCACGCTCATGCTGCCCTACCAGGCGACGCTGGTGCCGCAGTATGTCATGTTCAACGAAATGGGCTGGATCCGCACCTTCAATCCGATCACCATTCCCGGCTTCTTCGCGGGCGGCGCATCGCTGATCTTCCTGCTGCGCCAGTTCATGATGGGCATCCCCAAAGAACTGGACGAAGCGGCCATGATCGACGGGGCGAATCCGCTGCAAATCTGGTGGCATGTGATCATGCCGCTGTCGCGTCCTGCCGTCGCCACCATTTCGGTGTTCCTGTTTGTGGGCACGTGGAACAACCTGATGATGCCGCTGATCTACCTGCAGAAGCCCATGCTCTACACTATGCCGGTGTATGTCGCGCAGAAGCTCAACCTGCAAGAAACGCCGCTGCCCTGGCAGGATGTGATGGCGGCCAGCGTGACGTTTGTGATCCCGGTGCTGGTGGTTTTCATCTTCATGCAGCGATACTTTATCGAGGGGATTTCGACCACGGGCATCAAAGGGTGAGGTTGGGCCACGATGCAGCAGTTGATGTTCAGTTTTGAAGGGCATACGCCCCCGCCGGATATTCTGAAGCGGGTGCAGCAGGGAGAAATCTCTTCCTTCTGCCTGTTTGCCCATTGGAACGTGGCTCATCCTGCCCAGCTTCGCGAGCTGAACGAGGCGCTGCTGGCCGCCGCCGCACAAGGGGGCCAGTTCCCACCCCTGATCGGCATCGACCAGGAAGGCGGCCAGTTGATCGCCATCACCGGCGGCGCGACCGAACTGCCCGGCAATATGGCGCTCGGCGCGGCTCGCTCGCCCGAACTGGCCGAACAGGCCGGGCGCGTCTTGGGGCGCGAACTGCGCGCGATGGGCCTGAATCTCAACTTTGCGCCCTCGCTGGATGTGAACGTCAATCCCGCTAACCCGGTCGTGGGCATTCGCTCATTTGGAGCCGATCCTGCGCTGGTGGCGGAGCTGGGCACCGCCATGATTCGCGGGATGCGGTCGGAGGGTGTGATCGCCACCGCCAAGCATTTCCCCGGCCACGGCGATACCGCGACCGATACGCATCACACCGCGCCGTGTGTCGATCACCCGATGGAGCGAATGGAGGCGGTTGAGCTGCTGCCCTTTCGCCGGGCGACTGCGGCAGGCCTGGAAGCCATCATGCCCGCGCATGTGATCTTCTCCGCGCTCGATCCCGACCACCCGGCAACGCTTTCGCCCGCTGTGCTGCGCGGCTTTCTGCGCCGCCAGTTGGGGTTTGGCGGGGTGATCATCTCCGACGCGATGGATATGTATGCGGTCAACCGTTTTGGCGCTGCCGAGAGCGTCCGGCGGGCCATTCTGGCTGGGATTGACCTGGCGCTGCTGGCGCACCTGCCCGATCAGATCGCCCTGGCCGAGCGCGTGCGCAACCTGGCCCAGCCCGACGCCCTGGCGCGCATCGACCGGCTGCGCGCCGCCGTCCCGCGCGATCTTCCGCCTCTGGACGTGGTCGGCTGCGCGGAGCATCTCCGCGTCGCCCAGGCGATTGCCGACCGATCAATCACGCGGGTCAAAGACGGCGGCGATCTGCCGCTGCGCCCCGGCCCCGACGATACCATCGCCGTGATCACCCCGCAGCCCGCCGATCTGACCCCGGCGGATACGTCCTCGTCGGTGCGAATCGCGCTGGCCGATGCCATCCGCCAGCGCCACCCGCGCACCATCGCTCACCAGGTCCCGCGCGATGCCTCGCCGCAGGATATCGGCGCGCTGCTGCACGCGGTCCGCGATGCGCGCTGCGTGGTGGTGGGCACCATCGCCGCCGACCGCGACCGCGGGCAGGGCGATCTGGTGCGCGCGCTGCACGACTCCGGCAGGCGGCCCCTGGTCGTCGCGCTCCGCACCCCATATGACCTGGCGGCATTTCCCAATGTGGAAACGTATCTGTGCGCCTATGGCATCCGCCCGGCCACCGTCGAGGCGGTAGCGCGGGTTCTTTTTGGCGAAATCGAGCCTCAAGGCGTGCTGCCTTGCCCGATTCCTGGTATGCTTTAGGCGGGTTCGCGTATCTTTAAACGGGGAGGTTGATCGAGGATATGGCCCGGATGGCGTCCATCGCGCTCGCATTTTGGGTGTGCGCGGGAGCGATCCTTACCGCCGCATGGCCCGTTCCGGCTGTTTCTGCGCAGGAAGACGGCGAGACGTGGTGCGTCTCGGTGTGGTATCCGTCGTCGGAGCACCCAGGCGGCCTGGAGTCGATCACCGCTCACCTGGATGTGATCCACGAAGTCAACCCATTCTGGTACAGCGCTCGCCCCGATGGCACGGTGGATCGCTATGAGGGAGCCGAAGACGCCGACAAGCTGGCAGCATGGCGCGATGCCGGGCTGATGATCCTGCCCACCATCGCCCATGCGTCACCCTTCGCCGTCGGCGACGAGGTGCGCGACGCGCATATCGAGACGATTGTGGCGCTGGTCGAGCGCATGGATTACGACGGCATCGATATCGATTACGAGTCGTTTCCGCTGTGGACTCGCGATGACTTCTCGCTGTTCATCGAGACCCTGGCCGCGCGGCTTCATGCTAACGGTCGCCTGCTGTCGATCGCCGTGCACGCCAAGACGGCAGATGTATCGCCATACGAAGGCGCTTCGGCCCAGGACTGGACTCGGCTGGCCCCGGCAGTCGACAGCTTCAAGATCATGACCTACGATTACCACAGCTCCGCCAGCCGCGACCCCGGCCCCATCGGTCCGCCGCAGTGGGCCAGCGATGTGATCGCCTACGCCGCCACCGTGACCGATCTTTCGAAGGTGCGGCTGGGCCTGCATTTTTACGGCTATCGCTGGCAGCGCGGCAGTGTATCCAACATCACCTGGGAGAGTGCTCAGCGCACCGTGCAGTCCTATCAACTGGCGGTCGAGCGCGACCCGGCAGATGGCGAAGCATGGTTCACCCTTAAGGTGACCGGGCTGCCCGCCCAGACGTACTATTTCGCGGATGCTGCCGGGCTGGAGATGAAGCTGAGCCGACTCCTGGCCGCGTATCCAGCACTGGGCGGCGTCGCCATCTGGGGATTAGGCGGCGAAGACCCGGCCAATTGGGATGTGCTGCGTGCTCACTCGCGGGGTGAGTGCCGCCCATGAAACCACTGAGCGGGACCGACAAAGCCACGCATGGCTATATCCGGCAGCATAACCAGCAGCTGGTGCTGCGCGCCGTCTATAACGGGCTGGCGACCAGCCGAGCGGCGCTGGCCCAGGAGACCGGCCTCACCAAACCCACCGTCTCCGAATTGATCGGCGAGTTGATCGACGAGGGGCTGCTCGAAGAAGTCGGTCCTGGCGAATCGACGAGCGAGGGCGGCAAGCGGCCCCGCCTGCTCCGTTTTGTGCCTTCGGCGCGGCAGGTGATCGGCGTTCATATCAACGATGAGCAGATCAACGGGGCGCTCGCCATTCTGAACGGGCAGATCACCGCCCGCCACTGCATCGATCTCAACGGCGCGCAGGGGCAGGACGTGTTCGAGGGCCTGTTTGATGTGATCAACGGCCTGCTCGCCCAGTGCGATTCCCCGCTGCTCGCCATTGGACTCGGCGTGTCCGGTGTCGTCGATGACCAGTCTGGGTGGGTGCATTATGCTCCGCACCTGGGCTGGCGGCAGGTCGATCTGGCGAGCATCGTGCGCCGACGGTACGGTGTATCCGTCCATGTCGCCAACAGCACGGCCCTGGTAGCGATGGCGCAGTATGTGTACGGCCCCGTTGACGGTGTGCAGAGCTTCGTCACCGTGCGAGTGGGCACCACCGTTGGCGTGGGGCTGGTGATCAATGGGGCCATCTACCGGGGCGGCGAGATCGGTCACCTGCGTATCGCCGACCAAAGCCCGGTCATGGTGCCGCCGGATGAGCAGGGCCGCCTGGCGACCTTTCTGAGCTGGCGCAGTGTCAAGCGGCGGACGTATGCCGTTCGCCGCCAGTATCCACAGAGCACGCTGCCACAGGAAGGCGAGCCGATTCGCTATCTGCACATTCGCCAGGGCGTCGCCAACGGCGATCCTGCTGCCCTGGTCATCCAGGACGAATTGAGCGATTCGCTGGCCCAGGTGTTCGCCTGGATCATCGGCCTGCTGCGCCCGGACTATATCGCGCTCTCCGGCCCCATCACCGATATGGGCCAGCCCCTGCTCGATCAGGCCGTTGCCCGCACGCGCGAACTGGTCCTGCCCGACCTGGCCGATTCGGTCACTTATTTTTTGACGGAAACCGATCATCTGGTTGCGGTGGGGGCCATCGCGCAGGCCCTGCACCGCGAATTGGGCCTGGTGTGATCGCCATGACGAACCAACGCTCGCCCGTTCTGGGCATCATTACCAACAATCAGTACGGCGTCTTCCAGCGGAACGTCATCGCGGGTATCCGCGAAGAAGCCGCGCGGCACGGCTGCGCCCTGGTGATCGATTCCTACGCCGAAGATGATGTCCATCCCAGGCCGATCTCGCTCGATTACCGCGCGGTCGATGGCGTGCTGGTGATCGCTACCGCCGCCCCGCCCGAACTGCTGCAGGCGATGGTGGCCGCGCGCGTGCCGGTCTCGCTGGTGAGCCATTATGTGCCCGATCTGCCCATCCCCGCCGTCATCACCGATAACCAGCAGGGAATCATGGCCCTGGTGAAGCATGTGGTCGAAGACTGTGGGCGGCGATCACTGGTGTTCATCCGGGGATTGGCCGGTCAGTGCGACAGCGACGAACGCGAGCGCACCTTCCACTATGAGCTGATGCGCTACAACCTGCCGTTCTCGCCCGAACGCAGTCTGCGCGGTGATTTTTCCGCCCGCATGGCGACCCGGTCCCTGCAGGAATTCCTCGCTTCCGGCGTGCCGTTCGATTCGATCGTCGCGTCCGATTATCTGATGGGTATCGCGGCGGTGGATACCCTGCGGGCGGCGGGGATCAGTGTGCCGGAGCAGGTGGCGGTCGTGGCCTTTGGCGACGGCCCGGAGTCGGAGCAGTCGGGCCTGACGACCGTGGCCGCGGATGTCGTCGAGCAGGGCAGGCGCGCGACCCGCCAGTTGCTTCACCAGATGCAGGGGCTGCGCATTCGCGGCGTGACCATTCTCAGCGTCCGCCTGATGGTGCGCAGGACCTCATTGGTGGATGCCCCGGTGTATCCCGCATGATCACCTCATGTCAGGCTCGATAGTCTGCATGGCTTGGGAATCACACATGGTGTCTGACATGGGTTCTAGTAGCAACCTTATCAATCCAGTGCTATTCTTCTCTTCTCTTGAAAGATAAAGCCCTCTTCAACAGGATCATATTTGATGCAGGCTGATTTCACTTTCACTCGCCGCGATATCCTAATCGGTCTGGTAATTGTTCTGATTGCTTTTGGTTTTCGCCTGATTATTATCATGGATCGGGCGCATGCGCCGGCAGATATTAGCGCGTTTGACCCATTGCCAAAGGGAAGTGATCAGCTTACATACTACAGCCATATTGCGGCTTATAGAGCCGGAAACTTTCCCCCGCCGACCTATTTTTACCAACCTGGCATGTCCTATTTTTTGATCGGCGCATCGAAGATTATGCGCACTGATAATCTGGGCGCATTGCGTATCCTGATTGCAGCGCTCGCCTCGCTCAACTGTGGGTTGTTCATCGCTGTGATACGCTTGGCGGTCGGTAGGCGAAGCATGGCTGTTCTCAGTGGCTTATTGCTGGCGCTCTACCCGGTGGGTGCATTCTATGATACCGATTTTGTGATCACATCGCAGACCACAGAACTTCTGACCATAGCCCTGTTTGGGATTTTGTGGCTGTGGCGATTTCCACGCAACTGGAGTGGTATGGCACTTTTGGGGGGAAGTTTTGGCGTTTTGGCTTTTACCCGTTTTGAGCCTCTGTTACTGGCTCCAGTGTTTGGCCTGTGGTTGATTGCTGTTCGACGATCCTGGGTGAGCATTATACAGGTTGCTGCGGCGGCGTTAATCTGCGTACTGGTGACATTACCTGTTGTGATTCACAACCTGAGTAATGGGGCTGACTATCTATTTACGCCGGTGGGTGCCGCAGAGATCTATCGCGGCAATAACCGTGACGCTGACGGAACTTATGGGGGCGGCAGAGCCAGCCAGGTTACAACGGGCGATTATGGAACCTATCTGCGCAAGGATATAGCACTATCTCCTCGGCGCTTTGGCGAACTGCTTCTGCACAAGGTTGGCCTCTTTTTTTCGAAAGATGAGCCTGGCAATAACCTGAACTACATCATTTCAGGCAAAAATGTGTCTCCTTTGCTGTCAGCTATACCACTTAATTTTCAGCTGATGGTTGGGCTGTTTCTATTCGGATTGGCAGCAATGTTCCGCAATCGTGAACCGGTGGCTCCTCTGCTGCTGATCTCGTTTCTTGGACTGATGGCTGCTATCATGCTGATCTGGGTGGAAGCCCGGTTGCGCACACCTGTGATTGTCATTATGTTTCCAGCGGTGGCTTATGGGTTAGTCACCACAGTTGATCTACTACGGCAGGGCTGGCAGGCTAATCTGCTGCGCCTATTAGTCCCAATTCCAGTAGTCGTTCTTATTCTCCTCGCCACACAATGGGCTTACGTTCATCTTCCGCACCCTGTCACGGTAAATAAGCTGCCTGAATCTGCCCATGTAAGCGGAGTAGTCTTTGACGATACACTAAAGCTGGTTGGCTGGGAGGTTCAAGAGCAGTACTCGCCTGCTGGAATACTCCAACCTTTCCGCCCATATGTAATCACGTTTTATTGGCAAACCCTCAAACCCACACCTACCGATTACAGTTTTGCGTTAGGTTACTTTGTGGATGGGGAACGGCTTATTGGCTTCGACTACCCTATCGGCGCAGTTAGTTATCCAGGATTACGCACCAGCCAGTGGTCTACCGGGAAGATTTATGTCGAACATGTCGGGATCACCTATAAGCGTTTCGATGGGGGAATCAACATCACCGCGCCACTCTTGCTATCCGTTTATCCCGAACGGGATGCCGGACATCTATTGCCTGTGGCAAACGGACCTGACGCCCCCTTATATCTTGAAATCGCCCAATTGGCCATTATTTGGGGAACAGGCAAATTACCAGACAATTTGCCACAACCTCACGCCAATGTAGAGATAGGCGATGTTCTGGTCTTGAAGGGATGGACTTATCCCGCGACAGCTATGGTGAATGAAACCATTGAGGTTGTGCTCGGCTGGGAAACCACGCAGAAGCAAATTGATCGGAATTTGATCTTCTCGGTTTGTCTGCTGGATTCAGCGGGAACGCCGGAAACAAATTACGACAGCCCTCCACAGAATGGTAGACTGCTCGCGACATCGCTGCCAACACACTACCAGTTTGGTGACGTCAAAACACTAACGGTGCCCAGTGAGCCTGGTGTCTATACACTCTACGCATTGGTCTATGATTTTGACACAGGAGACCGCCTAAAGGTTGCGGGTTCGGCAGAAAACTGGGTAAAACTTGGTGAAATTGAGGTGCGCGAACAGTGATCTTCTCCAGATGTCTTGGTTCATTCGCAATTCATGCAGAAGTGTTTTCAGGTTTTACAGGCTGCTTTGAATGCGTCTGTTACCAACAGATTCCAGAGAGCTGAGGTTAACTTACAGGTTAACCCAAAAAACAAACACCGGGCCGTTGCGGCCCGGTGCTGTTTTGTTCGAAGGGTGCTCGCCTTCAGCCAGGGGGCTGAAGGGGCGAAGCGCCGGTCTGGTGCGCCTAGGGCACCAGGAGGACGGTCCCCGCGGTGGAGATGGTGGCGCAGGTGTAGCCGTCGGCGCTGCGAGTGGGCGGCGCGCCGGGAACGCGCGGCTGCCCGGTAGCGCTCATGAACAGGATGCGCCCGCTGCCCGCCAGGCAGATATCCACCGGGGCGGTGAAGGTGTCGTACCACTGCCCACCACCCAGGCTGAAGACCTCAACCGCCTGCAGGATGCCCAGGTTGATCATGTCCTGGTTGCCGATCTCACCCGCCGGGCGAACGAACGTGCCGTTCTCCACCACCACGCGGCAGTACACATCGGCGGGGGTGGGAACCACCGCACCCGGTACCAGAGCGTAGACGATGCTGTTCGGCTCGCCGCCGATGTCGCGGCAGGCGGGCACCGGCTTCCACACCGTGACCCAGACCGTCGCCTGCAGCGTGACCCCACCGCCGAGATCCACCGTGTAGGTGAATGCATCCTGGCCGGTGAAGCTCGCGTTGGGCGTGTAAGTGATGAGATTGCCGACGCTGGTGACGGTGCCGTGCATCCCCTGCGAGACGGCGGAAATGACCGCGGGCACACCCGCCGGGATCGAGTCGTTGGCGAGCAGGCTGGCGGCAGTCACAGTGGCCGGTGTCCCTGGCCCGGTGACCAGCACATCATCGCTCGCGCGCGGCGTGCCGCCGGGCACCACACCCGACAGCACCTGGATGGTGACGGTGGCCACGTTGCTCAGGCTCGACGCGTCCGCCGCCTGGTACGTGAAGCTGTCCGCGCCCACGAAGCCGGCATTGGGCGTATAGACGAACGAGCCGTTGGCGTTCAGTGTCAGCGTGCCGCTGGCCGGGCCAGAGACCAGCACCGCCGTCAGCGGGTCGCCGTTGGCATCGGTATCATTGCCGAGTACGCCGGGCGCGGGCACATTCAGCGCCGTGTCTTCACTCGTAGTATAGCTGTCGTTCACCGCGACCGGCGGTGTGTTGCCCGCTGCCCCAACGCTGATGGTGACGGTGGCGGTGTTGCTGTCCGCCGTGCCGTCATTGGCGCGGTAGGTGAAGGTCACATTGCCGGAGAATCCGACCG
>DAOUFU010000192.1:0-6638 GCA_034429275.1 Anaerolineae bacterium | reverse complement strand
CAACCCCTGATGCTGCCTTCGCTACCCAGGTCGCCCAGATAGCACCGCTGGCCCGGCTGACGGATGACACGGTGATGTCGGGCGGGGGCCGCCTTCTGACCTGGTCACCCGATGGCCGCGAACTGGCGGTTGACGCGGGCACCAAAATCTATATTTATTCCTCGGCAGATTTCACCGCCCCGCCGCGATTTGTCGGCACGCGCGGGCTGAATTTCTCGCTCGCTTGGACTCCTGATGGAGCTGCCCTCGCCACCGGCGATTATGACGGTGTGGTCGCGCTGTGGGATAGCACCGGCATGAACAACGACCAGTTTTTTCGCGAAGATCGGCTCCGCTATACCCCGGTAGAGGATATTGCTTTCAGCTCCGATGGATCACGCATGGCGGCCTGCGCCCAGTGGGTACGCATGTGGAACCTGCCCTCCGGCGAGCTTCTGCCCATTCTCGAAGGCGACCCCGTTCACATCCTATCAGTGGCCTTCAGCCCGGATGGCACACTGCTGGCCACTGGCGGACTCAAGGGTGAGGTCCAGTTGTGGGACGTTTCCACCGGTAAGCTCAAGCGCGCCATGAAAGCCAGCGCTGCCCAGGTCATAAGCCTGGCCTTCAGCCCGGATGGAAAAAGCCTGGCCGCCAGTAAAAGGCCCTTCACTGTGCAGGTGTTCGACGTGGCCAGCGGCAGCCTGAAGATGACCCTCGAAGGGCCACCCCTTCCGGCGGACTTCACCCAATCGGTGTGGCACAACGCCGTCACCTTCAGCCCAGACGGCAGACTGATCGCATCGAGTGTTTATGTGAATGGTTTCGCCATCCAGCTATGGGATGCAGCCACCGGCCAGCCGCTCCGCACGCTCGAAGCGCACACCGCCCCGGTGACCTCGATTGCCTTCAGTCCCGATGGCCGGATGCTGGCCTCGTCCGGCGGCGACGGCACCGCCCTGGTGTGGAGCATCCCCTGATCGCTCCACACGCTGCCTGACAACAAACGCCGGGGGCAGATGCCCCGGCGTTTGCGCTTGTTCGCCTTCGCAGTTGGCAGCCGCCCCCGCGCGATCACACAGCCGGGGCCGCCGAACCGATGTGCGCCTGCCGAAAGTACACCACCGCCAGCAGGACTCCGCCCAGGCACCACATCGCGCAGACCAGCAGCGCCACCTGCACGCCGACAACATCCGAAAGTGCGCCGGTCAGGAATCCCCCGATCGGCGTGCTGCCCATAAACAGCAGCACATGCACGCTCATGATCCGGCCCCGCAGTTCGTCAGGTGTATACAACTGCAGCAGCGTGTTTGACGTGGTGGCAAACGTGATCCCCGCAAAACCCATCGCCACCAGCAGCACCGCCGAAAGCGCGTACACCTGCGAGAGCGCCACCGCGCCGAACAGCAGGCTGAACGCGCCCGCGCCGATCAACAGGTGACTCATGCCCGTCTTGCTGCGATAGGCAGCGGCGATGGCCCCCACCAGCGACCCGATCCCCAGGAACGCCCCCAATGATCCGAACCCGGTCGCGCTGGTATTCAGCACGAAGCGCGCGATCAGCGGCAGGGTGATGGTGAAATTGTACCCAAACGTGCCGATGAACCCGACGACGATCAGCACCGCCAGGATCGCTGGCGTACGCCAGGCGAATGACAACCCCTCGACCAGGCGCTTGTTGACCGATTCCCGCCGCGATGGTGGAGCGGCGTGCAGCGCCGCCGTATCCATCATCACCAGCCCGATCAACACCGCGATGAAGCTGGCCGCGTTCAGAAACAGGGCCGGGGCAATCCCGATGGCATCGATGACGAACCCGGCCACCGACGGCCCGACGATGCGTGCCGCGTTGAACTCCATCGAGTTGAGCGCTACCGCGTTGCCCACGTCCTCACGCCCGACCATTTCCACCACAAACGACTGCCGCACCGGGTTATCGACCGCGCTGATCACCCCCAGGATCGTCGCCAGCACGTAGATGTGCCACAGTGCGATCGCATCGGTCGCCACCAGCAGCCCGACCACAAACGCCTGGATCATGGCGGCCACCTGTGTGATCAGCAGGACCCGGTGTTTGCGCAGCCGGTCGGCCAGCACGCCCCCATACAGCGACAGCAGCGTCACCGGCAGGTACTGAAAAACTGCCACCGTGCCCAGCGACAGCGCCGAGCCAGTGATCTGAAGTACCAGCCAGGCCTGGGCAGTGGTCTGCATCCACGTGCCGGTGACCGAGATCAGTTGCCCGGTCCAGAACAGGCGGTAGTTGCGGTTGCGCAGGGCGCGGAACCCCTGGCGAAAGTGACCGAACGATGGAGCGTGCGAAACAGGCGATTCTGCTGGTGGTGTCATGAGGTCGATAACTCTGGATGGGCGCTGGGCCAATCCGCAGCGACAGGATGACCATTAACTTAACTCCATTCGCCTGCACGGGCAAGAGCCGCGACACTTTGATAGGCCATCCAGGAAGTACATGGGCGGTTATCTTCCCGCTCACGACACCCTCTCAGATCTCAGAATCCACAGTTTCTCCCATCCTCTCCCCTACAGAGAAGGACCGGCAAAAGGGATCCTCAAACAATCTCTATAACCTCAACATCGACAAATCATATTTGATGTTCGCCCTTTTTCAAACCAGGTTGCTTACATCGCAAAAGGAGTGTACGATTAACGACTAATATCACTTTTCCACAAGTAGCGTAACTCGTTCTATGTCTGCCGACTTCGCAATTCCCCCGGCAATTGCTCTGGTGGTGAGCAAAACCACATCGGCGGCCTGGCAGAGCCGTTAAACCTGAGTGCCCCGTGCAGGAGGACGATTTGGCAAACTTTAAGCCCGAACTTCAGAAACCCCAAGATTTCGGCTCCCGATACTATGCCCATTCCAGGAAAGGAGTCCCCGAATCTGAATGGCAATTGTTGATAGACCATCTGACAGCCACCGGCGACCTGGCAGCGGAGATGGGCGAGCAGATCGGGATTTCAGGCATGGCTCGCATCGCAGGGCTGCTGCACGATATCGGCAAATACTCCCAGGAGTTCCAATCTCGTCTTCGCGGCAGCAAATCCCGTGTGGACCATGCAACGGCTGGCGCGCGCGAGGTTGTGAGCCTCTTTTCAACCGGGCCGCAGCGTTTTCTGGCGGAAATGATCTCTTACTGCATCGCAGGTCACCATTCCGGGTTACCGGACTACGAAAGCCCGGCAGATGATGACGTTTCCACCCTGCTGGCCCGGCGAGAGAAAAAGCACCTGCCGAACTACGCGAGTTACAGGTCAGAAATCGACGTTACTCAACTCCAGATTCAGCCACCCCGCCTTATCATAAACCGCGACCATCCGGGCTTCACGTTGTCGTTCCTGATTCGCATGTTGTTCTCAGTCCTGGTCGATGCCGATTGGTTGGAAACAAAATGGTATATGCAAGGTCATGCCCCAACACGAGAGCAGTATGCTGCCATCCCGGCGCTGGCCGCCCAGTTCAACCACCACCTCGACCGCTTCCAGAACCCAACAGGCCCCATCAACCAGAAACGGACCGAAACCCTCAATGCCTGCCGGTACAAGGCTCAGGAAAAGCCTGGTTTTTTCACGCTCACCATCCCCACCGGCGGTGGCAAAACCCTGGCTTCGATGGCTTTTGCGCTCAACCATGCTCAAAACTATGGCTTGCAGCGTGTGATCTATGTCCTTCCTTTTACCAGCATCATCGAGCAAAATGCTGCGGTATTTCGAGACGCACTCGGCGACCTCGGTCCCGAAAATGTCCTGGAACATCATTCCAATTACGATTGGGGACCGGCGTACCGGCCCCACGATGATGAGGCCTTACATCCTCAGGACAAACTGCGCCTGGCCGCCGAAAACTGGGACATCCCCATCGTGGTGACGACCAATGTGCAGTTCTTTGAATCGTTGTTCGCCAATCGCAAGTCGCAGGCTCGCAAACTTCATAACATGGCCAACAGCGTCATCGTCTTCGACGAAGTACAGCTACTGCCACGCAACTACTTAAAACCTTGTATGCTGGCAGTACAGGAACTGGTCCAAAACTACCATGTGACCGCGGTCTTTTGCACGGCCACTCAACCCTCATTGCAGCAGTTCTTTCCCAGCACAACGTCATTCACCGAACTGGCTCCCGATCCGCAGCACTTGTTCGATTTCTACCGTCGGGTCCAGGTCCACAATCTTGGAAAACAGACCGATGACGAGATCGTTGAACGACTAAATGACACAGAGCAAGCGTTGTGCATTGTCAATACGCGCCGCCACGCCAAGGGGTTGTTTGACCGCCTGGACGGAGACGGAAAATTCCATCTATCCACACTGATGTGCCCGGCTCATCGAAAAGCCCGCCTGCAGGAAATCCGTGAGCGCCTGGCGGGCGGCCTGCCCTGCCGTGTGATTTCAACGAGCGTTATGGAAGCCGGGGTAGATGTAGATTTCCCCGTTGGGTACCGCGCCCTGGCCGGTCTGGATTCGATCATCCAGGCAGCAGGACGGGTCAACCGCGAAATGAAACAGGCTGACGCAGCAATGTTTGTATTCACCCCGGATACTCCATTGGTCAGGCGTACCCCCATCTATGTTCAGCAGACCGGTTCCGTTGCCGAAAAGGTGCTGCGTGATCATGCCAACGATCCCACCAGCATCGCAGCCATCCAGGCCTATTATCACACGCTGTATACCATCCAAGACGGGCACGCATTCGATACTCAGCGAGTCGTTGATTTGCTCGACAAAGGCCCCAATCGCATTGACTTTGAATTCGAGACCGCCGCGCGATGTTTTCGTATGATTGATCAGAATACCATTCCGGTCATCGTCCCGTATGACGACAAAGCCCAAAACCTGATCGACGAGCTGCAAAAAAACCTGGATCCTTCCCGCATACTGCGTCAATTGCAAATATACACGGTGAACATTTTCGAACATGAATTCCAGAACCTTCAGGCCCAAGGAGCGATTTTACCAATTGCTGATCATTACCACGTCCTCAATTCCGCCTGCATGCACACCTGGTACCACCCCGAAACTGGCCTGGTCCTGGCCGGAGACAGCAGCGGTGATGCCATTTTCTTCGACAGCTAAGTGAAAGGATGTTCCCGATGGGATACGGAATCGCGATCCGTGTGTGGGGCGACTACGCCCTGTTCACCCGACCGGAGATGAAGGTTGAGCGAGTCAGCTACGAGGTCATCACCCCTTCTGCTGCCCGCGGCCTCATCGAAGCGGTCTACTGGAAACCCGCCATCCGCTGGAAAGTCGACCGGATTCACGTGCTGAACGAAATCCGGTTCACCAACATCCGACGCAATGAGGTCAGCGAAAAAGCCTCCACAAGTGAGGCTGCTCAGCGCTTGAACGGGTCCAAGGGCCCGGTGTTCCTGGACGCAGTCAAGCAACGCCAACAGCGCGCCTCGATGGTCCTCAAAGACGTCGACTATGTCATCGAAGCTCACTTCGAGATGACCGATCAGCGCGAGGCCGATGATACCGATGAAAAACACTACAACATGGTCGTGCGCCGCCTGCGCAAAGGCCAGCACTTTCACGCCCCATACCTGGGAACGAGAGAATTCCCCGCCCGCCTTGAATTACTCGAAGAGGGCGAGATTCCACAAAGCCCTCTGATGGGCCGACGCGATCTCGGTTGGATGCTCTACGACCTGGACTTCAGCAATCCGGATGACATTCAACCCCGGTTCTTCAAGGCAGAGATGATCGATGGCGTCATCGATCTGCGCACGGTGTCGCTGAAAGGATAACCCCATGATCCTGCAAGCACTCTACCGTTACTATGACATCCTGTGCGATGACCCCTCCGTCGAAATCGCCCGGTTTGGATACAGCGTAGAAAACATCAGCTTTGCGCTCAACATCTCCGCCGACGGCGACCTGCTGGATATATTTCCCCAGTTTGAGCAGGTCCAGCGCGGCAAAAAGACTGAAGAAAGACCACTCCGGATGATCGTTCCGGCGCGAGTGAACCGCACGGTGGGCGTGGTCCCCAAGTTCCTTTGGGACAACGCAACCTATGTGCTCGGCCTCTCGGACAGAGAAAGTGCCTACTCGTACCCGCGCTTCGAAGCATTCCGCGCCCATAACATTGATCTGCTCAGCCGTGCAGACAGCGATGCAGCTCGTGCCTTGCTCGCCTTCCTGACCAACTACGATCCAGAGGCAGACTGGCAGTATCCGGCAGTCACTCAGTGGCAGGATGATCTGATCAAATCGACGGGCAACATCGTCTTCATGTTCAACGGCACCTATGTGCACGAAGACCCCGTCATCTGCCAGGTCTGGGAGGACCATTACCAGGGTCAGGATGCAGAGCTGATGCAGTGCCTGGTAACCGGTGAAATCGCCCCTGTCGAACGTCTGCACACCAAATTGAAAGGCGTGCAGGGAGGGCAACCTGGTGGCACGTCGTTGGTCGGCTTCAATGCCGCTGCTTACGAATCGTACAATCGCTCCCAAGGAAAAAACTCACCCGTCAGCCGAAAAGCGGCCTTCGCCTATACCACTGTACTGAATTACCTGCTCTCGTCGGACAACCCCAATAGAAAGATCGTCCTGGGAGACACCACCATCGTGTACTGGGCCGAGTCGGCGAAGCGGGCCTCCGTTGAGGCCTCATTCGCCAGCATCCTTGCCCC
>DAOUFU010000191.1:0-18174 GCA_034429275.1 Anaerolineae bacterium | reverse complement strand
TGGCTGGCCTCACCCCCGCGCGGCCAAAACCGGGCCGCTTCGCCCCCTCTCCGAAAATTTTCGGAGAGGGGGCAACCGACAACGCGCCCGCAGGGCGCGGCGAAGGTGGGGGTGAGGCCGGCCTCTCGCGGGTCACGTGTTTTGATGCAATTACCCTGCACCGCCGACCCTCTCACCTGCCTGGGCTGCTGACTCGTCGAGACCGTGGAAACGCGCAGAACATCGCGGAACTGACCGTTCCTTTTTTTGTCGTCACCGCATGGCGATTCGGGCCGCACCCCATGATTCGGTGATACCTTCGGCGGCCTGTTACGTATAATGTCGTGGCAGGGCTTGACAAACCCGCGCGCGCCACCGAGACTTGAGCGAGTTCGGGTGCCCTATTGCAGGAGGAACCCCTGGGATGATTGAAGGAACACTGGTTGACCTGGTCCCGTTTGAGGACGACTTTGCCACCTACCTCGAAACCTGGATGAACGAAGAGTCGTGGTTCAGGATGCGGCTGTGGGATCGCCGCGAGCCGCATACCGGCCACGACGTCAAGAAGTTCATCGAGGATATGGAGAAAAACGAGCACGGCGGGCTGATGGGCGTGCAGGCCAAAAACGGCGATCCCATCGGCGGCGTGATGTTCGATCACGAGTGGACCCGCGTCCGCAAGGCCGACGCGCTGCTGTTCATCGGCGATTCGCGCTACGAGGGCACCGACGAGATGACCGACGCCCTGCTGATGCTGGCGCGCTACTGCTTCGAGGTGCGCAACCTGCACCGGCTCGACGCCTCGCTGCTGCCCTTCGACGAGGCGCGGCTCGAAGCCTACCGCCGCGTGGGCTTCGTCCACGAGGGCACGCTGCGCCAGCATCTCCGCTGGGATGGCGGCTATGCCGATGTGGAACTCTATGGCCTGCTCCAGGACGAATGGCCCGGATATGCTCAGAAGGCCGCTGCCTTGGCTTTGCAGCCGAGCGGCCTGGAAGCCAAGCCAAAACCTGTCAAGAAAGATGACGCGAAGAAAAACGGCGATTAGCGCCCCGCCCCACCACCAGCGGGCGCACAGGAGCCTGTATGACCACGCTGCACGGATTGATGCTCGCCCTGGTGCCAGACGCGCCCGATTTTGATGACCGGGTGCTGGAGTTCTGGAACAACGAATCGCGCTTGTGGGCCACCATGGGTGACTGCGACCCCGTCAGCCGCGCCCGCATGGAGCGCATCAAAGAGGAGTGGCGCACCGGGCGCGAGCGCGGCTATACCGGCGTGCACTTCATCATGCGTACCCACTCCACCCCGACCCGCGAAGCCAGAACCATCGGCTCGACCGGCCTGAACTGGATCGACCTGTGGAACCGGGTGGGCAACCTGGGCGCGTGGATCGGTGACCCGGATTATTGGAGCGGCGGCTATGGCACCGACGCCCTGCTGCTCGTGATCGAGTACGCCTTCGACTGGCTGGACCTGCGCCGCCTGACCCTGGGCACGATGGACATCAACGAGCGCGCCCGGCGCAACGTGGAAAAATGCGGCTTTGTGCTCGAAGGCCGCCGCCGCAAGATGGCGCTGGTCAGCGGCCAGTGGATCGACGAGATGAGCTACGGCCTGCTGCGCGACGAATGGCCGGGCCGCCAGGTGTTGATCGAGCGGTTGGCCCTGCGCGAGCGCGCCGCCCAACTCGGCCTGTCGATCTCGCAGTAAGGCAGCCCCCGATGCGCACATCTCGCCTTGAACTCGCGGCGCTGGCCGCGATCCTGCTGCTGGCCGGTGTGCTGCGGCTTGGCTGGCCCGGCGTGAATTCGTTCGCCTTCGACGAGGCCCGGCTCAGCCTGATCGCGCTCCGCATGGTGCACGGCCAGGAATTCGCCGCGCTGGGCATGCCGTCCTCCACCGGTGCGCCCAATCTGCCCGCCGCCGCCTGGGTGTTCGCCCTGCCCTACGCCCTCTCCAGCGATCCGCTGGTGGCGACGCTGTTCGTCGGCGTGCTCAGCCTGGGCGCGGTGCTGGGGGTGTGGGCGCTGGCCCGCGCTGCCTGGGGAAGCTGGGCGGGCCTGGTCGCGGCGCTGTTCCTGGCCGCCTCACCCTATGGGGCGCTCTATGCACGCAATATCTGGAGCCAAGACCTTCTGCCGCCGCTGGCCGTCGCCTGGCTGATCGCCACCGGGCGAGCCGTCACTCCGACAGGCCAGCCGCCCCGCCGATGGGCCATTGCGCTGACCGCCTTCCTGGCCGGGGCCGCCTTCCAGGTTCACCCGGCGGGCGGCGCGCTGATCCTGGCCTCGGTGGGGCTGGTGGTGTGGCACCGCTGGTACCGCCGCCCGTTCACCGGCGCGCCGCTCGCGCTGGCGATCGGTGCAGGGCTGGCCGCGCTGATGCTGTTGCCCCCGGCCATCCAGATCGCGTGCTGCTCCCGCGAAGTGATCGACCAGTACCGTGATGTCGCGGGCGACCCTTCGCGGCTGGACCTGCTCGCCGTGCAGCGCCTGGTCGAACTGGGGCTGGGGCGCGGCTGGTCGTTCCTGGCGCTCGGCGCGCGCGATACCGTCAGCGGCGGATGGCTCCCGGCAGCGGGCGCGGGGCTGCTGCTGGTGATCGGCGTGTCGGCGCTGCTGCGAATGCTCACCGCTCGCTCCCAAGATTCCCGCGCGCGCCTGTTGGCCGGGCATACCCTGCTGCTGCTGACCGCCGCGCCGATCCTGTTCCTGCGGCACAGCTTCCCGGTGAATGCCCATTACCTGCTGCCTGGGCTGCCCGCGTTGGCGCTCGTCGCCGGGGCGAGCACGCGGCTGGTCACTCGCCGCGCCTGGGGACCGCTGCTGCTGGCCGTCACCGCGCTGGTGGCGGGAGTCTGGGCCTCGCAGGTCGCCCGCAGCCTGGACCGGGCAGGAACGATCGAGACTCCCGGCGGCCTGGGCACGCCGCTCTCGGTGCAGCGCGATGCCGCGCGCGCCGTGCCGGACGATCTGCCGGTCCTGTTCTTCACGCACGGCGACGATCCCGACGTAGACGGTGAAGCGGCAGTCTTCGCCGTGCTGTGGTGGGGCCGCGATCACCGCATCGTGCAGGGCGAATCGGTACTGATTCTACCGGATGTGCCGTCCACCCTGATGGCGACTCTTGCGCCCTTCCAGGCGTGGGAAGAGCTGGTCGATTCCGGGCTGGCGTCCCAGGTGCAGACCCTGAACCGACGCGAGGGCGTGCTGCCCTACGTGCTGACTCGCTATGACGGCGTGCAGGCCCCCGAAGGGTTCACCCCCATCGATCCGCCGCTGCTGCTGGCCAATGGCGCGCAGTTGGAAGGCTGGCGCGTGCGGCAGGTAGGTCCTCGGATGCGCATCTCGACCCTGTGGCGCGTGATGGAGACTCCTCCGCCGGGCGTGATGCGCCAGTTCCACCACCTGCGCACCGCCGAGACGCTGGACCCGGCCACCCCGCCACCTTTCGGCAGCGATGTGCCGCTCTCCAGCCACAACTGGCGGCCCGGCGACCGCGTGATCGTCATGGGCGATTTTGTCCCGGATGCAGCCGGGGAATTCTGGGTCGATGTGGGTCATTATACGCTGGCGGATGTCCGGCGGTTTGCGCGGGCGGATGGCGAAGGCGACAGCGTGCGCCTGGGGCCGTTCACCTGGGACGGCGGCGAATAACAGATCGGAGACGTGATGATACTGGAAGGACTGCTGGTGGACCTGGTCCCCTTTGGTGCGCGCTTCGAAGCCAGGGAGCACGACTGGCTGAACGGCGAAGGTGTTTTCTACTGGGCAGTAGGCGGGCGCTGGTTTGTCACCCAGGCGGGCCTGGAGCGCGACCGCGCCGAGGATCGGGCCAATACGCACCTGGCGCTGAAATTTGTCCGGTTTGGCGTTCAGACCAAAGACGGCACCCCGATCGGGCTGTTTGGCGTCAACCATCTCGATTCCCCGCACCGGCTGGGGATGCTCACCGCCATGATCGGCGAACCGGCCTATTGGGGCGGCGGCTACGGCACCGATGCCCTGCTGCTGACAATGGATTACGCCTTCAGATGGCTGGATATGCGCAAGCTGTGGCTGATGACCATGAGCCTGAACGCGCGCGTCATCCGGCAGATGGAAAAAGTGGGCTTCGCGCTGGAAGCGCGCTGCCGCGAAGCCACCTGGGCCGATAATGCGTGGGCGGATATGCTGTGTTTTGGCATGATGCGCGAGCAGTGGCCGGGCCGTGCGGCGATCATTGAGCGAATCGGGCTGCACGCGCAGCCGTCCGCGCAGCGCTAAGTAAGGAACAGACATCATGACCACTCTCGAAGGACTGCTGGTAGACCTGGTACCCTATGGCCAGGCATTTCTTGAGCGCGAACAGGCCTGGGAAAACAGCATCGCCGGTTTCTGGGCATCGGCGGGCGAGCACACCACCTACACGCGCGCGCAGTTCGAGCGCTGGCGCACCGAGGCCGCACAGCGCACCGCGCCCAGGCTCGGCGTGCGCTTCGGCATCCGCGCCAAAGATGGCACGCTGCTGGGCAGCATCGGCATGGGCGACGTACACCCTCATCACCGGCTGGCGATGGTCGGCGCGATGATCGGCGAACCGGCCTATTGGGGCGGCGGCTATGGCACCGATGCGCTGCTGCTGTTCGTCGATTATGCCTTCGGTTGGCTGGATATGCGCAAGCTGTGGCTCTCAACGATGGGCATCAACGCCCGCGTGCTCCGGCAGATGGAAAAGATCGGCATCCCGTGCGAAGGCCGTCGGCGCTCGCTCTGGTTCGTCGATGGGCAGTATGTCGATGATGTCGTCTTCGGCATTCTGCGCGAGGAATGGCCGGGCCGCGCGGCGATCATCGAGCGAATCGGGCTGCGTCCCGCCGAAGAACGGTCACCGGCGGGCGAGCCGGCCTCAGGGTAAACGCACCACCAGCCGGGCATCGCCGGGGCTGTCCTCGCAGGCGATGCTGAAGCCGCCCGGCGGCAGAACAAACCAGAGAACGCTCAGAGCGTCCTGATGCACTTTGAGAAAATCACCGGCCAGAGTGACCCGCGAGAGTCCGGCCTCACTCCCCAGGACATTCTATGGATACGTTTTCGCCGGAGATAGCTCCGCCGGAGGGTGTGAGCAAAAGTTGACAGGCAACCACTTGGCAAATCAAGCACGCGCTGGCCGGGCGATCTGGCCTCACCCCGCCCGGCCAGGAACGGGCCGCGCCGCCCCTCTCCAAAAAATAGTTTTGGAGAGGGGCAAAACCGAGCCGAACCCGCAGGGAGCGGCGAGGTTTGGGGTGAGGCCGGTGTTTGCCCGAAAAACGCGCTGTCAGGTTTTGCACGCACCCGCGCCGGAGACGGTCTCCCCATAAAAGCTTACAATGCAGTACAATCGACAGTCATGGCGCGCGGTTTCGACCGGCGCGCCTCTGTCGGACCATCGAGGCGCACATCTTGAATCATCGCCTCATGCGCTAAGGATTGGATTGTGGAACGTTTGCCCCTCCCTGGCCGGTTTGTCCGCCGGCTGGGCTACCCGCGAGTAGCGCATCTGCCCGTCGAGAAACAGGAAGGGATGCGCTCATTCTGGCTCGATGGCCTGTTCGCCTCGATGGCGGGCGGCTTTGCCGATCCCTACTACACCCTCTATATCCTCAGTCTGGGCGCGTCGAACGCGCAGATCGGCCTGGTGAGCACGCTCAACCAGATGATGGGCGCGCTGCTCTCCATGCCCGGCGCGATCATCGCCGACCGCACGGGCCGTTACAAAGGCATGACCGTCATCACCGGCCTGATCGCGCGCCTGCTGTGGCTCGTGATGCTGGCCGCGCCCTTCCTGCTGCCCGATAAAGGCGCGGTATGGATGGTCGTGATCGGATGGGTGGGCATCTCGGCGTTTGGCACACTCGGCAGCGCCGCCTGGACTGCGCTCTCGGCAGACCTGGTCCCGCCGCAGCTGCGCGGAGCTTATTTCGCCTCGCGCAATATCATCATCCAGGGCGTGCGCCTGCTGGCGATCCCCATCGCCGGGCAGATCATCGCCGTGATCGGCGAGCCGCGCGGCTACCAGATCGGGCTGGGATTGGCCTTCCTGTTCGGCATGGTGTCGCTGTACTACTACAACCGCCTGCCCGAACACCGCCCCACCCGCCACGAGGAGCGCCTCACCCTGCGCGAAGCGATTGCCAATGCCCGCCACATGCCCACCCTGGTCCGCTTCACGGCCTCGCACGCGGTGCTCCAGTTCGGCGTAGGCATCGGCGGACCGTTCATCGCCGTGTACATGGCCGAAGGCGTCGGCCTGAGCGTGGGCACCATCGGTTTTGTCACCACCGCCAACGTACTCGCCTCGGTAATCGGGATGCGCATCATGGGCCGCATCCACGACCGGCGCGGCATGACCTGGACCATGCGCTTTGGGCTGGCGATCCCGTTCATCCCCTCGCTGTGGCTGTTCGTCACCCATCCCTGGCAGGCGTTCGCAGTGAACAGCTTCGCCGCGCTGGCCTGGGCGGGCTATAACCTGGGGGCGTTCAACCTGCTGCTGGCCAGCACGCCCGACGATCATCGCCCGCGCTACATCGCGCTCCACAGCACGACGATCGCCCTGGCGGCGGCGCTAGGTCCGCTGCTGGGCGGCTGGCTGCTCGATGCAACCGGCTTCACCCTGGTCTTTGGCCTGTCTACCGCGGTCCGCCTGTTGGGGCTGATCCTGTTCTTTGTGCTGGTGCGCGAGCCATCCCCCCAGTCGGAATCCATCGAGACCGTAGAGGCAGGCCGGGCATGAGAATGAACAAGCGACTGCTCGTGATCGCAACCGTTCGCCCCTGGATCGCCCTGCTGCTGATGCTGGCCGCCATGCCTGGCGGGTGGAGCGGCGCGCGCCCGGCTCATGCCCAGGGCACCCCGCGCTCGCTGGAATTTTTCCAGGTGGCAGGCGGCACGCTCGATGACTCTACCCCCGCCGAGGAATGGACCTTCAGCGGCAGGGCCGGTCAGCCCATTTCATTGATCGCCCGCACCGTCAGCGGCGATCTCGACCCGGTGATCGAAGTCATCGGGCCGGGCGGCACCGCCATCGCCCAAAACGACGACCTGGATTCGCTGGTGCGCGATGCCGGGCTGGAAGCGCTGCGACTGCCCGACGACGGCGCGTATACCGTGCGCATCAGCCGATGGGGCGGCACCGGGGGCACCACGCGCGGCACCTATTCGCTCACCCTGACGCCGGGATTCGCGCGCGTGGTTGAGCGCTACACCTTCGAGCAGGGCACCGTGTCCTGGCAGACTCCGGCCAATGCGCCGGTTGGGCTTTCGGCGGGCGGGCTGCGCGTCCCGGTCAATGCGCCGGGCCAGGTGGTGCTGGCCCTGCCCCCAGGCGATGCCACTTTCGACGAGGTCTATCTGCAGGTCGATGCCCGCCTGTTCGCCAGCCCGTCCTATGGCGAATTTGGCTTATTCTTCCGCGCCCAGGGGGCGGGCACCCAGATCAGCTACTACGCCCTGCGAATCAACAACCAGGGCCAATGGACCGTCGTCCGCCACGAACCGGGCAGCGAATCCCCGCTCATGCCCTGGACCGCTCACCCCGCGCTGACTCCGGCGGGCGTGACGTTGGGCGCGCTGGTGCGCGGCTCGCCCTTCGTCTTCTTTGCCAATGGGCAGGTATTGGGCCAGGTGACGGATACGGTGCTGGTGGGCGCGGGCCGGTTGGGCGTGCTGGCCGCCTCCGATGCCGGGCAGACCGATTCGCCCCAGGCCATGTTCGACAACGCGCTGATCACCACGCGGCTCGGCACCACCTACAGCGGCCTGCCGCTCGCGCTGACCACCTGGCAGGCCAACAACCCGGCGGCCATTGTCGAGGAATTGGCCGCTTCCGGCCAGATTGTGCCCGGCCCAGCGCACGATCTCTTCATTGCGGAGAAGATCGTCACCGCCGCGAATGTGCTGGAGCCAGGCACCGCGTTTGAACTGCTCGGCGTGGAGTCCACCCGCTACAGCGACTTTGTGCTGGCCGTTGCCGCCGGCGCAGTCTCCACGCGCGAGAGCACGGCTTGCGGTGTGGTCTTTCGCTGGCAGGACGAGCGCAATTTCACGCTCGCCTATGTCGATAACTTGGGCGGGTGGGGCCTGGTGCAGACTCTGGACGCGGCACTGGCCACCAACGCCTACGACCTCAGCCCGATGATCGCGCCCTCCGCCCTCGACAACCTGCTGATTGTGGCCCAGGGTGACCGCGTGACGCTGTACATCAACGGCGCACTGGTCACTCAGGAGACGGTCCTGGCGGCAGAAGGGCGCGTAGGTGTGGCGCTGATGAATTATGAAGCGGCACGGACAGACTGCTATTATCGCAATATCTGGGTGTGGCCGCTGGTCCGGTGATCGCGGCCTGCTGGCGCGATTTGAGGGATACTATGGGCGAGCCTTTGCAGCCCTGGCAGGGCGAAGTCTGGCGGCGCGGCGCGCGGCTGGGGATGGTATGGTTGGGCGTTTTTGCAGCCGTCACCGTGGTGCTCTACCTGGTGATGGGAATCACCGGCTGGTCGGCAGCGCTGCGCGCCTTGTGCGCGATGGCGTTTGGGCCGATCATAGGGCTTGGACTGATTGCGGGCTGGTGGATGGTGCGCCGCCCAAACCTCGCAGTGACCGAGGGGACACAGATCGGCGGGGAAGAAAGCGGATCACATGAATCAGTGGAGCAGCAGTGACCTGCTTCAGCAGTACAAGACGCTTGAGGCCCGGTTCGACCGGGTGGCCCAGTTCTATGACGCGCAGTATGGCACACCCACCGACAGCGGGCGCGGCAATCCCTTGCTCGGCTGGCTGCGCGAACAGCATGTGAGCCTGCTCAAAGAGTGGTTCCCGCAGGGCGCAACCGTGCTCGACATCGGCTGCGGCACCGGCGAGGAATCGCTGATGCTCGCCCAGGCTGGCTACAGCGTGCTTGGCATCGACATCAGCCCGGCGATGGTTCGCCAGGCCCAGACCAAAGCCGCCGTCTACGGCCTGACGCGCGGCCTGGTCTTCCACGCGCTGCCCGCCGGGCGGCTGAATCAGCTCGAAGAACGGGGGCCGTTCCAGGGGGCGTTCGCCAGCCTGGGCACGCTCAACTGCGAGCCGGACCTGGCCGGGGTGTCGCGCGCGCTCGATGCCCTGCTCGAACCCGGCGCGCCCTTTGTCGCCATGATCATGTCTCGCCGCTGCATTTTTGAGATCGTGCACAACATCCGCCGACTCTCGCTCGATGCCACTATGGAGCGCCCGGCGGAATGGACCGAGACCCGCGCCGGAGCCGGGTCGGTGATCGCGCCGGTGCGCTTCTATGCGCCGGGCGAATTCGCCGCCCACTTCGCCGATCATTTTACCGTCGAGCGCGTGATGGCCTTCCCGCTGCTGCTGCCGCCCGTTCACCTACACGACCTGTTCGCCATGAAGCAGGACCGCTACCGGCGGCGCGCCCGGCTGGAGGGCTGGCTGCGCGAGTGGCCGGTCCTGCGCGCCTGGGGCGATCACGCCTTGATCGTGATGCGCCGCCGCGACCCATAACCCGACCGATCATCACCCACCGCCGAGCCTATGACTACTCCCACCCCCGATCCTACCCCTGCCAGCCGCCCCATTCGCCCGGCGGACCTTGCGCGCGGCGCGTATAAGGGCCGGGGCCGCGACTATCTCGCGCTGCTGGTCTGCCCGGTCGATGGGGCATCGCTTCAGCCGGGCGAACACGGCCTGGCTTGCGCCGCCGACTCCGCCCACCTGTTCCCCATCGAGGCGGGCATCGTCCGGCTGGTCGATCCGGCCCGCCGTGCCGAATTCGACCGCCTCTCCGCCGAGTACGACTCCGCCTGTGCCGCGCGGGGCTGGCCGGTGCCAGAGGAAGACGCTTTTAAGTCGCTGCCGCAGACCGGCCTGAGCGGTTACCCGCTGGGCTACTGGGCCTCACGCGCGGACCAGACCGCCCTGTTCTGGCGCTACCTGGAAGCGGCCCGTATGCGCGGCGGCGATCTGCCGGTTGGGCCGCGCGGAGGGGCCGCCGTGCTTGGTGCGGGCCTGGGCTGGCTGGCCTATGCGCTGGACGTGGCGGGCTATACCACCCTGGCGCTGGATGCCCGCACCGGGCCGCGCGGCGGGTTGGGTGCCTATGGCTTCGCGCGCTACCTGCGCGTGCAGGCCGATCCGGGTCATCCGCCCCTGGCCCCGGCGCGTTTTGAGCTGGTCGTGATCCAGGATGTCCCCGACGCGGTGATCGAGTCTGCGTTGGCGGGCGCGGTGGCAGCGCTGCACCCCGGCGGCTGGCTGGCCGTGCTGGATGATGGCGTTCCGGGGCGCGCGGCTGCCCTCCGCGATTCCGTCCTGGCGCAGGGCCTGGCCGTGTTGGACCTGCCGCCGCGCCACACCTGGCGCGACCGCCTGCGCGAGCGGTGGGATCGCCGCAACGGGCGCGGCCCGGACCTGCTTTCGGTGCTGGTCGCCCAGGTGCCGGGCGGCGAGTCTTCCCCGGAGGTGAACCTCCCATGATGCTGCCCCCAGATGCCCGCATTCTGACCGCGCCGGTCGGCGGTGGCAAGACCGGGGCCGCGCTGAACGCCATCCTCGAACTGCGCCTGTTCCGCGCCTTTGCGCCGGTGTGGGTGCTGCTGGCGAGCGGTCAGCAGGAACAGGATTTCCGCGCCCGGCTGCTGGCGCTCAGCCCGGATTCCCCGCTGTTCGGCATCGAGTATTTCACGCTCGATTCGCTCTATGCCCGCGTGCTCACCCTGTTGGGCGACCCGCAGCGCCGCATCGGCGATTCCGCGCGGCTGGGCCTGCTGCGCCGCGTGATCGCCGATCTCGATGTCGAAGGCAAACTGGCGCACTTTGGACCCATCGCGCGCACGCCGGGGTTTGTGGGCCTGGTCGCCGGGTTGATCCACGAGCTGAAGCAGGGGTTGGTCGAGCCGGAACAGTTCACCCAGGCCGCCGCGCGGCGCGGCCCCAAAGACCGCGACCTCGCCCAGGTTTACGCCCGCTACCAGGCGCTGCTGCAAGATCAGCGGCTGGTAGACCGTCACGGGGCGGGCTGGCTGGCCGTCCACCACCTGGAAGGCGGTCAGCAGCTTCCCGCGCACGCCCGGCCCGAACTGCTGATCGTCGATGGCTTCGACCAGTTCAACGCGGTCAGCCGCCGTTTCCTGGCTGCACTGGCCCGCCAGCTTCCGCAGACTCTGATCACCCTGACGGCGGTGCCGCCTGCGCCGGGCCGCCGCTTCCACCGCTTCGAGCACACGCTCGCCCGCCTGCTCGAAAGCAGCGCGGCAGATGGCTCGCCGCTCTGGCGGGTGGAGCCGCTCCCCACGCCACCTGCAGCCCAACGCCCGCCCGTGCTGGCCCACCTGGTGGACCAGGTTTTCCGCAGCGCGCCTCATCCCATCCCTGGCGACGAGTCGCTGCTGCTGGTCGAAGCGCCGGACCCCCTGCGCGAGGTCGCCGCGGCGCTGCGCGGAGTCAAGCGGCTGCTGCTGGCAGGCGCAGACCCGGAATCTGTGCTCATCGTCGCGCGCGAGATCGCCCCTTACGCCGATGCGCTGCGCACCACCGCCCGCGCCTATGGCCTGCCGCTGATCGTGCGCGATGGCCTGCCCCTGCGCGAGAATCCCGCCGTCGCCGCACTGATCGGGCTGCTCGACCTGGCCGCTCACGATTTCCCGCGCCGCGACCTGATCGACCTGCTGCAAAGCCCCTATCTCGTCTCGCCCGATCTCACACCCGCCCAGATCGCCCAGATTGAGCGCGTCAGCCGCGCCGCCCAGGTGATGCGCGGGCGCGATCAATGGCTGGAGGCGATCGCGGCGGCAGGGCTGCCCGGCCTGGACGAAGACGCCGAATCCGGGCCGCTGCTGCCACCCGACGAGGCCCGCGCGCTGGCCGAAGCGCTGGCCCGTCACCTGGACCGCATCACGCCGCCCGCCCAGGCCACCGTCGAGCAGTTCGTCGCCTGGATTGCCGACCGGCTGCTGCCCGACCCGGCGGACGAAGACGAAACCGCCCCCTCACCCGGCGAGCAATCCCCTGCCCCGCAGACGTTCAGTGTGCTGGCCAACATCCGCGCCGCCGCCGATGCCGATCGTGTCGTGCGCGACGTGCGCGCTTTCGGCAGGCTGCGCGAAGTGCTGGTGGGTCTGCGCGCCGCGCACGACCTGCTCGCCGCGGGTCGTCCGCTGCCGGTGCTCTCGTGGGCAGAGTTCCGCGCCGAGCTTGAACTGGCCCTGCGCGATGCCACCCTGGAACCGGAGGGCGGATCGAACCGCCTGGGCCGGGTGCTGGCCATCAGTGCGGGCGGTGCGCGCGGCCTGCCGCACGATCATGTCATTGTGATGGGCCTGTCCGAGGGCGTCTTTCCCCAGTTGGAGGCGGACGACGCGCTTTACAGCGAGGCCGAGCGCGCCGATCTTGAACGCGGCGAGCCGCCCATCGAGATGCTGACCTACGCCGAACGCGCCGACGACATGAGCCGCTTCTACCAGGTGATCGGGCTGGCGCGCCGCTCGCTGATGCTGACCCGCTTCACGGTGGACGAACGCGGCACCGAGGTCCCCGCCTCGCCCTATTGGAACGCTGTATGCGCGGCGGTGGACGTGCCGCCCGCGCAGCAGATTCGCCTGGCGGTGGGTGCTGCCCCGTCGCTGGACGAAGCGGCTACCCTGGAAGAAGCCGCCATCGCGCTGGCGGCGGCCTTGAGCAGCGAGCGTCCCGGCGAACCGCCGGAGCAGTCACAGCCTGACCTGTGGCACGGTGTGCACGCCGCGCTCAGCCGCAGCGCCGACGGCGCGCGCTCGCCCTGGACCAACGCCCGGCGCGGGCGCGCACTCGAAGCTGCCCGCGAAGACCCCGCTCGCCCGCCGGATCGCTGGTTGGGCCTGCTGAATGACCCGGCCCTCGTCGCCGAAGCCGCGCGCCGCCTGGGTCCGGGCCGCCTGTGGAGTGCTTCGCAGTTCGACGAATACGGCGCGTGCCCCTACCGTTTTTTCGCCCGGCGGATGCTGCGCCTGGAAGAACTCGTTGAGCCGGAGGAAGGTCCCGACGTGCTGCAAACCGGCTCGCTCAATCACGCCATCCTCGAAGCCGCCTATGCGCAGATCGCCGCCGAGGGCCTGCACATCACGCCGGAGAACGCCCCGCGCGCCCTGGCGATCCTCGACGCGGTGGCCGCGCCCCTGCTGGATTCCGCCCCCCGGCGCTATGGTTTCCGCGCCTCACCGGTGTGGGCCTACCAACAGGCGAACCTGCTCGACCGGCTGCGCGCGCTGGTCGCGCAGGATTTCAGTGACGAGTCGCCTTTCCGCCTGCCGCGCACCGAAAAAGACGCCAGGCACCACCCGCTGGCTGCCCAGATCGCAGGTGAGCCGCGCGTGCCCTTCCTGCAGGAAGCCGCCTTCGGCTTTGATGACCGCCCGCCGCTGACGCTGGAGGGTGACGCCGGGACTCTGCGCGTACGCGGCCAGATCGACCGGATGGACCTGGCCGGGGACCAGGTCATCGTCATCGACTACAAGACCGGGACAACGAAGCGCGACGTCGAGGGCATGGCCGAGGGGCGCGAGTTCCAGATGGCGATCTATCTGCTGGCGGCGCGGGCGCTGCTGCCCCGCGATCTCACGCTGGCGGGCGGGGTCTTCTGGCACATCCGCAGCCGGACCACCAGCGGCGAAGTGCTGGCCACCGATGACGCCGTCGAGCGCGCCCACCGCTGGATGCATCACCATGTGCAGCAGGCGCGCGCGGGCGATTTCGCCGTGCGGCCCGCCCAGCCGCACAAGCCGCCATGCGCGCGCGGCTGCGAATTCCGCGCGCTGTGCCGCTATGCCCGCCCCTACAGCCGCAAACCACCCGCCGGATTGGATTCCACGCAAAGTTAAATCGGTTTAACAAACCATCTGGTTAATATGCCCATGAAATGGTTTGCATCAGCCGAAGCCCATTCAACAACCCTTGACAGCCTCTGAAACCTATGCAGAATCGCCTGCTGGTGCACTTTTTGTTCAATCGATCCGTTTGATCGGTTCGCGCAAAGGGTCCATCAACACGATGTGGTGCCGCCCGTGATTGGTGTTACAATCCAAATCAGGCAGGCCCGCTTGCACAAGGAGAGAGTCTGGAGATGATCAAGAAGCGTTTCCTCAAGAAGGGTACGGTCAAGGTCGAGTTCAACCTGCCCGAAGCGATCGCCGCCGATGCCCACAGTGTTTATCTGGTGGGCGACTTCAACAACTGGGACGAATCCGCCACCCCGATGGACCACCTCAAGAGTGGGGCATGGAAGACGACATTGGAACTTGAGGTCGGTCGTGAGTACCAGTTCCGCTACCTGGTCAATGGCAGCCAATGGCACAACGACTGGGACGCGGATGCTTATGTGCCCAATCCGTTCAGTGGGGATAACTCGGTGGTGAACACCACCGCACCGGCCTAACCGGGCGCACGTACCAGCCGGGGATGAACCATCCCCGAATCATTGCAGCATGTGACTCCCCGCCCGTTCCGTCTCTGCGCCGGACCGGGCGGGTGTACGTAATCACCTGGCAGAGACAGCAGGCAGCCGCCCGAAAAGGCGGTCCGTACGACGCGAGGCGGCCTGGGTCGGCGCTCACTAGAGGAGGCGTGTGATCGGGATGATCCACTTTGGACGCGAAGTAACCGGCACGCTGGGGGCAGCGCTGCGCCGGGAATGGCTGGTGACCAACGGCATCGGCGGCTATGCGATGGGATCGCTGGCCGGGGCGCGCACGCGGCGCTATCACGGCCTGCTGATTGCCTCGCTCCAGCCGCCCACCCGCCGCACGCTGATGGTCGCCAACCTCGATACCTGGGTCGAAGTCGATGGCCGCCGCTCACCGCTGGTTACCCACGAATGGGCGGCGGGCGTGGTCCTGCCCGATGGCTACCGCCACCTCGAAAGTTTCCGCCTGGAAGGGTCGCTGCCTGTCTTCGTGTGGGCCTTCGGCGATGTGCGCATCGAGCAGCGCATCTGGATGGCTCACGGGCACAACACCACCTACGTCACCTATACCTATCGGCGCGGCACCGCCAAAGTCCGCATGGTGATCAAGCCGCTGTGTGCCTACCGCGATCACCACGCGGTGACCAAGGGCGGCTACCCGATCGATGTCGCCCCTGCCCCACACCTTCCCTGGCCCGGCGGCAACGCGATCACACTGACCCCGCGCGGCGCTCGCACTGTGATCCCCTCGCGCAGCCTGCCCCCGCTCAAGCCGTTCCGCATCATCACCAACCGGGGCAGCCTGACCCCCGAAGCCGAGTGGTGGTGGTCCTTCCACCTCTCGCGCGAAAAGGCCCGCGGCGAAGAGGACAACCAGGAAGACCTGCTCGCCGCCGCGACCGTGCTGGCCGACCTGGAACTGGGCGACACCCTGGCGCTCGCCCTCACCGCCGAAGAAGATGATCCCGCCCCCTGGGATGAAGCGTTGCGCGCCGAACAAGCCCGCCAGCAGGCCCTGCTCGACCGCGCCGCGCTCGATGACGCGCCGGGCTGGATTCGCCAGTTGGCCCTGGCCGCCGATCAATTCATGGTCACCCGCCCGATGAACAACACCTCCGGCGAGAGCATCCTGGCGGGCTATCCCTGGTTCTCCGATTGGGGCCGCGACGTGATGATCGCGCTGCCGGGGCTGACTCTGGCCCTCAACCGCATCGAGGATGCCGCCGCCGTGCTGCACACCTACGCCAGCGTGGTCGATCAGGGGATGCTGCCCAACCGCTTCCCCGACGAAGGCCAGCCGCCCGAATACAACACGGTAGATGCCACCTTGTGGTATTTTGTGGCCGTCTATGCCTATTTCGAGGCGTGCGGGCGCAACCCGGACGCGATCAGCGCACTCTACCCGGTGCTGGCAGATATTATCGAGTGGCACATCAAGGGCACGCGCTACCAGATTCGCCAGGATGCCAGCGATGGCCTGCTGTATGCCGGCGAATCGGGATCGCAGCTCACCTGGATGGATGTCAAGATCGACGACTGGGTGGTGACTCCGCGAGTCGGCAAGCCGGTCGAGGTCAACGCGCTGTGGTACAACGCGCTGCGCATCACTGCCGAACTGGCTGCCGCGCTCAACCGCCGCCCGGAAGCCGACCGCTTCACCCAGATGGCCGACCGCGTTTACCGCCACTTTGGGGGGCGCTTCTGGTATAGCGGCGGCTATCTCTACGACGTGATCGACGGCCCCGATGGCGACGATCCCACCCTGCGCCCCAACCAGATATTTGCAGTCGCCCTGCCCTTCCCGCTGCTGAGCGGCGACCGGGCGCGGATGGTGGTCGATATCTGCGCGCGCGAGCTGGTTGTTTCCTATGGCCTGCGCAGCCTCGCGCCGGATGAAGCCGACTATGTGGGCCACTACACCGGCGACCGCAGCCAGCGCGATGCCTGCTATCACCAGGGCACAGCCTGGGGCTGGCTGATCGGGCCGTTTGCGCTGGCCCATTACCGCGTGTACGGCGATGCGGCGATGGCGCTCAGCTACCTGGAACCCATGGCCGAGCACCTCTCCGATCACGGCCTGGGCACGCTCAGCGAGATTTTTGACGGGGACCCGCCGCACGAGCCACACGGCTGCATCGCCCAGGCGTGGACGGTGGCCGAAGTGCTGCGCGTGTGGCGCGCCATCGGGGCTGCCCGCCCCAAGGACAAATCACAGTCATGACCGGTCCGCTGTCCTACCTCCCACCCGAAGAACCGACCAGGCCCCAGGTCAGCCCACGTTACCAGACCTGGCTGACTCTGACCGTCATGCTGGCCCTGCTGACGATCACCCTCAGCGCCATCGTGATCATCCTGACCAACGCCCGCGAGCGCAGTCTGCAAGAAGAATTCGACCTCACGCTGACCGCCGTCTGGCAGAGCGTCCAGAGCGCCCCCGCCACTCCCGCGCACACCCCGACGCCGCTGCCGCCGGTGGTGCCCGGTCGCTATGCCCTGGCAACTACGATCCCCGCCCCGGCCTATTCCGCCGCCGAGTCATGTGGCATCCAGGTGATCAGCGGGCGCATCCTCGACTCCGCCGGGCAGCCGACCGATGCCTACAGCCTGCGCATCTGGGGCGACTATGTGCGCTCGCGCGTCGTCTTCACTGGCGAGATCGCCCGCGAAGCGCCGGGAAGCTGGTCGCTGGTGCTGACCGATCCGATCAACCGGCGGGTATGGGTGCAGGTCATTCAAGAAGAGCGCACACTCTCAGCGCCGGTCGAAATTGTCTTCGCCCAGGACGACTGCGCGCGCAATCATGCCGAAGTGACCTTTGGCGAAGTCCCGACGGGGATGTAGTTTCCCCGCCAGGAAGCAGTACCAGGGATGTCTGTCCGCTTATAATATGAATTGATGAGGAATGGCAGGGTGTATTCCAGCTTGGGGGCGAAATTGCGAGGACTTCGCCCTCCGTCATGCATTTTGATAAGGTGAGCGGATAGGGATGGGCGAACGGCTGGCCTCACCCCCGACCTGCGCGCCTCATGGGAGGCGCCTGGTCTGCCCCCTCTCCGAAAATTTTCGGAGAGGGGGCGGAGCGGCCCGGTTTTGGCCGCGCGGGGGTGAGGCCGATCAACCCCCACAGTCTCATGCCCGGAAAATGGAATACGCCCGGAATAGCAGGGGCGGGGTTGCGCCAACCCGCCCCGGTGCTGTTCTGTCCGCCGGGCGTTATTCCCCAAGCAGGATATCGATCACTTCCTGGTCCGGCCCATCGGGCGTGAACAACCCGAAGTCGCCCTTATAGTCCCAGTTTGCCCAGGCGATGTCATGCGCGTTCAGCACGTCGATGAAATCGCGGTACCACGCGATGCGCAGGTCCTGCGGCAGCATGTGGTAACAGCCGAACTCGCCGCAGTAGAGGGGATTTCCGGTCCGCTGGCGGGCCGCCAGCGGCAGCGCGAGTTCCGCTTCCATCTCCGCCCGCCCAAACGGCACATTGACCCTGGCAAGCGCCCCGCGCAGCGCCTCATCGGTCACCGCGGCCAGGTCTTCTTCGGCGATGGGCAGCCCCGGATAGTGCACCGGCCCCTTATACGCCCCCACCGGGGTCCAGTGCGCCCGGTAGTGCGTGACCAGCATGGGGTTGTAGTAATGGAAGGTCAGGATCAGGTTCCGGTCTTCGGGGATATCCAGGTCGCCATAGGTGTGCACGCTGTTGAAGTTGTTGGAGCCGAGCACGATCACCCGCTCCGGCTC
>DAOUFU010000190.1:0-3208 GCA_034429275.1 Anaerolineae bacterium | reverse complement strand
GGATATACTCCAGATCGTCGATCATCTTGCCTTCCTGTTCGTCTATCCTGTTCATCCCTTCCATTTTACCCCGCTTTCCCCCATCCATAGTTGTGGGTAACGCATAGCCGAAAACTTTCGGAGAGGGGGCGGAGCGGCCCGGTTTTGGCCGCGCGGGGGTGAGGCCGGGCAACCCCCACAGTCTCATGCCCCGAAAATGGAATACGCCCACGATCATTCGCCCTCTAGACAGGCACCGATTTCTTCACCGAGTCGATATCGCCCTGGTAGGTGATGGCTGCGCGCCCACGCTCGCCCGTGCTGATGCGAATCACATCATCCACCGGCAGCACGAAGATCACACCATCCCCGCTGGAGCCGGTCGAGGCCGCGCTGCGAATGGCATCGACCGCTGCCTCCACGTTGTCATCGCTCAGCACGATATTCACCTGCACTTTGGGGATCAGGTCCACCACAAAAGCGCCGCTGCGCGTATTGATGGTGATGCCACCATCGCGCCCACGCCCACGGACCTGGGTGATATTCAGCCCGACGATCCCAATCTCGGTCAGGGCGTCTTTCACCAGCTCGACTCGTTCCTCACGGACAATGGCTTCGATCTTTTTGGTCATGGTTGGTTTCCTTTCGCGGCGATGCGCTGTGTGTAATTTTCGATCAGAGGGTGAGCGGTGGGGCAGCGCGACCGTGAGTCTTCCGGCGCGCTGCCCTTTCCCCCGCGAACAACCGGTCTCAGTCGCCCGACGCCGTCGAGGATTTGGCCGTCGGCACGCGCGCGCCGGTCTTCATGCGCGTCGGAATGCTGTAGCTGCTGGAGAATTCGGGATAAGAGGTCATGCCATGGTAGAACCCGTCGATGCCCGCGCGCTCAACCTCTTCCGGCACGCGCAGCCCGATAGTCATGTCGATCAGCCGGAACATCAGCAGCGACACCGGGAAGACGAAGGCAATCGCCGCCGCCACGCCCAGGGCCTGGGTGCCCAGTTGGTCCCAGCCGCCGCCGTAGAACAGCCCGCCTTCCGTGGCAATCAACCCCACCGCCAGCGTGCCGAATGCCCCGTTCAGCCCGTGCACGGGGAACGCGCCCACCGGGTCATCGATCTTGAGCGCTTCCATCAGCCCGACCCCGTAATAGACCAGCACGCCCGCAATCACGCCGATCAGAAGGGCCACAGACGGCTCCACGAATGCGCACGGGGCAGTGATTGCGACCAACCCGGCCAGCGCACCATTGAATGCCATGCTGACATCCCACAGCCCGGTGTGATAGTAGGCCAGGAAGATGGCGGCGATTGCGCCGGTTGTGGCCGCAAAGTCGGTATTGAGCACAATCAGGGCGATGCTGTCGGCGTCGGTGGCTCCCAGCGTGCTGCCGGGGTTGAAGCCGAACCAGCCCAGCCACAGAATGAAGGTGCCGATGGCCGCCAGCGGGATATTGTGCCCGCGAATCGAGGTGCCGAACTGCTTGTCGAGCCGCTTGCCCAGAGTCAGCGTACCGGCCAGCCCGACCAGCGCCCCCACCAGGTGCACCACCGTCGAACCGGCGAAATCCAACATACCGCGTTCGGCCAGCCAGCCATCGCTCGCCCAAATCCAGTGCCCCACCACCGGGGAGATGATCAGGCCAACGATGAAGCTGTACACCAGGTCGGCGCGAAAATCGGTACGTTCGGCCATCGCCCCGGATGCGATCGTCGATGCCGCCGCCGAAAAGGCGAACTGGAAGAAGAAGAACGCATACAGAGGCAGCCCGGCATAGGTATCCGGTGTCCCGCTCAGGAACCACCATTCGGTGCCGAACAGGCCGGTGCCGCTGCCAAACATGATGCCGAACCCGGCGGCCCAGAACCCGACCGTGGTCATGGTCGTGTCCAGAAAGTTCTCGGCCATGATATTCACCACGTTCTTCGAGCGCACGAACCCGGCTTCGAGGAAGCCAAAACCCGCCTGCATGAAGAATACCAGGAACGCAGCGATCAGCGTCCACATGGTATTGATCGAAGTCGCCAGTTCGCTGGTCGTGAACCCATCTTCCTGGGCATGGACCAGGGCCGGGAAGGCCATCACCAACCCGGTCACCAGCATGGTCATTGAGAACAAACGCCAGAATCGAGCGCGTCTTCGCATGGGGAGTCCCTCCTAGTCAGAGCACAATGGAAAGCAGCATGACGCCTGGCTGCCCGGCCCACTTTTTGGGGCAGTTTCGCCGCAGCATTGGATAATGTGCCCAGTGTACGGTGGAACAAGAGGGCTGTCTTCGGAGTTTTCTACAACATATTTTGGGGGATTTTTGTGCAGTTTTTTCTTGTTATATGCAACATGCACAAAGGCACGGGGAAATTACCGTCATTTAGCGGTGTGCGATTACCGATCGCAGGCAGGGTTTGAGAGCGGGCACAACCACTGCTCGTTGGTGATTCCATCCGCGACCCAGCCATACACATTATCGGTGTACGAATAAACGTACCAGTAGATCACGTCTTGTTGGTAGCGTGGAGAATACGAGCAGGCCGGCCCCTGCTCAATGCGCAGGCGGTCGTCAGTCACCGCCATCGCCAGGCCGGAGAGCGGATCGTTATACGAGCGCAGGATGCGCAGGTCATCCCCGCGCAGACTGACAACCACCGTCTCCCCTATCGAGAAGCGGGCCACTTTGCCACCACAAGTCGGGCCGCTCACCTGCGGCGGCGCGGACGGCGTGGGCGGTACACCCGGCAGCAGCATCTGGTAGCCATCGATCCATTCCGCGACCCAACCGCGCGGCCCATCCGGCGATTCGATCTCCCACCACGTATAGCCATCCCCAAAGGCCGGGCCGTTCAGCACGATGACTACTAACCCGCTGTGCAGCCGGTTCACAATCCGCGCATCAGTACCGGGCGACTCACGCATATTCAGGGTGCTCCCGGCGGTGGTGAAGATGGTGGCCCGCTGACCGATGGCGAGCCGCAGCGCCCCGCCGCCCGTGCCTGCCCACTCGGCCACTTTGGGCGGCGCTGCCCCGGAAACAGTGTAGCCGCTTGCCCCCTGCGAAGAACGAATATCGACCAGCACATTGCCATCCCGCGTTGTGATGGTGAGCGCTTCGTAGTAGGCACTGGCGAAGTGCACTTCAACATCGTTTCCGCCCAGGTCGAAATATTCTTCCTGGCCGTTAAAGCGTACGATCAGTACCTTTTTCACACCCTCGTCTTCGAAGAAGCTGGCGGGG
>DAOUFU010000189.1:0-32222 GCA_034429275.1 Anaerolineae bacterium | reverse complement strand
CTACACCAGCATGTACGCCCCGGAGACCATGCCTCGCCACTACCAAAGCTGGGACATTCGCACCACCTGGATGAACCGTCTTCCGGGCATCCACACCCACCACCAGCGCTATTTACCGTTCTATCCCCTTGCCTTCGGCGGACTCGACCTGAGCGGCTACGATGTGGTGCTCAGCAACAAGAGCGGCTTTTGTCATGGCGTCAAAACGGGGTCCCAGGCAGTTCACATTTGCTACTGCCTGACCCCCACCCGCTACATCTGGAATCTGGAGTCGTACCTGGACCGTGAGGACTTTGGCGCGAGTGTACGGCTCGCGGCGCGGCTGGTTGCGCGTCTTTTCCGCCGATGGGATTACGCTGCCGCTCAGCGCGTCAATCAGTTTGTCGCCATCAGCACGGAAATTCAGGCGCGTATCAAACAGTTCTATCATCGCGACTCGACCCTGATCTATCCTCCCGTTGAAGTCGCCGACCGCTTCAGACCTTCTGCAGCGCGAGGGGAATATTACCTGGTTGTGTCACGTCTTATCCCCTATAAGCGGATCGATCTGGCGGTTCAGGCGTGCACACAGCTCGGACTGCCACTGTTGGTGGGAGGAAAAGGCCGCGACCGTGAGCGGCTCGAAGCAATGGCAGGGCCAACCGTCGAATTCCTCGGATTTGTGCCCGATGCCGATCTGCCCGAACTCTTCGCCGGATGCAAAGCGCTTATTTTTCCCGGTCTCGAGGATTTTGGTATTACCCCGGTCCAGGCTCAGGCCACCGGGCGTCCGGTGATTGCCTTCAAAGGCGGTGGCGCACTCGATACGGTTCTGCCGGGGCGAACCGGTGCGTTTTTTGCCGAGCAAACTGTCGAATCTCTGGTTGAGGTATTGCGCCATTTCGACCCAGATGCTTATGATCCGGCGGTACTGCGCGCCCATGCCATGCGGTTCGATGCGCCTTTGTTCCGTGAGGCCATCACCCACTGCGTTGAACAGGCGCACACACGGACCGCCCTGTAACACACCTGGCCAACAACCGGCCTGGCGCACGTTATCGGTAGGTCAAACGTCATTTCCACCCGTCCCCACCCTGCGCTATAATCTGCTGCGTTGGGCGCTGCTCACCAAACATGGCCAAAGGCGGTTGAAGCGAATGAGTATTGTGCAAACCGTTGCCGAGCGAATCATCGACAACGTCTCTCAGGTCATTATCGGGAAACGGAATGAAATCCGTCTGACTGTGCTGGGACTGCTCTGCCAGGGCCATATCCTGATCGAGGATGTGCCCGGCGTGGGAAAGACCATGCTCGCCCGTGCGCTGGCACGCTCGATCGGCGCGACCTTCAGCCGTATCCAGTTCACGCCCGATATGCTGCCCTCGGATGTAACAGGCGTCTCAGTATTTAACCAGGGAACGCGTGAATTTGAATTCCGGCCCGGTCCCATCCTGTCACAAATCGTCCTGACCGACGAGATCAACCGCGCCACGCCCAAAACGCAGGCAGCCCTGCTCGAAGCGATGGAGGAGCGCCAGGTCACGGTCGATGGGGTGACCCACTACATGGATGAGCCATTCCTGGTGCTGGCTACCCAGAACCCTATCGAGTATGAGGGAACATTCCCCTTGCCCGAAGCCCAGCTTGACCGTTTCATGCTGCGCATCCGCCTCGGCTATCCCACGCCGCAGGAAGAGATCGCAATGCTGGATTCACAGCAGTACCAGCACCCACTCAACACCATCCAGCAGACGGTCACTGTCGCCGATCTGCTGAGTGCGCAGCAGGCCGTCCGCAATGTCTACCTGAACCAGGACATCAAGACTTACATCGTGAACCTGGTGACCGCCACCCGCACCCATCCCGATGTGTACCTGGGAGCCAGCCCACGCGGCGCGCTGGCGCTGTACCGCGCGTCACAGGCGCGCGCTGCCGTCGCCGGGCGCGATTATGTCATTCCTGACGATGTGAAAGCCCTGGCCGAAACGGCGTTGGCGCATCGCATCATCATTGGGCCTAATGCACGCATCAAAGAAATCTCGGCCAACAGCATCGTTCAAAGCATCCTGAATCTTGTTCCCGTGCCGGGAGCATCTGTCGGCGCGCGGTATTAGGCGGCGTGGCTGTCAGAATGGATGTGGGTCATGCCCAACCGCCGGAATGTGTTTTATGCCCTGATCATTCTGTTCCTGGTGATGGGAGTGATCAGTGAGCGCGTCTTCTTCTATAACCTCGCCTATGTGCTCGGTGCGATCCTGGTTGCGGCCTTCATCTGGTCGTGGATGTCGGTCAACTGGCTGTCGATCTCCCGTGTAACCCATGCGCGACGCGCCCAGGTGGGCCGCCCGTTGGACGAAGTTTTCCACGTGCGCAACACCGGCATTTTTCCCAAGCTGTGGCTCGAAGTGCGCGACCATTCGACGCTCCCCAATCATCATGCCAGCCACGTCGTGCCCACCCTGGGGCCGCGCCGCGGTTACACCTGGGAAGCACACACCATCTGCATCCGGCGCGGTGAATTTGTGCTCGGCCCCATGACTCTGGCCAGCGGCGATCCGTTCGGGCTGTTCCAGTTCCCACGTCGAATCGCCGCCCAATCAAAAATCATCGTCTATCCGCTGACCGTGCCCATTCACCGTTTTGCCACGCCCATCGGTACCCTGTCTGGAGGCGAGGCAGTGCGGCGTCGCGCTCATTTCATCACCACCAACGCGGCAGGTGTGCGGGACTATCAACCCGGTGACAGCTTCAACCGCATCCACTGGCGCAGCAGTGCCCACCGCGACCGGCTGCTGGTCAAGGAGTTCGAGCTTGACCCGCTGGCCGACGTGTGGATTTTTCTGGACCTCTCTCAGCAGTCATTGGTAGAGCGCATCACCGCTCGCTCAGGCAGCGACATTCAGCTATACTATGGTCCACCCGCTGCCCTGCCGCCTTCGACTGAGGAATACGGCGTCACCATCGCCGCCTCGCTCGCCCGCTATTTTGTAGATAAAGGGCGCGCCCTGGGGTTCGTGACCTACAGTCCCCATCGTGAATGTATCCAGGCCGATCGCGGCATCCGTCAATTGACGCGCATCCTGGAAGTCCTGGCCCTGGCCCGCAGTGAAACCGATCGCACCCTGCACCAGATGCTGGCCCTCGAAGCAAATTACCTCGCCCGCGACACCACGGCGATCATCATTACCGCTTCCCAAGATGACCGCTGGGTCCGCGAAGCCCATCGGCTGATCCGGCGTGGAGTGCGCGTGGTTTGTATTCTGATCGATCCCGTCAGCTTTGGCGCGGAACGCAGCCAGATGGTGAGGCTGCAAAGCATGGCCGAAACCGCGGGCGCATTGGTCTATACCATCCGCCAGGATGACGACCTGACCGCTGTGTTGAGCTATCGCGCCTTCTTGAGTCAGGCGCGTGTCACATGAAAGCACATCCATCTTGCCTATGAACCGGCTGCATCAGCGCTTTCTCCTCCTCGCCGTCTTTGCTGGCGGAATGAGCACAATGGGCATGGAATTCGCTGCCTCGCGGCTCCTGGGGAGCGTGTTCGGCACCAGCAATCTGGTATGGGCCAATATCGTCGGCCTGATCCTGATCTACCTGACGATCGGCTATTTCCTGGGCGGTCGTCTGGCCGATCGTTCCCCCCACTTCACCACCTTTTACCGCATCGTGACCTGGGCCGCGTTTCTAGGCGGCATGATTCCGCTGATCGCCCACCCGGTTCTCACCGCCGCCGCGCGTGCCGTGCAAGACTTTGATGCCGCCGTGTCACTCGGATCGTTCATCAGCATCCTGGTCTTGCTGTCCGGGCCGATCACGCTTCTCGGTTTCCTTTCGCCGTTTGCCATTCGCCTGGCCATGAACGATGTCGAGGCGGCAGGCAGCACCGCAGGTCGCATCTATGCCATCTCGACTCTGGGCAGTATCATCGGCACATTCCTCCCCGATCTTGCGCTGATCCCGGCCATCGGCACCGCCCGAACGTTCCTGTTATTCGCCGGGGTTCTTCTGGCAGTAGGGCTGATCGGGTTGGCATCACACAACCGCCGGGCCGCGCTCAAGCTGCTGTGGATGCCCCTGCTGCTTACCCTGCTCGCAACCTGGGCGCTGCGCGGACCACTGCGCCCCCCACCCCATGACATGGTGCTGCTTTACGAAGACGAATCGGCCTACAACTTGATCCAGGTGGTCGAAGATCAAAGCGGCTACCGCTACCTGCTGCTCAACGAAGGCCAGGGTTACCATTCCCAATGGCACCCTGAGCAGCTCTATTTCCGCCGCACCTGGGGGTTTTTCCTGGCCGGTCCCTATTTCAATGCGCCGCCCTATCTACCACAACAGGTTGAGCGAATCGCTATCGTAGGGCTGGCTGCAGGGACCATCGCCCGGCAGTATAACGCGGTGTATCCGGGCCTGCCGATGGACGGTATAGAGATCGACCCTGGCATCGTCAAGGCAGGACGCGACTATATGGACATGACGATGCCCAATCTCAATGTCATCGTCGAAAACGGGCGCTTCGCCCTCCAGCGTTTGGACCACACGTATACGATGATCGGGATCGATGCCTATCGTGTGCCTTATGTCCCCTGGCACCTGACCACCGTCGAATTCTTCCGGCAAGTGCGCGATCACCTATCTGACGACGGGGTTGCCATCATGAATGTGGGCCGCACGCCTACGGATCGGCGGCTGGTCCAGGCGCTCACCCGCACACTGCGTGCCGTGTTCCCCACCGTCCACACGCTGGATGTACCCAACTCATACAACACCATCCTGGTCGCCACGCGCCAGCCAACCGTGCCTGAAAACCTGCTGACCAATCTGAGCCTGCTGCCCGCCGATGTCCATCCGATTCTGCGTGCCGCGCTCCAGGATGCCAGCGTTTCGCTGGTCCCCACAGTAGCATCCGATATGGTTCTGACCGACGATCATGCCCCTGTTGAATGGATCGTTGATTCGATGGTCGTGGAGTTTTTCTTGACCGGCGGTCTGGACGAACTCAAGGAATGATCGCCTCTTTATGATGACCTCAGCAAACAATTCTGCCCCAAACACCCCACTTGCGCGCCTGCTCGTGATCGTGGTTGCGGTCGCGCTGCCGGCCCTGCTGGTCCTGACGGGTGTCCGCCTGGTAATGACCGAGACATTTCTACGCTTCGAGTATAATCGCCCCGGTTTCCCTGCTGACCGCTATGGCTTCACCACCGAAGATCGCCTGGAATACGGGCCGTATGGCGTCCGCTACCTGCGCCAGAACAGGGACATCAGCTATCTGGCCAACCTCCAAATCGACGGTGAGCCGCTGTTTCGTGAGAAAGAACTCCGCCACATGGAAGATGTGCAGGCCGTCACGCGCGCGGCGGTATTTGTGCAGCGCGTCTTGCTGGTGGTGTTCCTGGCGGTATTCCTGGGGTTTGGCCGCTCGCCGCATACCGCCGCAGCGGTGCGGCAGGGCCTCGTCGTCGGAGGAATCATCACCCTGGCATCTATCGCGACCCTGCTCATTTTGATTGCTGCCAGTTGGGATTTGTTCTTCGACAGTTTTCACGGAGTTTTCTTCGCGGGCGATTCCTGGCAGTTCCGCACATCGGATACCCTGATCCGTCTGTACCCGGAGCAGTTCTGGTTCGACGCAGCCCTGACTATCGGCGCACTGACCGCTGCGGGGGCATTGATTGCCATCGGCGGGGTGTGGTGGTGGGAGCGACGTCATTCCGGGCACCCGCGCGCAAATCAAAACGGGGCCGATGAAGGCCCCGCCGAACGTACAAATCCTGTTTAGGCGCCTTTACGCGCCAAACTTTTGCAGCCGCCGGGCATGAGCCAGCGCCATCGGCATCAGGTCAGTTGCCGGGAACTGCCCCAACCCGCCGGTCATGCACTCGCGTTCGCCGAAAGCCTGCGCCCGGTCCGTCATGTGCGTACCCGGCGCCCACAACAGGGTTGGGACCGGGTGCCAGCTGTGAGCCATATAAGTTGCGGGCGTCGAGTGGTCGCCAGTGACAATCAGCACATCCGGTTTCAGGTCTAGCAGAATAGGCAGTGCCTCATCGACCCCCTCGATCACCTTGACCTTGGCGTCGAAATTGCCATCTTCACCCCGGCTGTCCGTATACTTGATGTGGCAGAACACGAAGTCGTAGTCGTTCCAGATGCGAGCGACGTGGTTGAATTCATCCGCCGTCGTGTCATGGGCGGTCGTCTCAATCACATCCATGCCCACCAGCCCGGCCACACCCTTATACATCGGGTATACGGCCACGCACGCAGCCTTGAGTTTGTACACATCGCTGTATTTGGGCAGCCCTGGCTCCATCGCGAAACCACGCAGCGTGCACATATTGGCCGGCTCGTGCCCCTTCAATACCCGCCGTGCTTCGGCCAGCCATTGGTTCACCAATTGAGCCGTCTTTTCCGCAGCGGGGTCGGTCGCCCGCGCCGGGAGCGGCGCGACGCCGGTCGCCTGGGGATCGGTGTCCGCGATTGCACCGTGCAGCCCTTCACCGCGCAGCACCATCGCAAACCGGTATTCTTTGGCGATTTCAATGTCGATCTCTACGCCCGGCACTTTGATGCCCTTCAGCACCTCGACTCGCTTCGCCCCTTCTTCGGTCGAGATGCGGCCCGCGCGCCGGTCGGTGATCAATCCATTTTCATCCACCGTGCAGAAATTGCCGCGAATCGCCACGTCGCCGGGCCGGACCTGCAGGCCGATGCCCGTCGCTTCCAGCACACCGCGCCCAATCTCGTAAACCAACGGGTCATAGCCGAACAGCGCCAGGTGAGCCGGACCACTGCCCGGAGCTACTCCGCGTGCAATTGGAATACTTAACCCGGTGCAGCCTTCACGTGCCAATCGGTCGAGGTTGGGCGTCTGGGCGGCTTCGAGTTCGGTTGGGCCGCCCTGCTCACGCGGAAGCCCTCCCAGGCCGTCCATCACCAACAACACGATCTTGCCGCCCTTTTCCACTGTTAAGCGTCGCATCAGATCAAAATTAGCCATTGAATTCGCCTCTTTCTACATGGCTGCTGATGAACTTGACTGTTCCTGGCATAGTTGTACCACGCCCCAGGAAGCCGTCAAGTGATTGTTGACGATAAAACGTAGGTGAAATGATATTGTGAAAAGCCCCTGAATTGGCTAAAATTCGCCGCCGAATGGGAGACGGTATGCAGTACAATCTCTGTTTTCTGAGATTTGCCCAGCGCCTGCTGGTGTAGGGACCCAACATGCGACGAACGCGCCGGGCTGCGCTCAAATGGCTGACGCCAGGGCTGCGAGTCAAACGTTGGCTTCTGTTGCTCATGGCGGGCATCACTGTGCTTGCCATTGGGTTTGCCCAGGTCGTTGTACTGCTTTACAGAACAACCGATCTTCCTGGCGTGCTCCAGGTCCTCATGCTGCATTTTATCCCGCCCTGGGGACGTGTGATAATTTCAGCCGCGCTTGGCTTGGGAGCCATCGCGGTCGCGCTTTACCAATTGAATCGATCGGTTCTTGCGCCAATCATCACAGCCAATCCCCGGTCACTGGTTGATGTGGTCTACGATCATAACCTGCGGCAGCGCGGTCTGAAGGTAGTTGCCATCGGCGGCGGGACCGGCCTGCCGAGTGTCCTCCGGGGAATGAAAGCGTACACCCGCAACATCACAGCGATTGTGACTGTTGCCGACGATGGCGGGAGGTCTGGCAAGCTGCGGCGAGAGCTGGGCGTGCTTCCCCCTGGGGACCTGCGCAACAACATCGCAGCTCTGGCCAATGATGAAAGCCTGATCACCCAGCTTTTCCAGTACCGTTTTACCGAGGGTAAGCTGGAAGGCCACAGCTTTGGTAACCTGTTCCTGACCGCTCTGGCCGATATTAGCGGCGGCATGGACCGGGCGGTTGCCGAGACAGGCCGGGTGCTGGCGATCCAGGGCCAGGTTCTGCCTGCCACGCTGCAAGGTAATGTGGTGCTGGGAGCTGAGATTCACGTTCCCGGCGAGACTCGCCTGCGGCGCGTGAATGGCGAATCGCAGATTGCGCAGGTGGGAGGAACAATCGAGCGGGTTTTCCTTCAACCCGATGATGTGCGTGCCTATCCAGGGGCAGTACACGCGATCTTGAATGCGGACCTCATCGTAATCGGTCCGGGCAGCCTGTATACAAGCCTGCTGCCCAACTTGTTGGTGCGTGGTATCACTGAAGCGATCCGGGCTAGTCGGGCATACGTGGTCTATGTCTGCAATGTCGCTACACAACGTGGAGAAACCGATCATTACTCGGTGGCGGATCACGTACTGGCGCTCGAAACACATGTTGGGCAAAACGTTTTCGATGCCATATTGACCAACAACAGCTTTCCATCGCGGAACGCCGGTGAGAACACGCATTACGTAAAGCCATCACCGGAAACGCACGCGATTTTCCGGCGATACCGGGTCCACAGCAGCGATCTTACCGACGCTGCGCGTCCCTGGAGGCATGACCCAAAGAAACTGGCCCAGGCGCTGCTGGCAGTGTATGACAATTTCTCAGCCGCACCTGACCAAACTAAGAGCACGTTGACCGGTTCGTGAGCGACTCGCCAGGGTCACAGCTTCTCCCGGTCTATCTGTGCCTGTGCGGGCAGCTCATCCTTGGCCCTGAAAAGTCCGGCTGCTTGCACCTGGAATCAGGTTTTGCCTGGTTCCCAATTTCGTTTGTGGCTCTTTTGTTGTGGAGTATAAGGAGAACATCACCAATGGCTGTTCGCGTAGGTATTAACGGCTTCGGTCGCATCGGGCGTCAGGTCATGAAGGTCATGTTGGAGCGCTATGCCAACGAACTCGACGTGGTAGCCTTCAACGATCTCGGCGATCTGCCCACGATGGCACACCTTTTCAAGTACGATTCGAATTACGGCAAATTTGATGGCACGGTAGAGGTCGTCGAGGGCGGTCTCAAGATCAACGGCAAAATGATCAAGGCTCTCAGCGAAAAGCAGCCGGCCAACCTGCCCTGGGGTGATCTCGGTGTTGATATCGTGATTGAAGGCACCGGGGTGTTCCGCAGCCTCGAAGCCTGCCAGCCGCACATCAACGCAGGCGCGAAGAAGGTCATCATCACCGCTCCGTCTAAGGGCGATGTGGACCTGACCATTGTGATTGGCGTCAATGACTCGATGTACGATTCCGCCAAGCACCACATCGTCTCCAACGCATCCTGCACTACCAACTGCCTCGCGCCCGCTGCTAAGGTTGTACACGACAATTTCGTGAGCACGCGCGGTCTGATGACCACCATCCATGCCTATACCAACGATCAGCGCATTCTCGACCTGCCCCACAGCGATCTGCGCCGCGCGCGTGCCGCTGCCATGAGCATGATCCCCACCACCACCGGTGCAGCCCGTGCCGTTGCCAAGGTAATCCCGGACCTCAAGGGCAAATTCGATGGTCTGGCGGTTCGCGTCCCCACCTCGACCGTTTCGCTGGTCGATTTCGTGGCGGAAGTCGAAAAAGAAACCACGACCGAGGAACTGCTCGCCAAGTTCAAAGAGGCCGCCGCTGGTCCGCTGAAGGGTATCCTGGGTGTCAGCGAGGAACCGCTGGTCTCCATCGACTTCAAAGGCGACGATCGTTCCAGCATTGTCGATGCCGAATCCACTTCGGTCTTCCAGGGTACGATGGTCAAGGTCATGACCTGGTACGACAACGAATGGGGTTATTCGGTTCGCACTGCCGATCTTGCCAGACTGATGGCCAGCAAGCTCTAGCCATAGCTTGTCACCAGCCCGTTTTGTGATTGTGTAGGGGCGCGGGCACAGATGCCCCGCCCCTGCTTTTTTAGCCAAGGAGACATGTTCAATGAACAAGAAAACTGTGCGCGATATCGATCTCAAGGATAAGCGTGTCCTCGTTCGCGTCGATTTCAACGTGCCGATTGCCGATGGGCAGGTCACCGATGACACCCGCATTCGTGCAGCCATCCCCACCCTGAAGTACATTTTGGAACAAAAGCCGCGCTATGTGGCCTTGATGTCGCATCTGGGCCGTCCCAAAGACCAGCCAGATCCCAAGTATTCGCTCAAGCCGGTGGTGCCCGTCCTGGCCAATCTGCTCGGTGTCGAGGTGGCATTCGCCGAAGATTGTGTGGGTGATGTCGCCAAAGCAGCAGCGGCGGCTGTGCCTGCTGGTGGGGTGCTCTTGCTCGAAAATACGCGCTTCCACAAAGCCGAATCGAAGAATGAGGAAGCCTTTGCCGCACAACTGGCCGAACTGGGCGATGTGTATGTGAACGACGCGTTCGGGTCGGCTCACCGCGCCCACGCCTCGACTGAGGGGCTGACCCATTACCTGCCCGCTGTGGGCGGCTTCCTGATGGAAAAAGAACTCGATTACCTGGTAAATGCGCTCGAAAACCCCGCCCGTCCTTTCGTGGCCATTTTGGGTGGCGCGAAGGTATCTGACAAAATTCTGGTGATCGAAGCCCTGCTCGGAAAATGCGATACCTTGCTGATCGGTGGCGGTATGGCCAACACTTTCTTCAAGGCCAAAGGATACGAGATGGGCGATTCATTGGTTGAGGACGAAGCGCTCGACACCGCCCGTGAGCTGATGGCCAAGGGCGGCAGCAAGCTAGTGCTGCCCAAGGAAGTGGTCATCGCCGATGCGTTCGACAATGGGGCCAACACCCAGATCATTGACGCATCGGCAGGCGTTCCTGCCGGTTGGCGTATCCTCGACATCGCCCCCGGCACGGTCGAGACGTTCCGCGGCGTGCTCAAAGACGCCAAGACGGTGGTCTGGAATGGGCCGATGGGCGTCTTCGAGATGGACAACTTCGCCAAGGGAACCTTCGCCATTGCCGAAATCCTGGCCGAATCCAGCGCCACCACCATCATCGGCGGGGGCGACTCGGCGGCAGCCGTTGCAAAAGCAGGTCTTGAGAGCCGCATGTCGCACATCTCGACCGGTGGCGGGGCCAGCCTCGAACTGCTCGAAGGAAAAGAGCTGCCGGGCGTGCTTGCCCTCAACGACCGCTAAGCGTCCATCCGGTCCGCACATATCCCGGCAGGTGTGGTCCTAATTCAGACCACGCCTGCCGGAATGCCCGGCTATGAGCCGGGTTGATCCCACTCATTGAATCATGATAGGAGCTTTTTTGATGCGCATTCCCATCATTGCCGGCAACTGGAAAATGTATAAAACGGTCCAACAGGCCGTGGACTTTGTGAACGAGATCAAAGACGCACTCGCCCCTTTTTCCGCCGCTGAACGAGTCGTCTGCCCGCCTTATATCGCGATCCCAGGCGTCGCTGCTGCCCTTGCAGGCACCGAGATCGCCGTTGGTGCACAAGATGTCCACTGGGAAAACGAGGGGGCATATACCAGCCAGATTGCACCCAATATGCTGGTTGGCCTGGTGAAGTACGTGATTATCGGCCACTCAGAGACCCGTGCCTATCAAGGCGTCACCGATGAAATGGTCAACAAAAAAGCCAAGGCGGCACTCGCGCACGGCTTGCGTCCGATTATTGCCGTGGGCGAAAGCCTGGAAACTAACGAAGCCGGGCAGACTCAACCCTTTGTTGAAAAGCAGATTCGCGCCGCGTTCGATGGTATTCCGGCTGCCGACCTGGCAAACATCGTGATCGCCTATGAGCCGATCTGGGCCATCGGCACCGGGAAAAACGCCAGCGCCGACCAGGCCAATGCAATTATTGGATCGATCCGGGCGATCATCGCGGATCTTTACGGTCAGGCACACGCCGACGCGATCCGCATCCAGTACGGCGGCAGCGTCAAGCCTGGCAACATGGTAGAGTATATGAGCCAACCCCATATCGACGGCGCGCTGGTCGGTGGGGCATCGCTCAAAGCCGATTCGTTTGTGGACCTGGTCCGGCTCGCCATCGAGGCAAAAGGACTCTAGGGTTCTCCCCGCTTACCTGGCACGTCCTCCGCACGCCTCTCTGCGCAAAACGCGAGAGGCGTGTACAATTCGGGTACCTGTTGTGATCGCAGATACGTCACTCTGGCTGTCTCATGAACGTTGGAAGCATCCTGACCCCCTGGCTAACCCTTGCGGCTGTGTTTGTGCCGCTGGTTTTTATTGAGCGGTGGCTGCACAGTCACCTGTATGGGGTGGGTTGGCTGATCAGCCGGGGAAACCCGCGTACAGCGACCGTGCTGTACTATATCATCCTCTTTCCCGGAGTCTTCGTCCACGAATTCACCCAGTATCTCATCGCCGGTGCGCTGAACGTCCGCATCAAAAAAGTGGTCGCCTGGCCCGAAGCTCAGAACGACGGCACCCTCCGGCTGGACTTCGTTCGCATTCAAAAAGCCCGCTGGTACCAGGCGGCGATCATTGGTGCCGCCCCTTTGGTTGTAGGCACCACCCTGGTCTGGCTGATCAGCAATCACGTGCTCAAACTCACCGAACTGCTGGACGCTATCGGCACCGGCGACATCACAGTGATCGGCACTGCCGTACAGCATCTCGCCAGCACGCCCGATTTTTACATCTGGCTCTACCTGGTTTTTGCGATCAGCAATGCCATGTTCCCCACCCCGGCGGATCGTCAGGGTTGGCCGCTTCTGTTCGGCGGATTTGTCGCCCTCATTGTCTTGCTGCTGGTGTTGGGTGTCCAACCCGATGTTTTGCTATCCTGGTATGAAGCCAACATCGCGGCAGGTCTCGAAATCATGGCAACAGCCTTCGCCGCAGTGCTGGTCGTGGCCCTGCTGAACGTGCTGTTGATCGGCTTCCTCGAAGAAGTGCTCGAACGGGTCACCGGGCGCAAGTTCGATTATGGCCGCAGCCGTCCGAGAGCGGGTGCACCGCCTCGCGCCCAATATCGTGGACGCGAACCCGGCTCAGCTGCTCCCCTGCCCTTCGACGTCCCACTTCCCTCAATCTACAACCAGGTGCTTCCGGTACCCGATCCGGCCAAACGGTCACTGCTGCCCGCGCGCAAATCGGCCCTGGCTGCTTCCAAAGCAAAACCGGCTGTTGGAGCGCCCAGCTCGCGCCAGCCATCACCAACGCTTGAGCGCGCACAGTCTGCTGCCGCCTTGCCGGAAGCCCGCCCTGCCACCGATACCCACCAGCCGCGCCCGGCTTCCGTTTCAATGGATCGCCCAACCGCTGAATCGCCCCTGCCTCGCCGCGACGCCCAGCCCGCCATCAGTCCAACACGTGAAGGTATCGCCGCGACAGCTTCGCCTCGGCCTCCGGCCCGCCCATATGGCCCTGCCCCCACAACGCCGGGCGACAGCATGACTTCTGAGCGACTGGTGTCGCCTTCCGGGCGCAATTTTCAGCCGCCAGGAAGCAAGGGGGCACCAGGAACACAGCCGCCCGAACGCCGTCTTTCTTCACCGTTTGCCGCGCTCGATGATGAGGATGTCATCACTGACGAGGAAATGGAAGAGATCGAAGAACTGGAGGATATTGATGATGTCGGCGGCGATGATGAGATCGACGATCGCACCGACATCTCCGACGACAATGAGGAGGACGACGATATCCAGCTGGTGCCATTCGACGATATCTAGACCGCAGCCAAACCGGTGACTGGTCTCGCAGCCAGCAACTACGCTCCAGGCTTACTCATGGTCACGCTGCTTCTCGTCTTCTTCGGGGTACGCGTCCCCTGAAGTGCGCAGGCTCAACACGGCAAACCCTACCGCGATCACCCCGACCATCACCAGGAGCGCGATCAGCTTGTACAGGCGGCTGGCGGTGACTAACGCGATAGCACCAAACAGCGCGCAAAACGCGTAATAACCCAGCACGATCTGGCGCTGAGAGAGGCCCATATCGAGCAGCCGGTAATGCACATGGCCGCGGTCCCCCGATGCCGGGTTCTTGCCACGGCTCACCCGCCGTACAATCTGCCACACCACATCTAGCAGCGGCAGTCCCATCACCAGCAGCACAGTAGCCATCTTTGCCCCGCCAATGATACCCAGCACGCCCAGCGTGTATCCCAGAAACAGCGCGCCATTGCTTCCCATAAAAACCCGTGCCGGGTGGAAATTGTAGGGCAAAAAACCCAACGTCGCGCCGAGCAGCGCAAGCGGCAGCAGGCTCACACTCACCTGGTCGAGCCGGAACGCCGCGTGGATGAACATCATCAGCGACGCGACCGCACACACCCCCGCCGCCAGCCCATCCAGTCCGTCCAACCAGTTGACCGTATTTATCATGAACCCCAACCAGAACAGCGTGAATGTCACCGTGACAATATAGGGCCACTTAGGGGTTAACTGCCCGGTGAGAGGGTTATTGAACTGCTCGATGATGATCAAAAAGGAGATGGCAATGGCCGCTGCCACGATCTGGGCAATGTACTGGGGTAATGCGCTGAAATCATGCTTGTCATCCGCGATGCCAAACAGGAACAGAAACATTCCACCGATCAGCAGCCCGGCGAGCCGGATAATTTCTTTATCGTCAGTGCGCACTACCGGAAGAAACTGAGCAAGAATCGCCGTGACCATAAAGGCCACGACCATCGCCATGCCGCCGAACTTGGAGGTCACCTGCCGGTGCCGGTGCCGGTCGCGGGGCCGGTCCACGATTCCCCAGCGCAGGCCGAGCCAACGCGCAGCAGGGGTCAACGCGAACGCCAACCCAAACGACACTCCAAATACCACCACAAACGCGAGAGTCTGATCAGACAGCATGATGCCTCACTTAGTTCGGCATAAAGACGCGTGATCGACCGCAGGTGCTATGCAGTGCCGAACTGGCGATCTCCGGCATCCCCCAGGCCAGGCACGATGAAACCACGTTCGTTCAGATGCTCGTCAATGGCTGCCAGGTAAATCGGCAGGTCGGGGTGAGCCTGGGTGACCACCTCCAACCCTTCCGGTGCAGCGATCAAACCCACAAATTTGATCCGCTTGACGCCCCAGTTTTTGAGCACTTCCACTGCCGCAGCCGCCGACCCACCTGTCGCTAACATCGGGTCGAGCACCAGGCACACCTGCACCGTCGGATCAACGGGCAGTTTGTTGTAGTAGGAAACTGGCCGGAGTGTTTTTTCATCGCGATAAATACCGAGATGCCACACCTGCGCACCGGGAATCATCTCATGAATGCCCTCCACCATGCCCAACCCCGCGCGCAGAATCGGCACCAACCCAACTGCCTCCTGCAAACGGTGACCTTTGGCCTCGCGCAGGGGGGTTTGCACCGTGCACTCCTCCAATGCGAGATCGGACAGCGCCTCATAACCCAGCATCATTCCCAGCTCGCGGATTAGCTCCCTGAATTTTTTGTGGTCGGTAGTGGCATCGCGCAGCAGAGTGAGCTTGTGTTTGACCAGGGGATGGGTAGAGACGTGCACATGTGGAAAATTCATCCGAGCCTCCCGATGTGGTGCGAAATCCGTGCCGGAAATTGTAACGTTGCACAGCAGCATGTCAAAGTCGGGTGTCATCGTTTCCCCCGCCGAATCGCCTGGACAGCGATTATCATTAACGTCATATGCGTCGGCGCAAAGCACGCCACCAGCCTTTACCTGGACCGCATAGCCCGGTATACTCAGCAGGGTGTTTGCATGTGAAGGGATGAGGCATTCATGACCGACGACCGCATGGTGAGCGGCAAAAAACATGCTGAGGATCGCCTGGATAACGCCATGCGTCCGCGCCGCCTGGACGAAATGACCGGGCAAGAGCGCGTGGTGGAAAACCTGCGCATTCTGATCGAAGCCGCCAAAGCCCGCCATGAAGCCATCGATCATGTGCTGTTCTATGGGCCGCCAGGCCTGGGCAAAACCACCTTTGCGCACGTCATTGCCAACGAGATGGATGTCAATATCCGCATCACCGCCGGGCCATCGATTGAGCGCGCCGGAGACCTGGCTGCGATCCTGACCCATCTGCGCGAAGGGGACGTTTTGTTCATCGACGAAATCCACCGGCTTGGCCGTGCCGTCGAAGAAGTGCTCTACCCGGCAATGGAAGACTTCGCGCTGGATATTGTCATCGGCAAGGGGCCTGCTGCAAAAAATGTGCGCCTCAACCTGCCGCGTTTCACGGTCATTGGGGCGACCACCCGCCTGGCACTGCTGACCGCCCCCTTACGCGCTCGTTTTGGCGCGGTTTACCGCCTGGATTTCTACAGTCACGAAGCCATGTGCGAGATCGTCCGGCGTGCAGCCAGCCTGATGAATATCCCCATCGACGACGACGGCATCGAGCGGATCGCTCAGCGTGCGCGCGGCACGCCTCGTGTGGCGCTTCGCCTGTTCAAACGTGTGCGTGACTATGCAGAAGTGCGTGCACAAGGTGTGATCACCGGCGAAGTCGCCGTCGAAGCGCTCGACCTGCTCGACATCGACCCGCTGGGCCTCGACGATATCGACCGTCGTGTCTTGCTCACTATTATCCAGAAATTCGATGGTGGGCCGGTGGGCCTGGAGACCATCGCGGCCTCGATCAGCGAAGAGGCCGATACCATCATGGATGTCTACGAGCCATACTTGCTCCAGCTGGGCTTTTTGGAGCGTACGCCGCGCGGGCGCGTCGCCACCCGGCTCGCCTACAGCCACCTGAACATCTCCGACAACCGCCGCCCACGCCAGGAACCGTTGTTTTAGTCAGGAATCCTATGCACATCTCGGACTTCGATTACCATCTCCCCCCAGAATTGATTGCCCAGACCCCCATCGAGCCGCGCGACGCGTCCCGGATGCTTGTCCTGCATCGTTCCACCGGGGCCATTGAGCACCGGGCGTTTCGCGATCTGCCGTCCTATCTCGTGCCCGGCGATGTCCTGGTCCTCAATCAGACCCGAGTCATCCCGGCCCGCCTGCCTGCCCAGAAAGTCCCCACTGGCGGAGCAGCCGAAATTCTGCTGCTGCGTCAGGTAGATGAACGGCGCTGGCTTGTTGTGGTCGGTGGCAAGAATATTGTGGTCGGCACACGCCTTGCAGTGGGTCCGGGGACAAATCACACCATCGGCGCGGTGGTGGTTGAAGCACTCGAAGAAAACGAACGCCTGATTGAGTTCGATGAACCGATCCGTCCCCATCTCGATGCCATCGGTCAAACGCCGCTTCCACCATATATCACCACGCCGCTGGCTGATGCTGAACGCTACCAGACCGTCTTTGCCCGCCACGAAGGGTCCGCAGCCGCGCCGACTGCTGGATTACATTTCACCGGCGAAACCCTGCTCACCCTCCGGCAGCAAGGGATCGAAATCGCGTACTGTACGCTGCACATCGGGCTGGACACGTTCTCACCCGTGCGCGTTGAGCATATCGCCGACCACCACATGCACACCGAACGGGCTTTGCTCACGCCCGAAAATGCCCAGATCATCAACAATGCTAAGCTCAAAGGCGGACGTGTAGTTGCTGTTGGGACGACCGCAGTTCGCACCCTGGAAACCGCAGCCATCCGTTCCGCAGCCTTCGGTTCTGAACATAACGATCCGCGCAGCGTGCGTCAGACTCTTGCCAATGTAAGCGACAGTGTGTGTCCCTGGCGGCCCGTAGTGGCAATCGATGAAGACACCGATCTGTACATCACACCCGGTTATCGTTTCCGTGCAGTGGACGTGATGCTCACCAACTTTCATCTACCGCGGTCTACCCTGCTGATGCTGGTCAGCGCGTTCGCAGGCCGCGAATCGATCCTGCGCGCCTATGAGGAGGCGATCCGGGAGCGGTACCGGTTTTACAGCCTGGGCGATTGCTGCCTGTTCATATAGAGTGGCCGCGCCTGTCAAGCTTTCGCCCCTGCCCGATGTTACAATTGGTAACACTTTATCCGCGCGGCTCAAATTGAATTCGAGGAACTTGATGAACGACGTACAAACTATCCCTGCCGAACACTATCGCGAAGCCGCCGAGGCTATCCACCAGCGCACCCATCACCGGCCCGAAATCGGGCTGATCCTGGGTTCCGGGTTAGGCGATCTGGTATCCGAGATCCAGCAGGCCGATGTCATCCCCTATCACGACATTCCACACTGGCCGCAATCGACGGTCGTAGGACACGCCGGGCGGTTGGTGATCGGCAAACTTGCGGGCCAGACAGTCATCGCTATGCAGGGACGCATCCACTTTTACGAAGGGTACAGCATGGCGCAGGTCACGCTCCCGGTGCGCGTCATGAAACTATTGGGGGTCAACACACTGATCGTCACTAACGCGGCAGGAGGCCTGAATCCTTCGTATGCGGCTGGCGATATCATGGTTATCGAGGATCACATCTTCCTGGGAGGAATGGCGGGCTTCAACCCGCTGCGCGGCCCCAATCTGCCCGAATTCGGCCCGCGTTTTTCAGTCCACACGCACAGCTACGACCCGGCACTGCGCAAGCTGGCACTCCGCGTTGCACAAGCAAATAACCTGAAGCTTCACCAGGGAGTGTATGTCTCACTTTCCGGCCCAACCTTCGAAACCCCAGCAGAGGTACGAATGCTGCGCGCCTGGGGAGGCGACGCGGTGGGAATGTCCACCGCCGCCGAGGTACTGGTCGCCTACCATACGGGGATGCGCGTGCTTGGATTTTCGAGCATCACCAACCAGTCAATTGACCATACCGAGGCATCTGAAGTAGTCAGTCATGAAGAAGTACTGCGCTTGGGGCGTCTGATCGTGCCACGCCTCGCCACTTTGCTGCGCGGCGTCCTGCGTGAGCTTCCGCCCTACGCCGCATCAGATGTGGAGAACCATCCCGAAGTATGACCAGCGTTGTGTTTTTTATTGAGCGTGTCGCAACCGGGTTGTTCCTGCTGGGGTTAGGCGGCCTGCTCTTTTTTGCCAACAGGCTCCGCCAGGCTCGCACTGAGCTGCGCATGGCGCAATTCAAGCTGGAGCGCGAACATGCCCTGGTACGCCAGGCCAACGCGATCACCTTTGGCGGATTGCTGCTTGAGGCATTGATCGGGGTGTGGGCCATCTCCAACATGGTGGCCCCCACCCTGCGCGATATTCAAGTGAATAGCGATACCGGTCCCCTCACATATGATCGCTTCGTGACCAGCACCCCGGCAATGAACCCGCCCGTGTCATTGGATTCAGAAACCTCCGGCATACAGGGACCCGTCCTGGTATCTACCCCCCTGCCGACCAATACGCCGGTAGGAACCATCATCCCCGATGCGCCCGCCATTGTCGGTTGCCCGCGCGACAGTGCGTGGATTTATATCCCTGGCAATGGTCAGCTATTGTTTGAAGCCACCCCCGTGCAAGGCCCGGCCAACATCGCCGATTTTGCCTTCTACCGCTTTGAGATCAAGCCCGCACAGCCCGGCGCGCAGTTCAGCATTCTGGGCGACGAAACGCAGCCCGTCATCGATGGGCCGCTGGGTGTGATCTATCCCTGGCAGTTCCCGGTAGGTGAATACCGCTTCCGGCTAGTTGTGTTCGACAGTACCTATATCGAGCGAGCAGTGTGTGAGATCACCATTCATATCAGCACCCCGCCGCCAACACCGACTCCGATCGGTGCACCCAGCCAGTGATTGGGCAACCTCAGCCCAGCCCGGCCAAAAAGCGCGCGCGCTGGTAGGCTTCTGGTGTATCAATATCTTGCAGAATGCTGTCCGTCCCCACCTCGACCAGGGCTAATTGTTCCGGGTAGTGGCGAAGCACGTCGCGCGGCGCACCCGATTCCAGCGCCAGCAGATCGGGCCACAAGCGCCGACTAAAGATCACGGGATGCCCGCGTTCACCCTGGTGAACGGGCACGACGATCTCGCCTTGCCCTTCGGCATAGGCACCTAGCACGTGTTTGAGCACTCGCCCATCGAGCATGGGTTGGTCGCCCAAAACCACCATAGCCGCCGCCGTTGACGAGGGAAGCGCCGCCAGTCCGGTCTTAAGCGAAGAGAGCATTTCGCCCTGAGCATAGTCCGGGTTATGGACGATTTCGACCGGCAAACGAACCAGCGCGCGCGCCACTGCGTCACCCTGGTGCCCGGTCACCACAACGATCTGCGGAACGCGCGCGGCCATCAGCCGGGCGACAATCGCCTCGATCACAGTACGACCGTCCCAGGGTAGCAACACCTTAGCCCGATCGCTCTGCATCCGCACCGACTGGCCAGCCGCCAACACAACTGCCGCTACCCGCCGCTGGACTTCCACCACCGGCTCATTCGCCTGCATTGCCCCCAACACAACCGCCTCAATACGCTCGGATCGCAGCACAAGGCGTGCGATCTGCTGTGCGAGCAGTCGGTCATATCCGTGTGCACTCACCTTGTTAAGCAGCGTGATCACCCGCGCCGACGCCGGAACGCCGCGCAGCCCCAATGTGGTATCGCGCAGGGTGACCGCCATCCAGGGCGGGATCAAAGCCGCGCCATCAGGAAAGCCGTATCGGGCTTTGATTCGCTCGGCGTTATAAATGTGCTCGTCGTCAAGCGGCTGGCCCAGCGCATCCATCCCACCCACCGAGACCACAAGCGTTGTATCCACAGGAATCACCGGCTCATGATCGTAAGGCGCTTTGAGCGGAAGCCGCCGTGCTCCATCCGCCTCAATCAATAGCACATCGGAGTCCACCGAATCGACCAACCCAGCCACCTTGTACGGGTCAATACCCACGATTTTGTTGGCATTGGCAGAAACCTCGCCAGAAACAAACACGAAACCGTGTTCGCTCAATCTATCGCGAATCTCAGCCGCAGTAACCTTGCGCCCCAACTGCATGACGACTGGCGCACGTTCAACCTCGTAAGGGGCCATCCGGGTAGTGGTCGTCGCCAGGACGCGCCACCCCTCTCCACGCAATTCATTCGCCAGACGAAACAGGGCCGAAGTCTTCCCTCCGGCCCCAACAAACGACACTACATCGCCGCGCTGCACCCGCAACGCCGTTTTCAAAAGCATATCCGGCGCCCGTTCATTCCCAACCGCGAGTCACTAGATCACACCCAGCCCGTGCGCGCGCAAAGTTCTGACCACGCGCTCCAGAGTGAGCGGAATCTGATCGAACCACACACCAGTCGCGTCATGCAGCGCCGCCGCAATCGCCGCCGCCAGCGGGATATACGGCATCTCTGCCATACCACGTGCCCCCCAGGGACCATTTGGATCCGCATATTCCAGGATCACCGGCTTGACCTCGCGCGGAATATCCCAGATTGTTGGGATCAGATAGGTCGAAAGGTGCGGGTTAAGAATACGCCCATTATCAGTCACCAACTCTTCTATAGTCGCATATCCCAACGCTTGAATGACCCCACCCTCGACCTGACCTTCGATCAGTTTGGGGTTCAACGCCTTACCCACATCGTGCGCGGAGACGAGGCGCAGCACCTCGATCCGCCCTGTCTCCAGGTCCACCTCAACCTCGGCAAATTGGGCCATATACCCATAGGCAAAGTTCGGGGTGGAATAGCCGGTCTCTGGGTCAAAAGGAGTCGTTTTTGGCGGGCGATATTGGGAAGTACCGACTGCCGGGCCCTCTTCGGCCCGCCCACGTTCCAAAGCCCGCGCTGCCGCCCTACGAATCGCATTCCCGCTCATAAACGTCATGCGCGAGGCCGAAGAACTTCCCGAATTGCCCGTTTGGGCGGTGTCGTGACCGATCAGTTCGACCTTCTCCACCGGCACCCCTACCGCTTCGGCTGCCATCTGTACGAAAATGGTGTGTGCCCCCTGGCCCACTTCGGCCCCCGCCTGACGCACGACTACGCGCTCGATCTCGGTCTTGCCGTGAAGCTCGATAGTGGCCCAGTTTTCTTCCGGCGCGCCAAATGAAAATCCGACGTTCTTCATTCCGATTGCCATGCCGACGCCGCGCCGCTTGTGCGACTCGGTCGGCTGCTGCACCGGGTTCTTGCGCCACCCGCCCGCCTCATACTGCCAGTAACCGCTCTGCAGGGCACCATCGCGCAGCACTTCGGCGATTGTCACCCCTTTCGGCAGTGGGGTGCCTAACGGGGTAATTATCCCTTCTTTGAGCACGTTGCGCGCGCGCAGTTCCACCGGGTCCATCCCCAATGCCTCGGCGAGCTTGTTCATCTGGCCCTCGGCAGCAAACGCGCCTTGGGGCCCGCCAAAACCCCGGAAGGCTCCACAGGGCACATTGTTCGTGTACACCCCAAGCGTATCCACCTTCACGTTCGGGATTTCGTACGGTCCGTTCACCAAGATATTGGCATTGCCCAAAACCTTCGTGGTGGTATAGGCATACGCGCCCGCATCGCCGATGACGGTCGCCTCTGCCGCAACCAGTTTCCCTTCGCGCGTCGCGCCCCATTTCGCGCGTATGATAACGGGGTGCCGTTTGTGGTGCCCAATGATCGACTCTTCGCGGCTCCACACAATTTTCACGGGACGCCCTACACGTTGAGCTGCCAGGGCCAACACGATCTGGATCGACATATCCTCGCGGCCACCAAACGCGCCGCCGATAGCAGGATAAATCACCCGCACCCTGTCTTCGGGCAGTCCCAGCGCATGCGCGATCTGCTCGCGGTCCTCATGCACCCATTGGCCCGCCACCAGCACTGTAATTCGCCCTTCTTCGTCCAGATAGCCAAGGCCGGCCTCCGGCTGGAGATAAGCGTGTTCCTGAAAACCGGTACGGTATTCACCTTCAACGATCACGTCTGCATGTTGCCAGGCGGCATCAACATCGCCAAACCGAACCCGGTGATGCACCAGAATGTTATTGGGGGCATGTGAATGGAGCTGGGGAGCATCGTCGGCCATCGCGGCTTCAGGATCGGTGACCACCGGCAAATCTTCATAGGTGATTTCGATCAGCCTGGCCGCTTCCGCTGCGGCAGCTTTGGTCTCGGCAACAACCAGCGCCACCTGATCGCTCACACAGCGTACCACATCCGCACCGGCTTTGGTGCTGCCTGGTCCACACAACACCGGCTGATCCCGCATGATCAGCCCATACTCATTGACCGGTACATCTTTGGCAGTCAACACCGCCAACACACCCGGATGCTGCTCAGCAGCGGTTGTGTCAATCGCCGTGATGCGTGCGTGGACACGGTCCGAGAAACGGATCTTCATCCACACCTGTCCATCCATATTGATGTCTGCTGGATAGGGTGTCTCCCCGGTCACCTTGCCTACGACATCAATCCGGCGAATACTTTGCCCAAGCACAAAATCATTGGAGGTCACAGGTCATCGCACTCCTGACATACAAGGGTCATAATCATTTTTGTGTTCTGTCCGCAAGAAACCCACTTCTGCTTGCGAATGACAGAATGGCGTCGGACAAAGCAGAGGACTCACCGTCCACTAGCGCTGTGCCTTCTTGCGAGCTTGCTCACGGCGCTTGGCCTCTTTGAGGTCCCTCTTCATCTGTTTGATCATATCTTTTTTGTTAGCCGGCGAAGCAGGCATATCCTTCAGCGACAGTTTTTCAGGGTCAGGCCCTACCGCAGCCGCCACCACGGCCATCGCCACGCTGAACATCACCAACCATAGCACTACCGCCACCACATAATTCAGAGAGTCTTCAGGCCAGTTGGCCGGGATATCTTTTTCGATATTGGTAACCACTTCGCCCACCCGACCTTCATTGCCACGTGCCCAATCAACCAACGGCGACGATAGGAAAAAAGCCGTCACTCCCAGCAACACCGCCAGGGTCAATCCCATGACAGGCAGCATCCCGCGTATTGGGCTAGGTTTTTTCCTCTCCGACTGGCGAAAAGATGACGAATGTTTTCCCACAGCCATTCACCTCACTTTGCTAAGAGTGCCCAACAATGCCCTGGCTCACCATCTCAGCGGCGCGCTCAACGGCTTCGACAATCTTGTAGTAACCGGTACATCGGCACAGGTTCCCCGTAATACTTTGCTCGATTTGCGCTCGACTGGGCCGGGGGTGTTCTTCGAGCAGACTGGCCGCAGAAATCAAAAACCCTGGCGTGCAATACCCACATTGCACCGCTCCCGCGTCGATAAATGCCTGCTGAACCGGGTGCAGAGAGCCATCGCCGCGCGCCAGCCCCTCGACTGTAACGATTGTGGCTCCATGCGCGCGCGGCGCAGGAACCAGGCACGCCATCACCGCCACGCCATCCAGCAGCACAGTACACGCCCCGCACTCACCTTCGGCACAGCCTTCCTTCGTGCCGGGCAGCCCGATATCATCTCGCAAAAAGTCCAACAGCGTCTTGTGCGCTGCGCCGCTTACTGTGTACGACCGCCCATTGACGGTGGTCTGAATGGTATCCGCCTGCCCCGGCTGATGAGCCATCAGGTGCGTCAACCCGTCGGTCACGATGCCGCGCCGCCCACCCCACAACATCGCGGGATCGGTGGGCCATCCATTGCGTTCGGTTTTATCACGCAGTGCACGCAGACTCCGCGCCACCAATACGCGAACCATTTCTGTGCGGAAATCCGCCGAGCCTCGCACATCATCGATGGGCGCAGGGGCGGAGGCTGCCAGCCGGGCTGCCTCGCGGATAACACCATCATCCAGCGCACGTCCGGCCAGATAATGCTCCACCACCGGCACTCGAATGATTGTGGGGGCCACACTGCCCAACGTGACACGCGCGTGCGTAATGATATCGCCCTCGAAGCCGAGGATCACCACAACGTTGGCAACCGAGATCGCCTGGGCGTTGCGCAGCCCAAGTTTGAGGAAGATGCCGCGCTCGTTCCGGGCAAGACCGGGGAAAGTGATCGCCGTCAACATTTCGTCCGGCTGTATCGCCGTCCGCCGGACACCCTGGTAAAAGGCGTCAAAACCCAATGTCCGCTCGCCCCGCTTAGAGGTCAGCGTCACGTGAGCATCCTATGCCCACAGCGGCGTGATAGTATCATTGGCAGGGCTGGCCGTAATCAGGTTACCGGCCACTGTCCCCCGGTTACGAATCTGTGGAGCACCCACCGACCATGCAGCCTGTGCCAGGGGGAATGCACGCTGGACAACTGCTTCGCTGCCAACCAGATGATTATGTGTCACCAGTGGCCCTAACCGGAATGTGTCCCCATGTTGGGTGATCTGGTCCAGGCCAGGGACCCGCGTGATATCGATCAGGGTATCGACCCCTGGTCGCTGCCCGCGCTCCAGCTCAATGATCAGGTCGGTTGCACCGGCCACAATTCGCGCTCGTTGGCCATATTCAGCCAGCAAATCGAGCGCTTCACTTACCGAAGCCACGCTGAAGTAATTCTGCCACATAGTCTCTTTTCGCCGTATGTTAGCCTGCTTAAGGTCGATTATATCTCCAACACCATGTAGGGATTGACGTTCAATACCTTGGTTTGGCCAAAGTCAGTCTCGCGCGGCCTCCGTCGGTCCCATGTATCCACATGTCCGTGCAGCAGATACCGGGGCCGCGCCCACACCATCAGGTAGCACAACGCCTTAAACCCCCGGTGCGCGTAGTCTTCAGGAATATCATGAATGCCTTCTGGCGGTGAGTGCGTCACCATCAGGTCCACGCTGAAGCCTCGCTGTTGTCGCATCCACAGCAAGCGTGGCATCAATCGCATTACCATCAGCAGCATCTCACCCTGCGTATACTGGATCGCCCCATCATTATAGCGAATCGAGCCCTCCAGGCCGGCCAATGTGATGCCCTGATAACGTACAACCCGCATATGGAGATCTTGTCCACCGGGATTCGGCGGGACATAATTTGTATCATGATTACCGCGCACGAAAAACAGTGGCAGATTGAGCGCCGTTGAGATGAATTCCAGGTAGCTGGCAGGCATATCGCCGCAGCTGATCAGAATATCTGTATCGCCATACTTGCACGTCAAGTATTCGACGCCCAGCATCTGTGGCAGTTCAACGTCACTCACCGCCAAAATCTTCACTGCGTTCCACCATTCTCTACTACTGTTCCGCTATTCCGGATTCGCCTGACCTCGAACGATCTGCCTGCCCCATAGATCGCCCATTTCCACCACGCAGCACCATGACGATCTCAGCCATGATACTCAGCGCGATCTCTTTGGGAGTCTCTGCCTTGAGGTTCAATCCGATCGGCGAATACACGCGCTGCAAGGTCTCGCGTCCGATACCTTGCCCCACCAGGGCTTCAGCAGTTGACATCCAACGTTTGGCGCTTCCAATGACCCCAATATAGCCGGCGTCTGACTCCAGCAGTGCCGGGATCAAGTCCTGGTCGATGATCAAGCCGCGTGTCAGACAAGCCACTGCTGTTTGCGGCCCCAGTCTCACCTGCTGAACCAAATCGCGCGGCGAAGCTTCCACATAACCATCCATGCCGGGCACTCGTTCTGGAACTGCGTAGCCAGGACGGGCATCTGCCACAATGACGCGGAATTCCATCCATTTCGCCAGCTCAGCCAGCGCGCGACCTACATGCCCACAACCATAAACAATCAAGGTGGGTGGCAGCGGCAGTGGCTCAATGAACAATTCCACCGTTCCGCCAGACTGCTCCACTGCACCCGCGCAACCGTTCAGCAGATTATGGCTTATCGTGCGCGGCTGCGATTCATGCAGCGCGGCCAGCGCTTCACGAATCGCGAGCGCCTCCACTTCTCCACCGCCCACCGTACCCACAATGCCACCGTCCGCCCATACCAGCATTTTGCAACCTGCCTGCCGGGGGACCGACCCTTGTGTGCGGATGATTGTCACCAATACCGCCGGACGTCCATCACGCTGAGCAGTCAGGGCCGCTTCAAAAACCGCACGGCTCTCGTTCACGCCTGTTCCAGCCCTACTTCACGCTCGCGAGCACGCAGAGCACGCCATACTTTTTCGGGCAGCAGCGGCCCATCCTTCACCCGGATCCCCGCTGCATCATAGAGCGCATTGGCCAGCGCAGGCCCAACACCGTCCAGCGGAATTTCCGCAACAGCCTTCGCACCAAACGGGCCGGTAGGTTCATAGGTCTCGACGAAGATCACTTTCATCTCTGGCATCTCATCAGCCCGGTAGATTTTGTACGGCCCGAACCGGGCATTCAGCATTTGCCCCTGAGCGTCGAAAACCATTTCCTCGCAGTGACCATAACCCAAAGCCTGGACCATGCCGCCCTCGATCTGACCGCTGGCAGTCAGCGGGTTGATGATCACACCACCATCCACCGCCATGACCATCTCATCGACCGTAAACTGGCCGCTCTCAATATCCAACGTAATGGTCACAAATTGTGCGGCGAATGGGGGCGGCGAATCCGGGCTGACATAGCTGCCCACGGCCATGATCTGCTGCTGATCCTCGTGATGCAAACTGCTGAGTGCGATCTCGCGGTGCGTCACACTACGGCCATCTGGCGCATGAGCCGCCCGGTCGCGCAGAACAAGGTCATCGGGAGCGACGGGGGCACCGTTGCCCTGGGCATTCAACAGGCGAGCAGCAACCTGGCGCATCTGCGCCGCGACCTTCTCCGCCGCCACTACTGTCGCCCGTCCCGAAATATACGTCGTACTCGAAGCGTAGGCCCCTTTGTCAAACGGTGTAAAATCTGTATCCGACGAATAGGTGATAAAATCCTCCGGCGGGCAGCCTAGTACCTCGGCTGCCATTTGCGTCAGCACAGTATCCGACCCGGTTCCCAGGTCGGTCGCGCCGACCAGCAAGTTGAACGATCCATCATCATTGATCTTGATGCTGGCCGCCCCCATATCCAGTCGCGGAATAGCCGTGCCCTGCATGACCGTTGCCACGCCGATTCCGCGCCGCAGGTGGGGTTGTCCCGGTACAAGATGCCACTGCGGGTTATTATACTTGCTGGCCCAGTCAATCGCGGCAGCACCCTGTTCCACACATTCGGCCAATCCACACGACTGGATATACTCCGGTGCCCCTTCGCGCCCCTCGCTCCACGCTTTGCTCACCGGGTGCTCATCGCCGGCTTTGATCGCGTTCTTCAGTCGGAAATCGAGTGAATCGAAGCCCATTTCTCGGCAGATATGCTCGATATGCTGCTCAACCGCCCAAAAGCCCTGTGGCACACCATACCCTCGATAAGCCCCACTGGGCGGCGTATTGGTATACACCACGTCGGTGTGGAATTTGATGTTTGGCGCATTATACAGCGCCATCGCTTTGTGGCCGGTATTGCCCGCAACCGTCATCGCGTGCGAGCCATACGCACCTGTATCGCTTAACAGATACATCTCGTTCGCCACAATCCGACCATCGTAGGTCACGCCCGTTTTTAATGTGATTACCATCGGGTGCCGCGAACGGCTGGCATAGAATTCCTCCTGGCGCGTATATTCCAGGCGTACCGGGCGTCCCGTGACGATGGTCAAATGCGCACAGATGTCCTCGATCAACACTTCCTGCTTGACGCCAAAACCGCCGCCGATTCGTGGTTTGATCACACGGATACGCTTCTCCGGCAGCCCTAACACAGGGGCCAAAATGCGCCGCGCATGGAACGGAACCTGGGTGCTGGTGCGGATCACCAGACGATCATCCTCGTCCCACCAGGTGACCACCACGTGTGGCTCAATCGGCGTCTGCTGTACCTTTGGGCTGTAATAGGTATCCTCGAAGATGCGGTCCGCCTGTGCGAAACCATCAGCAACCCGCCCTACTTCCCATTCGATGACCGCGGCAAGATTCCGGGATTTGTCCTCGATATGCCAGCTTTCTGGTTCATCGTGCAGGATAGGCGCGCCGGGTTTCATACTTTCGCGCGGGTCAAAGATCGCTGGCAGCACCTCGTATTCCACGTCGATCAGGTCCAGCGCACGCAGCGCGATTTCCTCGGTCTCCGCTGCCACCGCCGCCACACGATCACCTACGAAGCGCACCCGGCTGTCCAGGCTGAAGTTGTCGTGCGGCCCCGGTTCTGGGTGGCTCTGCCCTGCAGTCGTATATGCAACACGCGGCAGGTCTTCGTGGGTGAGGACGGCATGAACACCTGGCAGTGCCCGCGCCCGGCTGGCATCGATCCGGGTGATTCGTGCGTGCGCGTGAGGACTGAGCAGCAGTTTGCCCACCAACATTCCCCGCAGCTCGATGTCATCGGTGAACGCCGGATTGCCCTGAACCAGCTTGCGAGCATCCACTTTGTGGGCGGGTTTGCCTACCTGCTGGAGTGTATCCACCTCCGGGGCAACGATCATCACGGGCAGCACCCGCGTACTGGTCCCAGAACCCTCATCCCCCACACCCATCGGTTCGGGCGGCATATCATCTCGCTGCCGACCTGGTACAGTGAACAACCCAGTAGGTGCAGGAATGCCCGGCGCCCCTTCAATCGGCGGAACCTCCTCGCCTCGCATTCTGGCCGCCGCACGCAACACCGCCTCAACCGGCTTGACATGGCCGGTACAACGGCACAGGACACCCGCCAGCGCTTCGCGCACTTCTCGCTCTGTGGGGTTCAACGTGCGATCTAACAATGCCTTGGCCGCTAACACCATAGCGGGAGTGCAATACCCACACTGGATCGCGCCTGTTTCGATGAATGCCACCTGCAGCGGATGCAGCGGTCCAGAACCACGCCAGCCGCGTTCCTGAGCGCCCCCGATCCCCTCAATCGTAACGACCTTTCGGCCCTCAACCTGGGCCGCCAGCATAATGCCCGCGATCACCGGCTGTCCATCGACCAACACAACATCCGCACCACTCTCGCCGGATGAATCGCCATATTTAACGCCAAAGACACCATGACGGCGCAGCAGTCTCAGCAAAGATTCGTTGGGCGCTGCATCAAGCTCGACCGCTTCACCATTGAGCATAAACGCAATTTTCACTGCCTTGACTCCTCAATAACAATTTCGCCGACAAACAACCGCCGGTCATCCACGGCAAATTCATCCGATTGTACCTGGTAGCGGCTGCCGCTGATCGCGTCGTAGAACCCCAACGCCAGCCGGTACCGCCCTGCGGGCAAATCCTCCGGCAGAGCGAGTGTATACGAATCTTCGACCAGGCCGGGCAGCCAGTTTTCGGGCGGCAGCACCCCATGATGCGGGCGCTGAACCATCTGGGCAACGGGCGGGCTGGCCAGGGCATCTTCTGGATACAGGTGCAGAAACAACACGCCGTCCGCAGCCGGCAGATCGCCGACCTTGCTCCAGGCTGCATCCACTCGGATGTGACCCGATTCTTCTGTAATTGTAACGCGGTTCAGCCGAATCGACCCGGACTCTCCGAACGCTGCGAAGATTGGCGAATCGGCGGCTTCCTGGGGAACAAACTGCCCTTGATAAGCCCAGTGATAATAGGGCAGGTACACCCCGGCAGTTCCTTTATCGCGTTCGATGCGGATACGAGTCATCTCCGATGTGATCGACTCGCCGGGCAGCAGAGTGACGATCTCAGTCCAATGCCCCGGCATTTGCGGCTGGGTGCTTCTGGCTGACTGTCGCCCACCCGCCCACGAGACCAACAGCGGAGCGCTCACACGCCCATGGACGCGGGTCACCAGCAGCACATCTTGCCCCGGAATTGTGCGTATCGTGAACTCCTCGCCCCCGGTAAGCACGCGCCCGCCATCAGTCGCACGGCACCCGGCTGCGTCAGAGAGTCCACAGGCATAATAGGTGTGACGATACACTTCGGTAACAAACCCTGAGGGCAGTTCATCCTGCCACCAGCGGTAATGATGCGCGGCTTCGCTGTTCAGGTTTGCCACATCGACCTGGTCAACCAGGGCCAGTTTCCCCATCTGGGCAAGATAATCGAGAGTAGAGACCTGCGCGATTTGTTCATCCTGGCGTGTGTCCGACCAGTCTGCCTCGTATACAGCCTGATAATCCGCTGCCGAAGCCACCGTATTTCGGGGTAAATCGACCTGGAATTCGGCCAAAACCCTGCCAAATACCCCTGCATCCACCAGATAGCCCAATCCCTGAACGGCAGGATATATGGCGAACAGCTCTGGACGATACTGACTGCTCGCCATATGCTCGTAGATCGTGCCAGGTCCTTGCCGCCACGAAGCCGCCGGTCCCGGTGTTGTCAGGCCCACTACGTCATACAACGGGCGTTCTGCAAAATAGCGCAGTAATCCGACATCGTGCACACCCAGCCGCGTTTCCTGCGGCACATGCTCGCGGACCCACTGCGCCATCTTCACCTGTTGATCGCGCACAACACGCACATTTCCCTGGTAGTAGCCTGCGAAAGCGATCAGCGTCCAGGCCGATGAGACCCAGATGATCGCTGGAACAACCCACCGCACCCAGCGCGTACCCGTCCGCGAGACCATGCGCCCACCAAAGAGCGCCGTCCCCCAGGCAGCCGCCGGGAAAAACAGCGCCATGATCGGCAGTTGATAGCGCTTGAACTGCCAGAAAGCCGTATCCAGCACAGCCACCGCCGCCGACAAGCCGATCATCCAGGCCAACATGACTGCCGGAACACTCATCTGCCTGGCAACCTCCCGCCAGGAACGCACCCGCCGCAGCTTCCAGGCACCAGCCAGCATCCAGCCGAAAGCCAGCAGCGCCATTACGACAACCAGGACCGACAGATACTCTCCCTGTTCCGGGTTCCTGCCAGAAAGCATCTCGCGCCACAGCCGGACCCACTGCTCCAGAATAGTTTCGACTCGCTTCGAAAGTGGGATGCTCCCGTTCGCCAGGTGCGATTTCGCCTGCATTCCCGATGACGATGCACTGCCCGTCACCGCCCAGTTAATCACCGGCTGAACCGCCATGGCCACGGCTGGCAGCGCCAGCCCCATCGCCAACCGGAACCGCGCAGGTCTGCCTACCGGCAGCGGATGCATGGCAAGCCATGCCAGCAGCGCTACGGTGGTAATCAGGCTTCCCTCCGGGCGCAGACCCACCGCCATAAGTGCCGCGCCAATCATCATCCGAAAATTGTCATTTTGCAGCGCATACAAGGTCAGCAGCACGGAAAACAAAAACAGAGCAGTTTCCATCCCGCTTAGGGCCGCCCAGACCAGCGGACCGGACACCGCGTAGGCCAGCGCCAGCAGCAGAGCGATGGTATGACTTTCGCTATCTGTCGGCACTAACGGGGTGTTACGCGCGATTTCGTACACCAGCCACGCCGATCCCAGGAAGCTCATCGCGCCCAGGCCCAGTGCCCAGTACGACAGCGCCCAACCCTCGAAGCCCACCAGGTACCCCAATGCCAGTAACGCAGGATAAACCAGGCTGGTGCCGCCAGAGGTGGGGGGATCGCCAGGTGAATACACCATCGGGTGACCGTGCGCCAACTGGCGTGCATAGTTGAAATGGATGTAGGAATCGTCGAGCGGAAAAAGCAGCGGATCAGCACTAACCGCCAGGCTCATCGACAGGTAGACTGTGACCGCAAATCCAACAATCAAACACAGGGCCAGCCATGCGACGATTCGCTGACCGGCCCTGCCCTGTGGCACAAATCGT